>NZ_JAWDID010000001.1:0-308662 GCF_032464875.1 Allobosea rubneri
CCCCGCGCCCACCCTCCGGCGGCGAGCACGGGCCTAGCCGCCAATCCGGCTCCAGCCGTCGCTACCGCGCCGCGCGCGTTGGCGGGTGGCCTGCCGCAGCCCCAGACCCTGGAAGACCTCGTCGCGCTCGCCTCGCGCCAGCGCGACATCACCATGAAGCTGGCGCTGGAGCGCGATGTCCGGCTGGTCAAGTTCGAGCCGGGCCGGATCGAGTTCGCGCTGGCCAATTCGAGCAACCGCCATTTCGCCACCGACCTGTCGAAGCGGCTGAAGGACTGGACCGGCCAGACCTGGTTGGTCGCCCTCGCCAACACCGAAGGCGCGCCGACCCTGCGCGAGCAGGCCGAGGCCGCGCGCGACAAGCGCGAGAGCGATGCCGCCAGCCACCCGGTGGTTCGCGCCGTTCTGGAACGCTTCCCCGGCGCCCGCATCGTCGACGTCCGCGACCCGCGTGCCGCCGAGGCCGAGCAGCAGGCGAGCGCGACGGCCGGCGACGAGTATCTGCCCGAGGCCGAGCCGCTGTTCGACGACAGCGAGCCGGATTTCGAGGGCTTCGAGTTCTGGACGGACAACTGAGCAAGAGGGAGCGCCGCGATGCGCGACATGATGGGCCTGATGAAGCAGGCGCAGGACATGCAGAAGAAGATGGCCGACATGCAGGCCCAGCTCGACACGCTCGAGTTCGAGGGCTCGGCCGGCGGCGGGCTGGTCACGGTGGTGATGACCGCCAAGAACGTGCTGAAATCGGTGAAGATCGACCCGAGCCTGATGGTCGCCGGCGAGCAGGAGATCCTCGAGGACCTCGTGATCTCCGCCTGCAACGACGCCCGCAACAAGGCCGAGCGCGCCGTCGCCGACCGGATGGCCGAGGTGACGCGCGGCCTGCCGATCCCGCCCGGCATGAAACTGTTCTGAGTCCGGCTCGCGCACCGTCATTCCGGGCAAGCGCAGCGACGTCCCGGAATCCATCGTAGAGCGCCGCGCCCCTCAATGGATTCCGGATCGGCGCCGCTTGCGCGGCTTGTCCGGAATGACGGCGCTATTCCCTATTTAGGCTCGCCATGTCCCGCACCATTGCCGGCCCCGAAATCGAGCGCCTGATCCAGCTCCTGGCGAAATTGCCGGGCTTGGGGCCGCGCTCGGCGCGGCGCGCGGCGCTGCATCTCGTCAAGAAGCGCGAGCAGTTGCTCGGCCCCCTGGCCGAAGCGATGGCGGTGGCGCGCGAACGAATCGTCGTCTGCTCGAGCTGCGGCAATGTCGACACCAGCGACCCGTGCGGGCTCTGCCGCGATCCGCGCCGCGACGACAGCGTCATCGTGGTCGTCGCGGACATCGCCGATCTCTGGGCGCTTGAGCGCTCCGGCGCGGTCGGCGGGCGCTATCACGTGCTCGGCGGCGTGCTCTCGGCGCTCGACGGCATCAGGCCGGAGAATTTGACGCTCGACGCGCTCGTCGCCCGCGCCTCGGAACCGGCGGTGAAGGAAATCATCCTAGCGCTCAACGCCACGGTCGAGGGCCAGACCACGGCGCATTTCATCACTGACCTTCTGGCGCATCTTGAGGTCAAGGTGACCAAGCTCGCCCATGGCGTGCCGGTCGGCGGCGAGCTCGACTATCTCGACGACGGCACGCTGGCAGCGGCGATCCGCCAGCGCACGGGGTTCTGAAGGCCCAGGGCGACATTCTCGGCGGGAGCGCAGCGTAGAGCCGGGAAACTCGCAACCACGAGCGGACCCTGGCGGGAGCCTCATCCGGGGCGAAATGGTCGGCTCAAGCCGACCATTACCCGCCCCCCGTCGCTCAGACCGAGCGCATCAACCCGCCATCGACGCGCAGATTCTGGCCGGTGATGTACCCGGCGCCCTCCGAAACGAGGAAGGCGACCGTTGCGGCGATCTCCTCGCTGGTGCCGTAGCGCTGCATCGGCACGCCGGCGCGGCGTTCCTCGGTCTGCGGCAGCGAATCGATCCAGCCGGGCAGGACATTGTTCATCCGGACATTGTGCTCGGCATACTGGTCGGCGAAGAGCTTGGTGTAGGCGGCGAGCCCGGCGCGGAACACCGCCGACGTCGGGAAGGTCGCTGCCGGCTCGAAGGCCCAGGCCGTCGAGATGTTGACGATCGCGCCGGATTTCTGCGCCGCCATCACCGGGGCGACGAGGCGTGTCGCGCGGATGACGTTCATCAGATAGACGTCGAGCCCGGTATGCCATTGCTCGTCGGTGATCTCGGTGATCGGCGCGCGCGGGCCATGGCCGGCGCTGTTGACGAGCGCGTCGATCCGGCCCCAGCGCGCCATGGTCTCGTCGACGAGGCGCTTGAGGTCGTCATTCGACTGGTTCGAGCCGGTGACACCGAGGCCGCCGAGCTCCGCCGCCAGCGCCTCGCCCTTGCCCGAGGAGGACAGGATCGCGACCCTAAAGCCGTCCTGAGCCAGCCGCCGCGCCGCGGCGGCACCCATGCCGCTGCCGCCTGCCGTGACGATCGCTACTTTTTCTGCTGCCATCGCGTCCACCATTCGTTTTACAAGCGGCTCCATGCACAAAGCCAGCGCCATGCACACCCTGTTCTTGGCAGCAGGCACGAGCCTTGGCCAGCGAGTTCGTCACCGCTCAGACTGTAGGAAATCTACTGGCTGATGGAACCTTCACGCCGCCTGCCCTCGCTCAATGCCCTGCGCGCCTTCGAGGCCGCCGCCCGCCATCTCAACTTCCGACTGGCAGCGGAGGAACTTGGCGTGACGCAGGGCGCCGTCGCACAGCAGGTGCGCGGCCTCGAGCGGGACCTCGCCATGCAATTATTCGAGCGGCTGCCGGGCGGTCTCGCCCTGACCAGCGCCGGCCGGGGCTATGCCGCGCAGCTTGCCCGCGCCTTCGCTGTGATCGCCGAGGCGACCTCGGCCTTGCGCCCGCAGCCGCTGCGGCTGACGATCAGCGTGACGCCGAGCTTCGCCTCGAAATGGCTGATTCCGCGCCTGCCGGCGTTCACCGCCGCCCATCCGCAGCTCGACCTGCGCATCCTCGCCAGCGACAGCCTCGCCAATTTCCAATCCGACGGGGTCGACATCGCGGTGCGGCAAGGCCGGCCGCCCTTTGGAGCCGGGTTGGTAGCCGATCTGCTGTTCCCGCAGGATGTCGTCGCCGTCTGCAGCCCCAAGCTCCGTGCCGGCGCCGCGGCCACGCTCGACGATGCCGAACTGGCGCAGCTGGTGCTACTGCATGACGGACATGACCTCTGGCCGGAATTCATCGAGCGCGCTCTCGCACGGCCGATGCCGCCGGGCATGCGGAGCATGCGCTTCAACCAGACGGCGCTGGCCCTCGATGCCGCCCTCGCCGGCCAGGGCCTGGCGCTCGCCAGCCGCTTCCTCGTCGAGCCCGACCTCGCCGCCGGCCGGCTGGTGCAGGCCTTCCCAGCGACGATGCGCGGCAGCCTCGACTTCCATGTCGTCTCGGCGCGCAAGCCGCGCCATCCGGAGCCGACCGCGATGGTCAGGTCCTGGCTGCTGGCGCAGCGCGGCCGAAGCGACGAGCCGTGAAGCCTGCGCGCATTCAGGCGACAACGCGCAAACAGGAAGGCCGCGCTTGCGGCGCGGCCTCGTCGATTCCCGGAGTGGGCGGCGGATCAGAACTTGTAGGCGACGCTGGCGCGGACGGCGTGCGAAGTCGGCTCATGCTCGGCAGTCAGGCCGAGATAGGCGTTTCTCGCGACGAAATCGAAATTGCCATAATCGGTGTAGCGATAGTCGAGGCCGAAGATGAGATTGTCGGTCCAGGCAAAGTTGACGCCGCCGCCGACGGTCCAGCCGGTCCGGGAGAACCTGCCATTCTCGCCGAAGCCGAGCGCCGGGTTGAAGTAGCCGTATTCGAAGCGGCTGAAGGCGGCGCCGGCGGCGCCGTAGATCATGAAGCGGTCGAAGGAATAGCCGATGCGGCCGCGCACCGAGCCCTGCCAGTCCTGCTCGACCCTGAACAGCCCGCTGCGCTGATCGCGACCATTGATCGCCTCGATATCGCCTTCGACGCCGAGGACCACCGAGCCGATCTGGTAGTTGA
Organism: Allobosea rubneri; assembly: GCF_032464875.1. Taxonomy (NCBI): domain Bacteria; kingdom Pseudomonadati; phylum Pseudomonadota; class Alphaproteobacteria; order Hyphomicrobiales; family Alloboseaceae; genus Allobosea; species Allobosea rubneri. The sequence goes on from NZ_JAWDID010000001.1 coordinate 4,055, forward strand.
AGCCGGCATGGACGCCGCCGATGAAGGAGGACGGGCTGTAGTCGAAGGAGATACCGACCGGCACGCGGCCGACCGTGGTGTAGAGGTTCTGTCGATCGGAGCCCCAGGAGTAGCCAGCCTGGCCGCCGACATAGAAGCCGGTCCAGCTGTAGAGCGGCGGCAGGGCCGGAGCGAGCGGCAGGTACTTGCTCGACGGCAGATCGGCGGACAGAGCAGCACCGCTGCCGAGCAGGAGGAAGGTCGCGACGGTGGCTTTGAGGAGCGTCTTCATCGGGCACTCTGGTCGTAGAAGGAGATGGGGCAGTTCGCCCCGCCTTTCGCGCCGTTTAAGACGCGCTGGCCTGCCACGATAAGAAACCGTTAAGGTTAACAAAGCTCTAAGCAGATTATTCGAGCGTCAGGAGCTGGAACGATCCGGGTCGCCCGGCGTTCCCGGCAGGCGGGGCCGCATCGATCGGCGGAGACGGGCATGGCGTATCTGAAACGAATCACCGGCGCTGCCGGATTGGCGGCGCTGGCGCTCGGCTATGTCCACGCGACCTTCACCCGTCGCGTCCGCGATCCCTTGCGCCAGGCGCGCCGCGGCCGCGGCGCCGCCTCCCCGATCGCCCTCCCCTGGCGCGGCTGGAAGGACGTGCTGGGCCGCTTCATCGTCCGCATCCAGGAGGCGCGCGTGCTCTCGCTCGCCGGCGCCGTCGCCTTCTTCACCTTGCTCTCGCTGGTCCCGGCGCTGTCGCTGCTGGTCACGATCTATGGCGGGATGACAGATCCCGCGACCATCGCCGCGCAGCTCGACGATCTCACTTTAGTCTTCCCGGAAGCAGCGCGCGAACTGATCCGCGAGCAGGCCGTACGGCTTGCGGGCCGCGATGCAGCAAGCCTGTCGCTGACCTTCCTCATCAGCTTTGCGGTGGCGACCTGGAGCGCGAATGCCGCGGTGAAGGCGATCTTCGACGCGCTCAACATCATCTATGGCGCGCGCGAGCAGCGCGGCTTCCTGAAGCTCAACCTGATCTCGCTGGCGACCACGCTGAGCGGGCTCCTGCTGCTCGTCCTGGCGCTGACCGCGATCGCCAGCCTGCCGGTGGTGACGGCCCTCTTCCCCTTCGGCCACGAGCTGGAGACCATCGTGCGCCTCGCCCGCTGGCCGGCCTTCTTCGTGATCGGCACGATCGCGATCGGCTGCCTCTACTGGATCGGCCCCGACCGCAAGCCGCCGCGCTTCGCCTGGGTCCTGCCCGGTGCGGCAGTCGCCTCGCTGCTCTGGGCGGCGACGTCGAGCGCCTTCTCCTGGTATGTCAGCACGCTCGGCAACTACACCGCGACCTATGGCTCGCTGGCGACCGTGGTGGTCTTCATGACCTGGCTCTGGCTCTCGGCGACGATCGTGCTTGCCGGCGCCGAACTCAATGCCGAGCTGGAGCAGCAGAGCCGGCATGGCGCCGCGATTCCGCCGACCGCGCAACTGGCGCGGAGGGTCGCCGGGCGCGGCCGCTGAGGGCTCCGAAGCGGACCGTGCGCCCGCGAAAGGCGGAGCTGGCGCAAGCTTCGATTGCAACTGCGCAATCTCGGATTTGCCGCGCCCGGGGACGACAAGAGGGGGCTGAAGCACCATTTTAGGCCTAGGCGGCATTGGCCGCAGTCATTTCGGAGCCCGCCATGGCCGTCACCACAACCACCCAGCCCCGCGCCAACGAGTCCCTCGACGCCCCCGTCCATATCGGCACGGTCAGCCTGCGCGTGCGCGACTTGCCCGGCCTGACCGCCTTCTATCGCGACGCGATCGGCCTTTCCGTGATCAGCGAGAATGAGCGGGAAAGCGTGCTCGGGGCCGGCGGGGTGCCGCTGGTCAGGCTGGAAGCGGGCGCGCAAGCGCCCTCCTCAGCCGCGGGCCTGTTCCACCTCGCGCTATTGCTGCCCTCCCGAGCCGATCTCGCCAACTGGCTCGGCCAAGCCGCAAGCCGGCGCCTGCCGCTCGAGGGAGCCTCAGATCACCTCGTCAGCGAGGCGCTCTACCTTTCCGATCCAGAGGGCAACGGCATCGAGATCTATCGCGACCGCAGCCGGACGGAATGGCCGCGCGGACCGGGGGGCGAGATCAAGATGGCGACCGACCGGCTTGATCTCGACGCCTTGCTGCGCGAGGCCGACGCTGGCGACTATGCCGGCATGCCCGCCGGAACGGTGATGGGCCATATCCATCTGCGCGTCGGCGACGTCGCGGGCGCCGAGGCCTTCTATCGCGACAAGCTCGGCTTCGAGGTGATGGTGCACTATCCCGGCGCGGCCTTCATGGCGACCGGCGGCTACCACCACCATATCGCGGCCAATATCTGGCACAGCCGAGGGGCCGGGCCGCGCCGGGCGAATGAGGCCGGGCTTTCGCGCTTCGAACTCGTGGCCCGTGACGATGCGGCCTATGCCGGCCTGCGCGAGCACATTCTGGCGGCCGGCGGCGACGAGGCCGGCGGCGCGCCGGGGATCGCCGACCCCTGGGGCAACCGGGTCGAACTCAGCCGCTGACGAAAAAGGGCGCCTTCCCTCTCCGGAAAGGCGCCCTGCTTTCGTTGGGAAGCGTCTCAGAGACCTTCGAACAGCGCGCTCGAAATGTAGCGCTCGGCGAAGGAAGGGACGATCACGACGATCTTCTTGCCGGCGTTCTCCGGCCGGGCGCCGATCTCGAGCGCGGCGGCGATCGCCGCACCCGAGGAGATGCCGGCCGGGATGCCCTCGCTCTTGGCGAGCGCACGCGCCGTCTCGAAGGCGGTCTGGTTGCCGACGGTCACGACCTCGTCGATGACGCCGCGGTCGAGGATGCCGGGCACGAAGCCGGCGCCGATGCCCTGGATCTTGTGCGGGCCGGGCTGGCCGCCGGAGAGCACCGGCGAATCCTCGGGCTCGACCGCGACGATCTTCACGCCGGGCTTACGCGCCTTCAGCACCTGGCCGACGCCGGTGATGGTGCCGCCCGTGCCGACGCCGGAGACGAAGATGTCGACGTCGCCATTGGTGTCGTTCCAGACCTCCTCGGCCGTCGTCTTGCGATGGATCGCCGGGTTCGCGGGATTCTCGAACTGCTGCGGGATGATCGCGCCGGGAATCTCGGCCTTGAGCTCCTCGGCCTTGGCGATGGCGCCGCGCATGCCGCCGGGGCCGGGGGTCAGCACCAGCTCGGCACCGAGCAGGGCGAGCATCTTGCGGCGCTCGATCGACATGGTTTCCGGCATGACCAGGATCAGCCGGTAGCCGCGCGCGGCGGCGACGAAGGCGAGCGCGATGCCGGTATTGCCGGAGGTCGGCTCGATCAGCGTGCCGCCGGGCTTCAGCGCGCCGGAGGCCTCCAGCGCATCGACCATGCTGACGCCGATACGGTCCTTGACGCTCGAGATCGGGTTGAAGAATTCGAGCTTGGCGAGGATCGTGGCCTTGACCCCGCGCTCGGCAGGAAGCCGGTTCAGCCGCACCAGCGGCGTATCGCCGATCGTGTCGGTGATCGAGTCATAGACCCGGCCACGGCCGGGTGTCGGGACTGGGTTGAGCTTCTGCGCGGCGTCGGCCATGGCGGCCTCCCTGAGTCAAGATCAGTAGGTTCGACGACAGGCTAGCATCAAATTACAGAATCTGTCGAGAAACAGATAAATTTACATTCTATATTGTAAAATCTGCGCCAATATCCTTGCCGGCCGCCGCGGCGAGGCTTTCAGCCTGCTGGCAGAGCTCGGCCACGGTGACCGCGTCGAGCGCCGCAAGGCACGCGTCGAGCGCGCTCTGGACAGCCGGACCGACGACGCTCTCGACCAGGGGCGAGCGCGGCAGCGGCGGCAGGTTCTCCTCAGAATTGGCCTGCATTGCGGCACGGACGATCGCGCCTGCAGTGATGCGCCTACGCTCTCGGGCGAGTTCATAGCCGCCGCGCGGGCCGCGCACACCCTTGAGGATGCCGGCCTTGACCAGCGCCTGCAGCATCGTCTCGAGATGGCGCGGCGGCAATTCGTGGCGGGCAGCGAGCGCCTTGGCCGCGACCGGAGCCGGGCGGGCATGCAGCGCGATATCGACCACCGCTGCGATGGCGAGCAGGCTGCGGCGCGAGAGCTGGATCATGACCGGGCCTCGCGGGCAGAGGAGGCCACCGGATCCGTCACCCCGGTCGAGCCGAAGCCGCCGGCACCACGAACTGTGTCGTCGAGCAGTTGCACCTCGACGAGCCTGGCCTGCGCCACCGGCGCGACGATCAGCTGGGCGATGCGGTCGCCATGGCGGATGATGAATGTCTCCTGCCCAAGATTGACGAGGAGGACCTGAACCTCGCCGCGATAGTCGGCGTCGATCGTGCCGGGCGCGTTGAGGACGGTCACGCCATGGCGCAGCGCCAGCCCCGAACGCGGCCGGACCTGTCCTTCGCTGCCCGGCGGCAGCGCAAGAACCAGTCCGGTCGGCACAAGACCGCGCGCACCCGGCGCCATTTCCAGATCGCCGGCCGGCAAGGCGGCCCGCAGGTCGAGCCCGGCGGCGCCTTGCGTCTCATAGGCCGGCAGCGGCAGATCCTGCGCATGCGGCAGGCGCTTTATGCGGACGGGCTCCATCGGCGCTCAGCCCTTGTCCGCCAGCAGGGCGGCGAGATGCTCGACCAGCCGCGCCGCGACCTCGGCCTTGGGCAGGGTCGGCCAGCTCTCGACGGCATCGGCGGTGACGAGATGGACGGTGTTGGCGTCGCCGCCCATGACGCCGGTCCCGCCGACATCATTGGCGACGATCAGGTCGCAACCCTTCTTCGCCAGCTTGGCGCGGGCATAGGCGATGACGTTCTGCGTCTCGGCCGCGAAGCCGACGACCAGCTGCGGCCGGTCGATCTCGCGGGCCGCGATGGTCGCGAGGATGTCGGGATTTTCGACGAGGGCCAGGCTCGGCGTGCCGTGCTCGCCCTTCTTCATCTTCTGGTCGGCTGCCCCGGCGACGCGCCAGTCGGCGACGGCGGCCGCGAAGATCGCGATATCGGCCGGCAGCGCCTGTTCGGTGGCGTCCAGCATGTCGCGGGCACTCTCGACATGGATGGTCGTGACGCCCGCAGGATCGGGAATGCCCACCGGACCGGAGATCAGCGTGACCTCGGCGCCGGCAGCGGCCGCGGCGGCAGCGATGGCGTGGCCCTGCTTGCCGGAGGAGCGGTTGGCGATATAGCGCACCGGGTCGATCGGCTCATGGGTCGGCCCGGAGGTGACGAGCACGCGCTTGCCCGCCAGCGCCCGGCCAAGCGCCGTGCCCTGGCCCGGCAGGCGGCCGAGAAAGCCTATCGAAGGCGGCTGGCGCTGCTCGCCGGCCAGTGCCTGCTCGATCGCCGCCAGGATCTCGTGCGGCTCGGCCATCCGGCCCGGCCCGCTCTCGCCGCGCTCGGCCATGGCGCCGGAATTCGGGCCGACGACGAGGACTCCATCCTTCTGCAGCAGCGCCATGTTACGGCGGGTCGCCGGATGCTGCCACATCCGCGGATTCATCGCCGGGGCGATCAGGATGCGCTTGTCGGTCGCCAGAAGCCCAGTGGAGGCGAGATCGTCGGCATGGCCGTTCGCCATCTTGGCGATCAGGTCGGCGGTGGCGGGGGCGACGACCAGGAGGTCGGTCGAGCGCGACAGCGCGATATGGCCGATATCGGCCTCGTCGGTCAGCGAGAACAGGTCGGTGAAGCAGCGCTCGCCGGCGAGCGTGCCGACCGCGAGCGGCGTGACGAACTGCTCGCCCGCGCGCGTCAAGATGCAACGGCTGGCGATGCCGCGATCCTTCAGCCGCCGGATCAGTTCCAGGCACTTATAGGCGGCGATGCCGCCACCGATGATCAGCAGGATGGAGCGGGAAGCAGACAAGGGCGGGCTCCTGGGCCAGGACGGCCCGTGTCGTAGCATCCGGCGGGCCGGGATGTCATCGGGGCGCCGGGGCGGAGGAAGCTCCCAGGGCTGCCGCGCTGACCGCTCCCGGTACCGGACTCGCGGCCGCATCATCGGCGACCGCGCAGTCCCGGCCGCCCGCCTTGGCGAGGTAGAGGCGGCGGTCGGCACGGGTAAAGAGCTCGGAAAGCGAGTCCCCAGGCTGGTGTTCCGCGATCCCGAAGCTCGCCGTGACCGCGCCACCGCTCGGCGCAAAGGAAACGACCAGGCCGGACAGTCCGCTGCGCGCCCGCTCCGCCAACGCCTGGCCGGCGGCTTCTGCCGCTCCCGGCAGCAGGATCGCGAATTCCTCGCCGCCGATCCGCGCGACCAGATCGTTCTCGTGGCTCAGACGGCGCAGGAGCCTTCCGAACGCGCTCAGCACCTCGTCGCCGGCGCCATGGCCATGGCTGTCGTTGATCCGCTTGAAATGGTCGAGATCGCAGACGAGCAGCGCACAGGGCGCATCTCCCGTGGCAGCGAGCACGGCGCCGGCGCGCTGCTCGAAGGCGCGTCGGTTGAGCAGGCCGGTCAGGCCGTCGCTGTCGCGCTCGCGGCGCAGATCGTCGATCACGTCGGACAGCGTCGCCGCCAGCAACGCCGTCGCCAAGGCGGCGCCGAGCACGGCAAGCGACAAATGCATCGCCTGCCAGAACAGCGAGTCCTGGAAGATCCTGACATCCCCCGGCGCCTCCACGCCGATCGTCAGGATGGTGCGTGGAAAGAAGTGCAGGCCGAAGACGAACAGCACCCAGAACAGCACCCGGTCGACCGGTCGGCCACGCATCAGAGGTGTCAGCTGCAGGCTCGAGACCAGGAGGACGAAACCGTAGCCGAAGTTCTGCAGATAGACGCGCGCCAGCAGGTTCGGCACGAGATAGGCGAAATACCAGAGGCCGCCCATCACCGCTGCGAAGGCGCACAGATGCCAGGCCCGCCCGAGCCGCTTGCCGGAGCGGCGTAGCACGCCTTCGGCTGCGACCTGGACGGCCAGCGTGTAGAACACTCCCGACAGAACGGCGTTCGCCGGCACCGATGGCGGCCAGAAGAAGACCTGGATCGTCACTGCGATCGCGAACAGCGCCGGAGCCGCGGCCAGCAGCAGGAGATAGTGGCGCCTCCGCTCGATCACCCAGGCCCAGAGGAAGGCGAGACTGAAAACGCATAGAACGGCCGGCCCGATCAGGGCCATCGTCACTCCGGACTCCAATTCCCCTGCGATCCTTCCTGCAAGCGGCGAAGCGTGCGGCGGCTATGGCTTGCGCGAGAAGAAATGCCCAGCGATGGCGATGCGGGGCAGCCCTGCGCCCCGCGCCGACACGATCGGCCAGCAGGCCGCCACTCTCAACGGAAGGGCGGCTCGTCGAAGCTCCTGAGCTTGCGCGAATGGATCGAGGAGCCGGCCTCTTTCAGGCGTTCCAGCGCGGCGAGGCCGATCTTCAGATGCTCGCTCACCGCCCGCTCATAGAAGGCGTTAGCGGCGCCGGGCAGCTTGATCTCGCCATGGAGCGGCTTGTCGGAGACGCAGAGCAAGGTGCCGTAGGGCACGCGCAAACGGTAACCCTGGGCGGCGATGGTGCCCGATTCCATGTCGACGCCGATGGCGCGAGAGAGGTTGATGCGCTTGCGCTCCTTGGTCCAGCGCAGCTCCCAGTTGCGGTCGTCCTGCGTCACCACGGTGCCGGTGCGCAGGCGCTGCTTCAGCCGGTCGCCCTTCTCGCCGGTGACGGCGGCGGCGGCCTCCTGCAAGGCGACCTGGACCTCGGCCAATGCCGGGATCGGGATGTCCGGCGGGACGAGCTCGTCGAGAATGCCGTCCTGGCGCAGATAGGCGTGGGCGAGGACGTAGTCGCCGATGATCTGGGTCTGGCGCAGGCCGCCGCAATGGCCGACCATCAGCCAGCAATTCGGCCTGAGCACCGCGAGATGGTCGGTGATATTCTTGGCGTTGGAAGGACCGACGCCGATATTGACCAGCGTCACCCCCTCCCCCTTCGCCCGGATCAGGTGATAGGCCGGCATCTGGAAACGGTGCCAGGGCGCGGACATCACCCGCTCGGCGGCGCTGACGTCGATGCCCTCACGCTCGATGCGGACGCCGCCCGGCGCAACCAAGGCCAGCGCCGTGCCGGCCTCGATCTCGGCCAGGGCCAGCCGGACGAACTGGTCGACATAGCGGTGATAATTGGTCAGCAGCACCCAGGGCTGGACCGCGCGCCAGTCGGTACCGGTGTAGTGGACAAGGCGGCGCAGTGAATAGTCGACCCTGACCGCATCGAAGAGCGAAAGCGGGCGCGGCTCGCCCTCGATGATGTCGAACGAGCCGTCGGCGACCTCGTCGCCGACCAGCGAGAGCAGCGGCGTCGGGAAATGCCGGGCCAGCTCGGCCGGGCTGACCTTGCCGCGACCGAGCTCATCGCCGCCGTCGAGGGCGTAAGGGTACGGGATCTCCTGTGCGCTGACACCGGTCTCGATGGTGGCGCCGTATTCCTCGACCAGCGGCCGGAGTTGATCGAGCAGATAGGCGCGGAACTCGGCCGGATGCGTCACTGTCGTCGAATAGACGCCGGGCATGGCGAATTTGGCGTAGCCGCGCCGCGTCGCCGCCGGAAGCTTCGACGGCTCGTAGGTGACGCGCAGCATCGGATAGCGGTAGAGCGCGCGCTCTTCCGGCGTCGGCGGCTCCTGCGTGGTGAAGAAGCGCTGCAGGTCGTCGCACAGAGCCTGCTTCGCCTGGCTGTAGAGCGCCTCGAGCCGGTCGACGGCGGCTTCGGGGGTGGCGGCGATCTCGAATGTCATGTCGCGGGAAAGTCTCCGGTTCAGGTGCCCGTCGCAGCGACGGGCGGCCGGCCTGCTGACGAGGCCTGTCTTGCGATCCTGCCACGCTCCGCGCTTCGCAGCCATGCCGGCGATGCGCGCCGGCCAGAGATACACCGGGAGGATGACGATGAAACTTGCGAGCTATCTTCTCTTCGACGGCCAGTGCGAAGCCGCCTTCACCGACTACCAGCGGATCCTCGGCGGCCGGATCGAGGCCATGCTGCCCTATGAAGGCTCGCCGGTCGACGTCGCGCCGGAATGGCGCTCCAAGATCATGCATGCCTGCCTCGAACTCGCCGATGGCCAGATGCTGATGGCCTCCGACGCGCCGCCCGGTCAGAGCAGCGGGCCGATGCGGAGCGTCTATGTCAGCGTCACCGTGAAGGAGCCCGCCGAGGCCGAGCGCATCTTCGCCGCGCTGGCCGAAGGCGGAATGGTAATGATGCCGATGGCAGAGACCTTCTGGGCGCCGCGCTTCGGCATGCTGGGTGACCGCCACGGGGCGCTCTGGATGATCGGCTGCGAACCCGCGGCCGCCTGAGCCGAACCGACGGGCAAGGCGCCGCTGCGGCGCTCGACTACGGGCTGCATCGCTGTGCACTTGGAGCGGTAGGATTGCATCGATCGAATAATTGGATACAATTATTCGATGAACACTCCTCCCCTATCCGCCACGACCACCGCCGCCGCCCTCGCCGCGCGCCTGCGTCAGGAGATCGACCAGGGACGCTGGCAAGCCGGCGAGCTGCTCCGCCAGGAGCAACTCGCTTCCGAGTTCGGCGTCAGCCGGATCCCGGTGCGCGAGGCGCTGGCGCAGTTGCAGAGCGAGGGCCTGCTTCGGATCGAGCATTATCGCGGCGCCCGCGTGAGCTGGCCGACGCCGGCCGAGATCGACGAGATCTTCGATCTGCGCCTTCTGGTCGAAAGCGATCTCATCGCCCGGGCCTTGCCCCGACACGGCGAGCGGTCCTGCCGCGAACTGGCGAGATTGCAGGACCAGCTCGAAGACGCGCAGGACCGGCTCGGCTGGATCGGCGGCGACATCGCCTTCCATGAAGCGCTCTACCGTCCGGCCGAACGCCCGCGCAGCCTTGCGCTCTATCGGCAGCTGCGCGCGCCGATCGACCGTTTCAGCGTGCAGCAGCTCGGCCCGGAAGCCCGCAAGCAGGGCTGGGCCGAGGAGCACCGGCAACTGATCGCAGCCGCGGCGTCCGGCGACGCTCCGGCTGCACTGGCGACATTGGCGGCACATCTCGACGCAACGCGCATGGTCGTCCTAGCGGCCTGCGCCGACCTCGGAGACAGATGATGGCGAATCACGGCGCGACGATCGAATGGCAGCGCGGCGATCAGGATTTCCTCGACCGGCGCTATAGCCGGGCGCATCGCTGGCGCTTCGACGGCGGGGCGGAGGTTGCGGCCTCGAGCTCGCCGCATGTGGTGCGCGAGCCCTTCTCGAACCCGGCCAATGTCGACCCCGAAGAGGCCTTTGTCGCGGCGCTGTCGAGCTGCCACATGCTCTGGTTTCTCGACCTCGCCGCGCGGGCTGGCTTCCGGATCGACAGCTATCGCGACGCCGCCGAGGGCGTGATGGCGAAGAATGCCGAGGGCAAGGAGTGGATCGCTCGTGTGATCCTGCAGCCGCATATCGCGTTCAGCGGGCCGTTGGCGCCAAACGAGGCCATGGTCGAGGCGCTGCATCACGAGGCGCATGAAAACTGCTTCCTCGCCAATTCGGTGCGCAGCACGGTCGAAACCCGAGGCAGCTGGGAATATAGCGCCGACAGCTGAGGGCTGAGGCCGGTCGCATGCTGTCACGCAGTACGGCAGTCTGCCGTCAGGCTGCCGCGAACTCCGCTTCCGCGGCGAGTTGCATGACGAAACCGAGCTGCCGATCGACGCAGGCCTCGCGCTCATAGCCCCTGACGATGGTGCGCCGCGCCTCCTGCCGCAGCGCCGCCAGGCCGGTTGTGCCGGAGAGCCCGGTGAGGACGCGGTCTGCCAGTGCCGCCTCGTCGAAAAAGGGCGCGAGCAGGCCGTTGACGCCATCCCGGACCACCTCGCGAACCGGCGGCGTCGCCGAGCCGACGATCAGGCAGCCGCAGGCCATCGCTTCGAGCAGCGACCAGGACAGGACGAAGGGCACGCTCAGATAGACATGGGCGGCCGAGACCTGGAAGAGTCGCACCAACTCGGCATGGGCGAGCCAGGGGATGTGGACGATGCGTTCCGCCAGCCCGGTCTCCGCCAGCATGACCTCGCGCCAGAGCCGGCCATCGGGCCGCGGGCGGCCATAGCCCGGCCCGTCGCCACCGACGGCGACGAAGACCGTATCAGGCCGCTGGCGCGCGATACGGGCCGCGGCGCGCATGAACTGCGGATAGCCGCGATAGGGATCGAGATCGCGGGCGGCGAAGGTGACGACGGGGTCGCCTGCCCGGAGCACCCGGCCGTCGGGCAAGGTGAAGACCGCCTCCGGATCGGGCCGGCAGGCCGCGACGTCGATGCCGTCATGGCAGAGCGCGATGCGCTCGCGGACCGAGGCCGGATATTGCTGGCGCTGCCAGCGCGTCGGCGCATAGGCGAAATCGAGCGCCTCCAGCGTCAGCAGCTGGGCGGCGTTGCGCATCCTGATGCGCCGGCGCTCGGCCTCCGTGACCTCGGAAGCAGATCCGAAATCGAGATCGGAGCCGGTGGCGTTGTAGAAATACTCGCAATAGCCGAGCAGCGGCACGTCCGGCAGAACGTCCTTGGCGAAGAGCAGGCCGCCCCAGCCGGTATGGCCGACGATGACGTCCGGCCGGTCATGGCGAGGCAGGCGCGAGAGCTCTGCCGCCACCGCCTCGCCGGTGCGCACATGATACTCGGTCGCCGCCAGGGCGGGATGCGTCGTCGCGGTCTCCCCGACGGCATAGGCGATCTGATGGACGCCCGGCTGAGCAGGCTCGGGCCACTCCGTGACCAGCGTGACCTCGGCGCCTTCGGCGGCGAGGCGCGCGATCAGGTGAGCGAATTGACCAGATCCTGAACGATGAACGAATAGGACGTGCATGAGGCGAGCAGAATCCCTCCATAGCGCAGCGCGTCACCCCAGCTCTGTTCGAGCCGGCGCAGGGTATCGTGGGTGGTCTGGAGATCGGCGACGAGATCGCTGTCGAGCCCCTGGCCGAACTGGCTGCTCTCATCGAGCATGCGCAGCCGCTCGACCAGCAGCTGTCCTTTCGGCGAGAGCGAAATCCGGGCAAGCCGCCGATCGCGCGGCGAGGCACCCCTGTCGAGATAGCCGCTCTCGACCAGCTGCTTGAGATTGTAGGAGGCGTTCGAGCCGACATAGTGGCCGCGGTCGAGCAGGTCGCGCACGGCGACTTCGCCGCTGCCGATGGTGAACAGCACCATCACCTGCGAAGGCGAGATGTCGTCGACGCCGAGCCTTCCCAGCTCGAGCCGGAGATAATCGAGGAAGCGCCGGCTGGCCCGCTCGATCATGCGGGCGAGCTCGAGTTGCGAGACCAGCGCGCGCCCCGGAGCCGAATCAGGATCGCTTCTTTCGACCCCCTCTCCATGCTCTCCATTGAAGGTCTGGCCGAGGAATCTATCGCCGACATGCGGTTTGAAATGCATTCCCTACTCCGCCTGATCTCGAGATGGGCAGCCTACCCCTGCGAACCACTCCGCACGTCGAATAGCCTAGACGCAAAGCACATGCCACCTCAAATAGCAGCGGATTAATATTTTAACAGTTGCTCTATAGTCATAAACTGTTTCAAATTTTGAAATAGCACACTTTTTCGCCATACTCTGAGATATTTTCTAGCATTTCCAAAGACGTATTCTGTCATACTATGGACACGTCTTTCGTGGCACGCTGATCATCATCCAATCACCTACTGCTTCGTTCACAGGCGCGCAGCCGCCGCTTCCGCGCCGGAGAGATGCATGAAGATTCCGACAGCGAAAACCGATGCCCTGATCCGGGACCTGCAGCGCTCGTTCGCCGGCGGCCTGGCCTATGCCGGCTTCCTCAGCCTGTGCGTCAACGTCCTGCTGCTGACCGTGCCGCTGTTCATGCTGCAGGTGCAGGACCGCGTCATCGTCAGCCGCAGCTACGACACGCTGACCATGCTGCTGGTGATCGCCGTCGGCGCGCTCGTGCTCTATGGCGCAATCGAGTTCATCCGCTCGCTGACCTTCCAGACGATGGCGAGCATTTTTGCACGTCGGCTCAATTTGCCGGCACTTCAAGCGGCTGTGTCAGCCGCGCTGGAGAGCGGCTCGGGCCAGGCGACGCAGGCGATCCGCGATCTCAACGACATCCGCACCTTCATCGCGAGCTCGGCGATCGCAACGCCGCTTGAAGCGGCCTGGTCGCCGATCTTCCTTGCCGTGCTCTTTGCGTTCCACCCGGTCTACGGGCTGGTCGGCGTCGTCTCGCTCCTGATCCTGCTGATCCTCGGCGTGCTCGCCGACGTGCTGACGCGGCGCGTCCTGAAGGAGGCCAATGAGGAGGGCGTCACCTCGATCAACGAGGTCGGCGCCAGCCTGCGCCATGCCGAGACGATCGAGGCCATGGGCATGCTGCCAGCCCTGGCGGCGCGCTGGCGCACCGGGCAGATCGCGATGCTGGAGCATCTCGACCTCGGCATGGCCCGCGGCAAGTTCATCGCCGCGCTGACCCGCTCCAGCCGGATGACGATGCAGCTCGCGATCTACGCCACCGGCGCCGTGCTGATCATCCGCAACGAGGTCTCGATCGGCACGCTGATGGCGGCGAGCATCCTGCTCGGACGCCTGCTCGCGCCGTTCGATTCGATGATCACCGACTGGCGGCAATGGGTCACCGCCGCTCAGGCCTGGAAGCGGGTGCGCGAGCTCCTGCAGTCGCGCGCCTCGCAGCGCCAGAGCGTGCCGACCCCGGCGACGCAGGGCGACCTCGTTGTCGACCGGGTGATCTATGCCCCGCAGGGGTCTGAGCAGACGATCATCAAGGGCGTCTCCTTCAGCCTCGAGCCCGGCGAGGTGCTCGGCGTCGTCGGCCCGTCGGGAGCCGGCAAATCGACGCTCGCGCGGCTGCTCGTCGGCGTGCTCAAGCCCAATGCCGGCGGCGTCTATCTCGACGGCCACAACGCCTATCTCTGGGAGCGCGGCTCCTTCGGCGCGATGGTCGGCTATCTCCCGCAATCGGTCTCGCTGCTCAACGGCACCATCGGCGAGAACATCGCAAGGATGCAGAAGCCCGATCCGCACGCCATCCTCGAAGCGGCCCGGATCGCGGGGGTGCACGAGCTGATCGGCCGGCTGCCCCTCGGCTACGACACCAATGTCGCCGATGGCGACTTCAAGCTTTCCGGCGGCCAGCGCCAGCGCATCGGCCTGGCGCGGGCGCTCTACGGCTCGCCCCGGCTGATCGTGCTCGACGAGCCCAACGCCAATCTCGACGCCGAAGGCGAGCAGAGCCTGATCCGCGCCATCAACGCGGCCCGAGACAGCGGCGCCATCGTCGTGCTGATCGCCCATCGGCCTTCGGTGATGCAGACGGTCGACAAGATCCTGGTGCTGCGCGAGGGCCGCGTCGCCCAGTTCGGTCCGCGCTCGGCCATCGCCGGCATGATCACCCCCGGCGGCGTGGTCGAGCTCGAGCCTGCGAAGCAGCCCACCCCCATTCGCGAGGCCAGCGCATGAGCAAGCTGCCGATGCTCCGCAAGCCTGGAACCGCCCTCGTGCCGCTCGCCGCCGAAGCGGAGCCGGCCGAACGGACCCCCTCGCTGCGCAATCTCGTGCTCGCCGGCGTCGCAGCAGTGGCGATCGGCTTCGGCGGCTTCAGCGCCTGGGCGATCACGGCCCGGCTCGACAATGCCGCCGTCGCCGCCGGCACCGTCGTCGTCGACAGCAAGCGCAAGACCGTCAGCCATCTCGAAGGCGGCATCCTGAAGACCCTGCTGAAGGCGGAAGGCGAGCGCGTCGGGCAGGACGAGCCCCTGCTGCGGTTGGAGGATGCTAGAGCGCGCGCCGAATTGCAGCAGCTGCAGGGCAAGCGCGTCGGCCTCGAAGCCCGTCTCGCACGCTTGCGGGCGGAACAGGGCGACCTCCAGGAGATCACCTTTCCCAAGGACATCGGCGAAGGGCACACGCCGATCGCCCGCGAGGTGGTGACGGCCGAGCGCACCCTGTTTCGGGCCCGTGCCAAGGTCCATGCCGGCAAGGTCGGCATTCAGCAGCGCGTCATCGAGCAGCATCAGGCCGAGGCCGAGGCGCTCCAGGCCCAGATCGAGGCGGTGCGCTACCAGCGCTCACTGATCGACGAGGAGGTCAAGGTGATGACCGACCTCTACGAGAAGCGCTACGCAAAGCGCTCGCAGCTCGTCGAACTGCAGACCAAGCAGAGCGAACTCAGCGGCCGCGGCGGCGAGATCGCCGCCCGCAAAGCCAAGGCGGAGCAGCAGGTCGCCGGCGCCAATCTCGAGATCCTCTCGATCAGCCTCGAGCGCCAGAGCGAGATCGCCAAGGACCTGCAGGACAGCCAGCTCCAGCTCTCCGAGGTGGTCGAGCGCATCGTCCAGGCCGAGGACGTGCTGCGCCGGCTCGTCGTGACCTCGCCGCAGGAGGGCATCGTCGCCAATATCCGGATGCGGACCGCCGGCAGCGCGATCGCGGCCGGCGAGGCGATCCTCGACATCGTGCCCGAGCAGGAGCCGCTGATCGTCGAGGCGCGGGTCGACCCGCGCGACATCGATTCGGTGCGGGTCGGGGCCGAGACGCGGATCCGGCTGACCGCCTTCAACGCCCGGCTGATGCCGCCGCTGCTGGCGAAGGTCAGCTATGTCGCGCCGGACCAGCTCGTCGACGACAAGACCGGCGTGCCCTACTTCATCGTCCGCGCCGAGATCACCCCCGAGAGCCTGGCCGAGAACAAGGTCACCCTCCATGCCGGCATGGCGGCCGAGGTGCTGATCGTCAACGGCCGGCGCTTCGCCGCCGACTATCTGCTGTCGCCCTTCAAGGACAGCTTCAACCGCGCCTTCCGGGAGGATTGATTTCACGACGCCGATCAAGCGTTTGCGCCTGCTTGCCCGGATTTGAATCGAAACCTGAAACGAAACAATCGTATAAATAGGTCAAAAATCGAAACAACATCGAATATAAATCTACGCTTAGACAATACATATAAGCATAAAATCGATTTTGCATCGCAAAATGGTCACAATAAATTCCTTGCTGCGTCGCACATATTGAATAATCTCCGACCGTCGAGCGATGATACGTCTTTCGACTTCATCGGAAACGCACCTTTTATCCAGCATCCATTGCGACGCTGATCCGCGATGCTGGTGGTGCCCCAAACTGCCTAGGAGGTGACGAATGGCCACGATCGAAGGAAGCGCATTCGACGACTTTTTGATTGGTACCCGGTTCAGCGACGTGATCATGGCGGGCGCCGGCGACGACATCGTCAAGGGCGGCGACCAGGTCGATTCCCTGTTCGGCGAAGAAGGCGACGATCTGCTTTACGGCGACGGCGGCAACGACTTCCTGTCCGGCGGCGAAGGCGATGACGCCCTGTTCGGCGGGCTGGGCGACGACGTCCTGGACGGCGGCGTCGGCAATGACGCGCTGTTCGGCGGCGAGGGCAACGACGTGCTCTCGGGCGGCGACGGCAACGACATCCTGCGCGGCAATGCCGGTGACGACGTGCTGCGCGGCGGTGAAGGCAACGACATCCTGCAGGGCGGTCCGGGTGACGACATCCTGCAGGGTGGCAATGGCGACGACCTGCTCCAGGGCGGCGATGGCAGCGACGTCCTCCAGGGCGGCGACGGCAACGACGTCCTCCAGGGCGGAGCGGGTGACGACCTGCTCTTCGGCGGTGCCGGCGACGACGTTCTTGCCGGCGGTGCCGGCAGCGACGTCTTCGTCTTCACCGGCGGCGGCGGCAACGATGTCGTGCTCGACTTCGAGGCCGGTCAGGACGTGCTGCAGATCGCCTCGGGCATCAACGGCACCGATATCGGCTCGGCCGAGGACGTGGCGGCCCGCGCCACCACGGTCGGCGGCAACACCGTCATCGACCTCGGCGATGGCGACACGCTGACCTTGGTCGGCGTCACCGCAGACGACATCCAGGCCGATCCGAACTCCTATTTCACGGTCGCCTGACGAACTGCGGCACCGGCCTTCCGGCCGGTGCCGCCCCTTCCCCCTGCCGGATCATCCACGATGCTCACCCTCGCGCCCGCGCCCGTCGCGGAGGGCCTGAGCCCGCAGCTGCATCTCTCGCGGCTGAGCGGCTCGGTCTTCCTGCTCAGCTGGACCATCGACGCCCCCGTCGTCAGGCGCCCGACCATCGCCTTGTCGGCCAGCGGCAAGAGACTGGCCGCGGCATCGCTGGCGCTCGGCCTCGACGACGGGCGGGTCCGTCTCGTCGTCGCCTTCCGCCATGGCGGCCCCGGAGAGCTGGTCGCGACGCTGGCGGATCACGGCCCGGGAGGTGACATCACCGCCCGCTTCGATCCCGGCCTGGTCCATGCGATGGCCGAAGCCGGCGAGGTCGCGCGCGACACCACGCCCGCAGCCCGGCGGATGCTCGCCAACGCGCTGATCGGCCATTGGCCGAGCCTGTTCGGCCTCAGCGAGACCGCAAGCTACCTCACCTTTCTGCGGCAATTCCTGCTTCTGCTCGCCCGCAAGCCCACCCCCGCCAATCCGGTCGCCAAGCTCGGGGACGGCAAGATTCTGATCGAATCCTCCGCGCCCGGCCGCCTCTCCGGCATCCGCGCGGCCTACCGGCTCGACCGCGCCGGCCTCGCCCGCCTCTCCTGCCGACAGCGGCTCGGAGCAGCCGACCGTACCGGCGCGCGTGCCCTGCACCTGATCGTCGACGAGTTTCCGGCACAGGCCGGCGGCCTCCTGATCCTGCAGGGCGATTCCGGCCTCGTCGTCCGCAGCGTCCCGGCGCGCCCCGCGATCCCGTCTCTCGGCCGCTGGTGGAACGGCAAGGCAAGCGCGCGCGACGGCCTGCGCAGCTGGCTGGTCGAACAACTCTCCGAATCGTCCGAGCAGGGCCGGCTTCTGGCCATCGAGATGCAGCGCCGCCTGCCACTGGCGGTGCAGAACATCAGGCGCAATGACGACCTGCCCTCGGCGGAGCTCGACCTTGCCGTCTCGACCCCGGCCGGGCTGCTGCTCGGCGGCTGGTATCGCGATCCCGAGGGCCTGCTCGACGAGATGCTGCTTCATCGCAGCGAAGGCGATCCGACACCGATCCTGGGCCGCCTCGAACGCTTTCCGGCGCTGCTGCCCGGCGCGACGGCGGGCGAGCGGAAGCCGGCGACCGGCTTCGCCGCGCTGGTGCCGGGCTATGCCGGGGGCTCGCCCGTGCTGCAGCCGCGCGCCGAGCTGCGCCTGAAATCCGGCACCTCCCTGTTCCTGCGCCCGGCACTGCAGCCGGCCGATGCCGCCACCATCAGGGCGCGGGCGCTCTCAGCCATGCCGCCGCAACATCTCACGTCCGAAATCCTCGAGCGGACGTTGGCGCCGGTGCTCGCCGCCTGCCAGCAGCAGTTGCGCGAGGCCCTGCCGGAGCCGCGGCTGAAGCGCTTCGGCAAAGCGCCCGCCAACCCTTCCGTCTCGGTGGTTATCCCGCTCTACCGCGTCTACGATTTCCTGCGGGTGCAGGTCGCCGCCTTCGCCGCGGACCCCATTTTCGCCGGCGAGGCCGAGCTGATCTACGTGCTCGATTCCCCCGAGCACGAGGCCGAGGTCGCACATCTCCTAGGCGGGCTCTTCCTCGCTTACGGCCTGCCGATGCAGCTCGTGGTGATGGGCCGCAATGGTGGCTTCTCCGCCGCCTGCAATGCCGGCGCTGCAGCCTCTCGCGGCGAGGCACTGGCGCTCGTCAACTCCGACGTGATCCCGACCGGGGATGGCTGGCTGCCTGCATTGGTGCGCAGGCTCGACCGCGGCAACCGCATCGGCGCGGTCGGCCCGAAGCTGCTCTATGACGATGGCTCGCTGCAGCATGCCGGGCTTTTCTTCAAACGCGACAGCAAAGGCACCTGGCTCAACCATCATTACTTCAAGGGCATGCCGAGCCATTACGGTCCGGCCAATGCCGAGCGGCCGGTGCCCGGCGTCACCGGTGCCTGCGTGGTGCTGCCGCGGGCCCTTTTCATGGAGATCGGCGGCTTCGACGACGGCTATGTCATCGGCGACTACGAGGACAGCGACCTTTGCCTGAAGATCGGCCGGGCCGGGCTCGGCGTCGTCTATGTGCCCAGCGTAGCGCTCTACCATCTCGAGCGGCAATCGATCTCGAAGAGCACCGATTACACCCGCGGCGTCGCCTCCCAGCACAATGCCTGGCTCCAGACCCGGCGCTGGGACCGCCAGATCGAGGCGCTGATGGCGGCCTTCGACGGCCCAGCCGCAGAGCTGCCGGAACAGGCGCTGCCAGAGCAGAGCCTGCCGCGCGAGCCCCAGTTCTTTTCCCGCGCCAACCTCCGGAGAGCGACAGCGGCATGACGGCGACATTGGCCCTGAGACAGAATGCGCCGGAGCCGGCGCCGGTGAGCGAGCGCGCGCAGCGCGAGCTCGACTTCCTGATGCGCCAGATCCAGAGCAACCGCTTCCTGCCGCATCCGCCCCCGGATTCGATCTTCGTCGGCGACGGCGACTACCGCGCCATCGGCGCCGAATTCCTCGGCCATTTCGTCAGGCTCGGCCGGCTGCAGCCGCATGAGCGGGTCTTCGACATCGGCTGCGGCATCGGCCGCATGGCGGTGCCGCTGACGCAATATCTCGACCCCGAGCGCGGCAGCTATGACGGCGTCGACCCGGTCATGGACGGCATCCTCTGGTGCGCGCAGACGATCACGCCGGCCTATCCGCGCTTCCGCTTCCAGCGGCTCGACATCGCCCATCCGCTCTATAATCCGCAGGGCTCGCTGCCCGGGATCGAGGTGCGCTTCGGCTTCCCGAACCAGAGCTTCGATTTCATCATCATGACCTCGGTGGCGACGCACCTGCCACCGGACGAGCTCGTGGTCTATCTCAACGAGGCCGCGCGTCTGCTCGCGCCGGGCGGACGGCTTTTCCTGACCGCCTTCGCGCTCGACGGCCAGAGCACCGGCCAGGAGCGATTGAAGTTCCGGCGCTGGGGCGAGGGACCGGGCTGGTACGCGATCGAAGAGGCGCCGCTGGCCGCCGCCGGGATCGACGCCGGCTTTCTCCTGGAGCATGCCACCCAAGCTGGACTTGCGGTCGAACGGCTCGGCCAGGGCCATTGGCGCGGCGTCAGCGCGGCGCATTACCAGGATCTGCTGATCGCGGTGAAGCCGGGAGAGGCGCGATGAGCCGGCGCATCCTGGTCGTCGCGCACAACCACCCGTCGCTGCATCCCGGCGGGACCGAGATCTTCGCCCATGATCTGACGCAGGCCTATCGCGACGAGGGTTGCGAGGTCATGTTCCTCGGCGCGACCAATGCGATCCACCGCGAGCCGCATCCCGGCACGGCCTTCCAGGCGACCGGGGAGAATGGCGACCTCCTGTTATGGAGCGGCCATTTCGACCGCTTCCATCTCAGCCAGATCGACCATTACGGCACCTTGCAGGATTTCGGCACGCTGCTGACCGAGTTCCGGCCGGACGTGATCCATGTCCACCATCTCGTGCTGATCGGCGCGGAATTCCTGGCGCTGGCGCGGCGCCTCCTGCCGCAGGCGTCGATCGTGATGACGCTGCACGACTACTACCCGATCTGCCATCATGACGGGCTGATGCTGCGGCCGAGCGACAAGCAGCGCTGCACCGGCGCGACGCCCGCCGCCTGCCATTCCTGCTTCCCCGAGATCGGCGCCGACCGCTTCCTGCTGCGCGAGCGCTTCCTGAAGACGCATCTTGCCGCCGTCGACCGCTTCGTTGCGCCGAGCCGCTTCCTGCGCCAGCGCTACATCGACTGGGGCATCGCACCGGGCAAGATCGAGGTCATCGCCAATGCACGCCCGGCGCAGGCGGCAGTGCCGCATCGCCACACCCATGGCGCCCGCACGTGCTTCGGCTATTTCGGCAACCTCAACCCGTGGAAGGGCATCCTTCCCCTGCTGCAGGCGGCGAAGCTGCTGCACGGCGCCGGCGAGACCGGCATCGAGTTGCGCATTCATGGCGGCGCGCCGTTCCAGAGCGAGGCTTTCACCACCGCCCTCGACAAGGCTCTGGCCGAGGCCGCCTCAAACGTCATCCATTGCGGCCCCTATCGCCGCGACGAGATGGGGGAGCTGATGGCCGAGGTCGACTGGGTGGTGATGCCCTCGATCTGGTACGAGAACGCGCCCCTCGTCATCCAAGAAGCCTTTCAGCATCGCCGGCCGGTGATCGCCAGCGGCATCGGCGGCATGGCCGAGATGGTCCGCGACGGCGTCGACGGGCTGCATGTCCGGCCGGGCGACCCTGCCGCCCTCGCCGCCGCCCTGCGGCGAGCGGCCGGAGACAACGGACTCTGGCAACGGCTCGTCGAGAACATCGAACCCTCACCCGGCATGGAAGACTGCGCCCGGACGCACCTGGCGCTGTTCGACCGGCTCAAACTGGCGGAGGCGGCATGACGATGGCGCAGAATTCCGAAGGCGCGGCCGTGACCGAAATCGCGCCCGCAAGGCTCAACGGCCGCGTCGATGCGCTCGACGGGAACCGGCTGCATGGCTGGATCTGGGACGAGGCGAGGCCGGAAGAACGGCTCACCGTGCGCCTCGTGCGCGACGGCGTCGCCGTACAGGAGGTGGTGGCCGATCAGAGCCGCGTCGATCTGCGCCGCAACGGCATCGGCGATGGCCGGCACGCCTTCGCCATGGAGCTCGACGACAGCGTGGTCGCGGCGCGCGCCGATCTCGTCATCATCGGCGTCTCGCCTAGCACCGGCGTCGCGCTCGAACTGCGCCTGCCGCCGCCGGCGGAACTCGCCGCGGAAGCCGCGATCGCCGTGCCGCTGGCGCGCTTCTTCGACCGGGTCGAGGCACTGATCGTCCTGCAAAGGCGCTCGCAGCTCACGCAGAAGGAGCTGCTCGACAAGGTCGGCGAACTCGGCGTGCAGCTGGCGCAGCATCGTCAGCGCGAAGCCGAGACAAGGCAATCCGAGGAGGTCGAGGGCAATGGCGCGATCGCCGCCCGTCTCGCCGAGATCGACGTCTTCCAGCTGCGCTTCGACCAGACGCTGAAGAGCTTCGACGACCGGCTGGTCGCGATCCGCAAGGAGGCGCGGGCGCCGCTCCGGCAGGTCACAGTGATCCTCGGCTTCCTTTCCGGCCTCGCCGCGCTGCTTTCCTTCGCCACGCTCGCCGTCACGCTGGTCGGAGGCTGAGCGGTGAACGAGGTCATCATCCCCCAGCAGACGAGGCTCAGCCCGGCGCCGACCGTCGCCTGGACCCCGCTCGGCGAGAACGCGATCCTGGTGATGAGCGCCTGCGACGCGATCCCCGGCAAGGTGCCGGTCGCGGTCGACGGCAATCCGCGCAACAAGGCGCAGACCATGGCGCTGACCTGGCGCCGGCCGCAGGCGGATGCCTCGCAGGCCGTCGGCTTCCTCTGCCTGGCGCCCGCCCCCTCGCATGACCGAGCCGGCGGCGGCGCGATCCTGCTCGGCCGGCCCGGCCGGCCGTTGCGGCTGATCCTGGCGCCGAAACCCCTGCCCCTCCAGGCCTTCCTCGCCGCACTTGCCGACGAGGCCGGCCAGTCTTTCCCGACCGTGGTCGACGGGCTGCTCGAAGTGCTGCTCGCCGGCAAGTCGAACCCGCGGCGGCTGCGCGCCGTCGGCATGCTCCTGCAATCGGTGGCCAAGCCCGGCGGCTTCGTCGAGGTGATGGGACCGCAGGACGACAGCATCTTCGTGCAGGGCTGGACCGCGAACTTCGCCGCCGGCCGGACCCAGCTGCTGATCGCCCATGGCGGCCTCTCCTCGGCCATGCTGGAAGCCGGCACCTTCGAGAGGGACGATCTCGGCGAGGGCGCACGCGGCTTCTTCGGCCTGATCGAGGAATGCGAGATCCGTCATCCCAGCGAGATCGAGCGGCTGTTTTTCCGCGGCAATGACGGCTGGCGCGCGCTCGAAGTCTATGAGCGCCACGTCCTGCTCGAGCCGGTGACGGTGCCCGGCCATCTGCGCGACGGCCTGCAACGCGGCAGCGCGCCGCCGGCGACCGCCGAGAAGCTGAAGCGCGCCTCCCAGCGCTTCGACGGACGCGACACGGTCTGCCTGCTCGAACAGCCGGTCCGAGCCGGCATCGACGATGCGACCGTGGTTGAGGGCACCGGCGTGCTGATCATCGGCTGGCTGTTCGACCGCGAGAACAAGGTCGTGGCCGCGACCCTGCGCACCGGCAACCAATCCTGCACGCTCGACAAGAGCTGGACGCGCACGGCGCGCCCGGATGTCGCTGCCGCCTTTCTGGAAGATCCGCGCTTTGGCCCGGCATTGGCCGGCCGGCGCAACAGCCACGGCTTCATCGTCTTCGCGCCGAAGCTCGCTCCCGAAGCGGGGCAACCGCTCTATATCGAGTTCGAGATCGAGGGCCAGGGTCCGGCCTTCCTGCCGTTGTCCCCGGGGCGCGCGCCGGCCCGGCGGGCACTGGAGCGCGTCTTCGGCCTGCTCGACCCGCGCTCCTCGACCGCAAGCTCCGTGGTCGAGAAGCAGATCGCCCCGGCTTTGCAGGCGGCCGAGATCGCGCCGCCGCGGGCGATCGAGAGCCATGATGTCGGCAGCTTCAATGCCGATGCGGCGCTCGGCCTCGTCATCGGGCTCGACCATCGCCAACGCGAGCTTTCTAGCCTGTTCGCCCTGCTCGCCATCGATCCCGAAGTGCGCAGGCTGCCGATCGTCGTGGCGGCACCGGGCGAGAGCTTCGACCGGCTCGGTGCCGAGGCGCGGCGGCTGGCGCGCTTCTACGGGCTGTCTATCCGCCTCGTGCTGGTCGAAGGGGTCGAGGACAGCTGCGACGCGCTGGAGGCCGGGCTGCACGCCTGCCGTTTCCAGACCGCCGCCCTGCTCTCCGGCGCGGCGCAGATCCGCATGCCCGGCTGGCTCGGCCGGCTGGAGCGGGCCTATCGCGGTCGCGGCGGGCACTGCGTCGCCAGCCCGACCTTGCTGTTCGAGGACAATTCGATCCGCTGGGCCGGCGCCTGGCTCGAAGGCGAAGGGCCCGAGCGCCGGGTCTACAACCGCTTCGTCGGCTATCCGCTGGAGGCGATCGGCAGCCTCGGCCCGATGGAGGTCGCGGCCGGTGCGACGGAATGCTGCGTGCTCTCGCGCGCCGCCTTCATCGAGGCCGGCGGCTTCTCGCGCAACTACTTCACCACCGGCGAAAAGGGCCTCGACCTCTGCCTGAAGCTCAGGATGAACGGCGCGCCCTCGCTCTGGGTGCCGGAGGTCGAGATCTATGTCGTCGAGGACAATGAGGCCGCGCGCGCGCCGGCCGGTGTCCTCGCCAGCCTCGCCGACCGCACTTCCTTCGACCGGCGCTGGGCGCTGGCCATCTCCAACATGAGAGGATGAGCATGCGTATCCTCGTCGTCTCGCACGGCCACCCCTCCTTCTCGCTCGGTGGCGCCGAGATCGCTTCCTACAACCTGCACAAGGGCTTCCAGGCCAGTGCCGAGGTCGACACCCACTACCTCGCCCGTGTCGGGGCGCCGACGCCGCGCCATGCCGGCACGGCGCTGATGAGCCTGCGCCAGCGCGGCGGCGAACTGCTCTACTACGCCGAGGAATACGACCACTTCCTGATCTCCAACCGAGCGACCGAGGAGATCGAGCGCGATTTCGTGCGGGTGCTGCGCGACCTGAAGCCCGACGTGGTGCATTTCCACCATTTCATCGGGCTCGGGCTGGAATGCCTGTTCGCGGTGCGCGACACGCTGCCGGACGCGCTGATCGTCGTGACCTTCCACGAATATCTCTCGATCTGCCACCACCATGGGCAGATGGTGAAGACCGGCGCCTTCAAGCTCTGCTACCGGTCCTCGCCGAGCGATTGCAACGCCTGCTTCCCGGAGATCGCGCCGGCCCGCTTCCTCGCCCGCGAGACCTTCATCAAGGGCATCCTCAACCTCGCCGACCATTTCGTCTCGCCGAGCCGCTTCCTGGCCGAGCGCTACCAGCAATGGGGTCTGGCGGCGGAGCGCTTCTCGGTGATCGAGAACGGCATCGACGTTGCCGAGGTCGCGCCGCCGCGGCCGTTGCCGGACAGCGAGGGCCGGCGCTCGCGCTTTGCCTATTTCGGCCAGCTCACGCCCTACAAGGGCGCCGACATCCTGCTCGACGCGGTGACCCGCATCCCGGACTCGGTCTGGGGCGAAGACAGCGTGCTGCTGGTCTATGGCGGCAATCTCGAGCGGCAGCCGGAGGCCTACAAGAAGAAGTTCGCCGACCTCGTCGAGGCCGCCGGCCGGCGGGTGCGCTTCTGCGGCGCCTTCCAAAACCACGAAATGCCGAACCTGATGCGCTCGGTCGACTGGGTGGTGATGCCCTCGGTCTGGTGGGAGAACTCGCCGATCGTGATCCAGGAGGCCTTCTTCCACGGCCGGCCGATCCTCTCCAGCAATCTCGGCGGCATGGCCGAGAAGATCACCGACGAGGTCGACGGGCTGCATTTCCGCTCCGGCAGCCCCGAGGATCTCGTCGACTGCATGACCCGTGCGCTGAGCGAGCCCGGGCTCTGGGAGCGCCTGCGCTCCGGCATCAAGAAGCCGCTCAGCCATGTCGACTGCGCCAACCAGCATCTCGCGCTCTACCAGCGCCTGATCGCTGCACGGGGCATGCCGGCTCCGGCCAATCGCGCCGCCGCGCCGATGATCGCGTGAGCTGCGCGAAGACAAGAAGGGAGAACGCAACCATGGCCCGCATCCTCGTGATCAGCCCGTCGGGCGAGGTCTACGACCACGACAATGTTCGCTGGTACAGACACGCCGACCTGCAAAGCCACATCAACCACTATCACAACATCGGCGACGCCTTCGTCTTCGATTCCTCGCTGAAGCTGCTCAACTTCGAGAAGCTGGAGGAACTGCCGATCACGCGCATCGACCCCCAGCAGATCGACCGGCTCAACGCCGAGTTCGACTATGTCTTCCTGCGCGGCTCCAACTATGTCCACGCCGAGATGAACTGGAGCCGGACCGCCGAGGTGCTGCGCCGGCTCAAGCTGCCGGTGATCGCCTTCGGCATCGGCGCGCAGGCCCCGGTCAGCGGCAAGCTCGAACTCAGCGAGGACAGCAAGACCGTCCTCAAGCTGATCGCCGACTCCACCGCTTCGGTCGGTGTCCGCGGCACCTATTCGGCGGAGGTGATGAACGAGCTCGGCATTCGGAATGTCAGGATCATCGGCTGCCCGACGGCTTTCCGCAACAACCGGCCCGATCTTGCCATCCGCCTGCCGGCGCTCGATACGGTGAAACAGGTCGGCGTCACGCTGCGCCGCGAGGTCTCCAAGCACTACGCCAAGGACATCAAGCGCTACCTCAATGTCCACCGCGACCTGGTGAAGGCGATGGCGGAGCGCTTCGAGGTCACGCTGATGTCGCAGGGCGAGGTCGAGGAGAAGAAGCTGGCACTCGGCACGCCCGAGCAGAAGCAGGAGGGCATGGCGGCGCTACGCGAGAACGGCTGGGCGACCGCCTGGTATCTCGACGAGCGGATGGAGGAGCTCTACCGCGACCGGATGTTCTATTCGGACGTGGTCGCCGAATATGAGCAGCTTGTGCGCCGGCTCGACCTCGTGCTCGGCTACCGTCTGCACGGCAATCTGATGGCGCTCGCCAACGGCACGCCCTCGATCTACTTCACCTATGACAGCCGGACCGTCGAGTTCGCCGAGACCTTCAGGATCCCGAGCGTCGACGTCTTCGGCGACAAGCCGTTCACGCTTGAGGAATACTGGGACCAGACTCTCTTCGACCGCTTCAACGCGGCCTATGCCCAGACCTACCGGGCAATGAGCGCCTTCCTCAGCGAGAACAAGATCGACCACAAGATGGCGAAGCCGGCTGTGGCCGCCCCCTCCGCGCCGCCGGCTCCCGAGCCGGAAAGGAAGGTGGCATGAGGGTGGCCCACCTCCGCCTCGCAGGGCTGCCGGCAGCGGTCATGCTGCTGGCCCTACCCTGCGCGGCATTCGCCCAGGCCCCGGCCTATCGCCTCGAGGTCGCGCCCGACGCGGCGGAAGAGACGGTCGTCTCCTGGGCGCGCGAGCGCTGCGAGGAATGGGACCTGCCGGATGCGCCCTTACGCGCCTTCCGCGACGACAAGGGCGAGGTCGTCGCCTTCGCCAGCCATTACCGTGGTCGCCCGCTGATCGGCCCCGCCCTGACCTCGGTCAGGAAGAGCTGCGCGATCTCCTTCCAGGCCAGGAACAGCGCCGATCCCGCCGAGTTCAGCGACAAGAGCTGGATCGCCGCGACCTGGACCGGCGATGGGCGACGGGTGCAGGCGCTGATCCATGCCGAGTACCACGCCGACAAGCATGCCGGCGCCTGCCGCTTCAAGGACGCGATGAGCTGCTGGTACAATGTCGTGACCGCCGCGCGGTCGAGCGATGGCGGACGCAGCTTCAAGGTCGACGAGCCCCATCCGCTGGTGGCCGCGCCGGCCTTCAAGCAGGATGTCGGCCAGGGCCGGCATCGCGGCTTCTTCAACCCCTCGAACATCGTCGAGAAGGACGGCGCCTGGTACGCGCTGATCGCGACGACCGGCGGCGAGGGCCAGAAGAGCGGCGTCTGCCTGTTCCGCACCGCCGACATCAAGGACGCCACGGCCTGGCGCGCCTATGACGGCAGCGACTTCACCATCCGCGCGCTCGATCCCTATCGCGAGGATGTCAGCCAGGCGAAGCCATGCAAGCCGCTGAAGCCGCTGCCGACCACGGTCGGCTCGGTCACGCGGCACGAGGCAAGCGGGCAGTGGCTGGCGATCTTCCATCTCGGCCCGGATCCGAGCCAGGGCATCGCTGGCGGCCGCGTCGCCTATAGCTGGTCGAGCGACCTCAAGCGCTGGTCGCCGCTGCAGACGCTGATGATCCACCCGACGATGTGGAGCAAGAACTGCGGCGACAAGCAGCGCTACGCCTATGGCGCCGTCGCCGACCCGGCCTCGCCCTCGCGCAATTTCGAGACGACCGGCGACGAGGCCTTCCTGTTCATGAGCAAGATGCGCGTCACCGACTGCAAGGTCGGGCCTGAGCGCGACCTGGTACGCGTCAAGGTTCGGTTCGTGCCTGAAACCCAGCGGAGCACGCCTTGAAGATCCTGCGCGCCACGACCAACGAGGTCGCCATTTCCGTCGCCCGCAAGCCCGAAGGCAGCTGGCCGGCGCTGAGCCTCAGGCTCGACGGACACGACTACGCGACGATCCATCCCGCTGCGCTGGTCGCCGGCGATGCGACACAGGCCGAACTCACCATTCCCCTGCCGAGACTGCCCGGCGGGCGCCCCCACTCGGTCGCGGTCGCAGACGCAGCAACGGGCGCGCTCGCCCCGGGCTCGAACCTGCGTCCGATCGCGACCGAGACCAAGCTCAGGGCGCTGGTAATCTACCCCGCCGGCGAGGTCTACGAGCACGACAAGGTGCGCTGGTATC
The DNA here is from genome assembly GCF_032464875.1 of Allobosea rubneri. Taxonomy (NCBI): domain Bacteria; kingdom Pseudomonadati; phylum Pseudomonadota; class Alphaproteobacteria; order Hyphomicrobiales; family Alloboseaceae; genus Allobosea; species Allobosea rubneri. The sequence continues at coordinate 32,401 of NZ_JAWDID010000001.1, forward strand.
GCGCCCCGATGGAGAAGCTGCTCGCCGATTATTTCAACATCGGCGACATGATCGTCTACGACTCGACGCTGAAGCTCCTGCGCTACGCGCATCTCGAGCCGATGAAGATCATGAGCCCGACCGAGGCCGACATCGAGCGCTATGCCAGCGAGTTCGACTATGTCTTCGTGCGCGGCTCGAACTTCATCCATGAGAAGATGGAGTGGTTCCGCGCCGTCGAGGTGCTGGAGAAGGTGAAGCTGCCGGTCTACGCCATCGGCGTCGGGGCGCAGGCCAGCCAGAACCGCAAGATCGAGCTTTCGGAAGGATCGAAGCGCTTCTGGTCGATCGTCGCCGAGCGCTCCGCCGCGATCGGCGTGCGCGGCGCCTTCTCGGCCGAGACGCTGCGCCAGAACGGCATCCGCAATGTCGAGGTCGTCGGCTGCCCGTCGATCTTCCGCACCCGCAATCGCGATCTCCAGATCCGCGTGCCCGACCAGCGCGAGATCCGAAAAGTCGCCTTCAGCCTGCGGCGCGAGGCCGACCACAGCTACACCGCCGATCCCGAGACCTATCTCCGCAACCAGAAGGCTGCGCTGCTCAAGGTCGATGGCCAGAGCGAGATGGTGATGTCCTCCCATGGCGAGCAGGAGGAGAAGGCCTTCTTCCTGCGCGACGAAGCGGCGAAGCAGAAGGCCGTCACGGAATTCGTCCGTACGAAATGGTGGGACGGGCCGGACGACCAGGCGATGCGGCGCATCTACGAGAAGCAGCTCTTCTCGTTCTTCGATGTCGAGCGCTATGACCAGTTCGCGCAATCGATCGACCTTGCCGTCGGCTACCGCGTCCATGGCGTCTTGCCGGCCGTCGCGCATGGTGTGCCGGGTGTGCTCGTCGCCTATGACACGCGCAGCCAGGAACTGGCCGAGACGCTGAAGATCCCGGTCGTGCCGGAGGCGGCGCTCGCCGAGGGCGGCTGGCGCGCCGTCTACCAGGAGGCGGCGCTGAACGGGCTCTCGAAGAGCTACGCCCAGTCCTACGACCGGATGCGGGACTTCCTCGAGAAGAACGGCGTTCCGCACCGGATGTGAGCGAGAGCCGGCGACGACCAAGCATGGGCGCAAGCGCGCCGGTCGCCGCCCCGAAAGGCGCCACGCCTTTCCAGCAGAAGGAGACGTAAACGATGAAGATCGAATACGATGCAGGCACGGCCCTCTCGATCATGCGCGCCAACCCGGCGCGCGGCTGGACCTCGGGAAAGCCGGAGCGCATGGCCAAGGAACGCCTGACCACAGGCGACTTCCTCAAGGTCGAGCACCGGCCGAAGTTCCAGATCGACCCCTCCTGGCCGATCTTCACCATGGGGTCCTGCTTCGCGCGCGAGGTCGAGAACATCCTGATGATGCGCGGGCTGCCGCTGCTGCTGCGCGGGCATGGCGTGCCGGCCGAGCATTTCGAGAGCTGGAACGAGGAGAGCGGACGCGGCGGCGGAGCGAACCGCGGCGAGCTCTCCCGCGGCGCGCTCAACAAATACTCGGTGCGTTCGATGGCGCACGAACTGAAGCGCGTCCTCCTCGGGGAGAGCTATCCCGACGAGGGCCTGATCGAGCTTTCGCCGGGGCAATGGTTCGATCCGCATGCCAGCGGCCTCAGACTGCTTAGCCGCGAGGAGGCCTTCGCCAACCGGCAGCGCCTGACGACGGCGACCGCGACGATCAAGGATGCCCGCATCTGCTTCTTCACGCTCGGCCTGACCGAGACCTGGCTGGATTCGCAGACGGGACTGGCGATGAACATCCATCCCGGCCCGAGCTGGCTGGCAAAGATGCCGGAGCGCTTCCGCTTCGTCGACTACGGCTATGATGCGACGCTGTCGGACATGCTGGAGATCATCGGGCTGATCCGCGAGCACTGCAATCCGGAGATGCGCTTCATCGTCACCGTCTCGCCAGTGCCGCTCGGCGCGACCTTCAAGGAGGCCGATGTGATCGTCGCCAATAGCGGCTCGAAATCCGTGCTGCGTGCGGTCGCCGAGGAGCTCTACCGGCGCTTCGACTTCGTCGACTACTTCCCGAGTTACGAGATCGTGCTCAACTCGCCGCGCGCCATGGCTTTCGAGGACGATCAGCTCCATGTCGCCCGCGAGATGGTCGCCCAGGTGATGACGACCTTCCAGGCGAGCTATCTCGGCGCCCCCGCGCAGCCCCAGGCCGCCTGACGGTGAGAACCGTCTAGGCTGCGGCGGGCTGCCGCTGACGAAGATGGCGCGGTCGGCGACGGCCGCGGCCACGGATCGACAGAGGCTCCTTCCAGGCCTCGCCTATCGCCCGCGCGCCCGAACATCGAGACCGCCTGTTCTTCTACGGGAATACGTTTCCATACGAAGTAAAGCACACCCGCCGAGGTTAACCCGTAAGAGATATTGAACCTGCCGGGTCCGGCCTTCACTATTGCGCAACACTTCAACGGGCCGACCGCCGCAGCTGAACAGAACCGGATCTGCAATGCCCTCGGCCGAGCTGGGATCAGTCAAGTCCGCGATGCGCGTGCTCGACCTGTTCGAGTATCTGCGCCGCTGGAACGCCGGCCAGACCCATGCCCGGATCGCCGCCCAGCTCGGCATACCGAAAAGCAGCCTGACCCAGCTGCTCAAGACCTTGGTCTGCCGCGGCTATCTCGAATACGACCCGGTCAGCAAAGGCTACTTCCTCGGCCCGGCCGTGGTCGCGCTCGGCCAGCGCAGCGCCGAGACGCGCGATCTCGTCAGCATCGCCGAAGACGTGCTGGCCGACACCGCCCACGCGACCCGCGAGACCTGCGCCCTCAACCTGCTGAAGGGCGACGTCTCGGAGGTGGTGGCGACCGCAAGCGGCTCGCACCGCCTGCACTACACGATGCGAAAAGGCGACACCGCACCGCTTTACGCCACCTCAGGAGGCAAGGCGCTGCTCGCCCATCTGCCCGAGGAGATGCGCCGCGACTATCTCGCGCGCGTCAGCTTCGAAAAGATCACGCCGCGGACGATCGACTCCGTGCCGGCGCTGGAGGCGGAGCTGGCGGAGATCGCCCGGACCGGCATCGCCTTCGTGGTCGAGGAGTTCATGCCGGGCATCGTCGGCATGGCGCGCCCGATCCTCGGCCGCTCCGGCTTCCCGCTGGCGGCCGTCAACATCGCCCTGCCGATCGCGCGCTATGATGCCGCGCTGAAACGGCGCTGCCTCAACGCACTGGAGGACGCCGTCCTGATGCTCAGGGAACGTGCTGGCCTCGGGTGAGCGGCGTGCACCCTTTTTCCTGTTGAGCACCGCAGACGGCTTCTTCGGTGCGATTGCGCCCTGCAGAGCTAAACCGGCTTTCCCTCGAGAAAATCGACGATCAGCTCGCGCTGCGCCATGAACATGTTGACGCCAGTCTGGGTCTTGCAGCCGAGGCGGCGGCCAGCTTCCAGCAAGGGCGAGACCTCGGGCGCCGTGATGACGTCGCCGATGAACATGTCCGGTGCGAGCTTTTCCACCTCGACCGGCAGAGGATCGTCGGGGCGCATCCCCATCGGCGTGGCGTTGGCGATAACCCCGAAACCGGACGGGTCGGCCGATCCCGCCCGGACGCGCCCGGGATGGGCGGCGGAGAGCCGAGCGACCAGCGCATCGCGCCGGCCGGCATCCATGTCGTGGATTGCAAGCTCGGATGCGCCAGCGTCGAGCAGCTGCAGGCCGATGGCGCTGCCAGCCCCGCCCGCGCCGATCAGCAGGGCATGCTTGCCCTCCGGCTCACCGCCGGCCTGCCGCATGGCGCGCACGAAGCCGACCCCGTCGAGCATGTCGCCATGCCAGGCGCGATCCTTGCCGCGGCGCAGGACATTGGCCGAGTCCAGCAGCCGAGCCCGGTCGGACAGCGTCGTGCAATGCTGCCGGGCAGCGAATTTGTGCGGGATCGTTACGACGATTCCGTCGACGTTCAGCACCGGGCCGAGCGCCGCGATTAAGCCGTCGACATCGTCGGGCAGGACATGGATCGGGATCAGCGCCGCGTTGATGCCGCGCTCGACGAAGCCTCTGGTGATGCCGGACGGAGACTTCACCTGGGCGATCGGGTGGCCAATGATAACGAAGATCCGGGTCTCGCCGCTCAGCATATCCAGCATCGCATCCTCCATTCGGCCTTGGCGCCCGTTCGGCATCCATGCCCTTTCCTGCTTTCGGATCTCACGCCTGAGTCTGTTCTGCCGATCTACCGAAGGGCCGGCGCCGCTTTCCGATAGAAGGCGATGGTACGCGCCAGCCCCTCCACCAGCCCGGTTCGCGGCAATGGGCCGAGCACCGAAGGCAGGGTCGTATCGGGAGCGAGTTCCGGGGCGGTAGGCAGGCTCGGCCCGGCGGCGCTCAAACGCGCATCGGGAACCTGACGCCGGATCTCGGCGATGACTTCGTCGACGGTCGCGACCTCGCCGACCAGATTGAAGGCATGCGCGCCGGCAATGTCGCGTGCAACCGCCGCCTCGAAGGCAGCCGCGAGATCCTCGACATAGAGCAGGTCGGACTGGCCAGTGTAGATGAACTCATAGGCTTCGCCGGTCGCGGCCGCCTCGGCGGCGAGGCTCGGGCCGGCAGTGAGGCCGAGCTCGCGGCCGGGCCCGTAGACCACGAAGGGGCGGAAGCCGACGCTGGCGATGCCGTGATCATGCCAATAGGCGCGGGCGCTGCCTTCGGCGGCGAGCTTGAAGGCGCCGTAATGGGTGATCGGCAGCGGCCTTGCCCCATCCTCCGGGCCGAAGACGCCGGCCGAGCTGGCATAGACGACCTTGGCGATGCAGTGCCGGCGCGCAGCCTCGAAGACGTTGAGCGTGCCGATGACGATGACCTCGGCACCGAGGACCGGCTGCTCGCGACAGGCCGGCGTCAGGATCGCCGCGAGATGGACGATGGTATCGCAGCCCTTGGCGGCGGTATGGACGGCCTCACCGTCCCGGATGTCGCCCATGCGCCAGTCGATCCCGGCGGCCGCCTCGCCAGCCAGCGCCCGCACGAGCCGGCTGTCATCCTTGATGTCGAAGATGCGGACCTTGTGGCCGGCCGCAAGCAGGCTGCGGACGATCCAGGCGCCGATGAAGCCGGTGCCGCCGGTGACGAGGATCTGCATGGAAAATCCCGTAGCTGTTGCTGAGGAAAGGACAATGCACGTGATGTCGGAGCTTTGCCGGCGCCGGTCAATCCTAGGCCACGCCTCGTTCAACCTCTCTGCCGGGGCTTCGGCGGCCTGCCCGCCAGGTGTAGCGAGATCAGCCCACCGGCGACGATCAGCGCGGCGCCGACGACGGTGAAGACATCCGGCACCTCGCCGAAGATGGCGAAGCCGAGCAGCGTGGCGGTCAGGAGCTGGGCGTAGGAATAGGGCGCGAGGCGCGAGGCGGTCGCCCGGGCATAGGCGGCGATCATGGCGAACTGACCGGCGGCCTGGCAGATGCCGGACAGGCCGAAAAGCAGCCATTGCTCGCCGGTCGGAGCCTGCCAGAAGAAGGGCAGAGGCAGCGAGGACAGGGTGAGCGCCACCAGCATGGTGTAGAGCAGCACGGCGCGCGAACTCGCCCTTTGCGCGACGATCCGGGTCATGACCTGGCCGGTGGCGGCGAAGAGGCCGCCTAGCGCCGGGATCAACAGGGCCCACGAAAAGGCGCTCCCGAAAGGGCGCATGATCGTCAGCACGCCGAGGAAGCCGAGCAGCACCGCGAGCCAGCCCCAGCGATTAACCGGCTCCCCGAGCAGGAATTTGCCGAGCGCCATGCTGAGCAGCGGCGCGATGAAGAGGATGGTGGTGACCTGGGCGAGCGGCACATAGGCCATCGCGACGATGACGCAGATGCCGCCGAGGAAGGGAAAGATCGAACGCAGCAGGAGGAGCTTGACCGGGCCGCGCGTCAGGGCGGCCCGCCATTCTCCGGGCCGGAGGATGAACAGGAAGAGGGCAGCGAAGACCACGCTGCGCCCCCACATCGCGATCACGGGATTCGTCTCGACGACGACGAGCTTGGAAGCGGCGTCGCCGACAGCAAACAGGCTGAAGGCGGCCAGAGCCAGCGCCAGCGCGGCAAGGCCACCATCGGAATGCGTGGCTTTAGGTAGCGGAGGACTCACCTTGCGCGCTCGCCCCGCAGCCCAGGCGGGGGATGCTCGATATCGGAGATGGTCATACCGGGCGCGATCTCGCGGCTGCCCCCAGGCGCTTTGCTTCGTCGCTGCCGAACATCGCCTTCCCCCCAGGGGCCGGGGCCCGTCCTGCCGCGTGCCGAATGGCGCGCAGGCGGAAGGCTTCCGACGGTCGCCGCGATAGGCGCGACGACGATCCGGCTATAGGCAACGCAGCGTCAGGCGACAATCAGGCTCGCCCTGCGGCCAGTGCAGGGCCGCCCTCCATGCGCGGCCGGGCTCAGTAGCTGATCCGAGCAACCGCCCGCAGATTGTCCGGCGTCGTCGTCGGAAAGCCGAAGAATTCAAGATAGGCCGGGATCTGCTCGAACAGCATGTCGGTGCCGACCTGCGTCTGGCAGCCTTTGGCCTGGGCGGCCGCGAGGAAGGGCGTGACCTCGCTCTTCAGCACGACCTCGCCGACGAAACTCTCCGGCGCAATCCGCGAGACGTCCATCGGCAGGGGATCGCCATCGTTCATGCCGAGCGGCGTCGTATTGACGACGATATCGTAGCCCTCGGGATCGCGCGTGCCGAGCTCCAGCGCGAGCACCGGATAGTGCGCGCGCAGGCGCCGGGCGAGCCCTTCCACGGCAGCGCTGTTGAGATCGAAGAGACCGAGCGCGGCCGCACCCGCTCCCGCCAGCGAAGCGGCGATGGCCGCGCCGACACCGCCGCTGCCGACGACCAGCGCTCGCGCGCCCGCCACCTGACGGCCCTTGCGCAGCACGCCGCGAACGAAGCCTTCGCCATCGAACATGTCGCCGCGCAGCGTGCCGTCCGGCCTCAGCAGAACTGCATTGCAGGATCCGGCGATGCTCGCCGCGGTCGAGAGTTCGTCGACGAGGCCCGTGGTCGTGACCTTGTGCGGCATCGTCACCAGCGCGCCGCGGATGTTCTTCAGGCGGAAGAGCGCGGCAAGCACCTGCGGATAAACATCGGCCTCGACCGCCATCGGCATGACCACCGCATTGACGCCGATCGACTCGAAATAGGGATTGTAGATCAGCGGCGCCTTGAAGGTCGTCGTCGGGTAGCCGAGATGGGCGATCAGGATGGTGTTGCCGTCGATCATGATCAGCCGATCGTGACGACGGCGCCGGTGCTGGCGGCCTGCTTGACGGCCTCGATCACCTTCAGCGTTTCCAGCCCCTCGCGACCGGAGACGATGGGCCTGGCCTCGCCGCGGATGACCTCGCCGAAATGGCGCACCTGGACGCGCAGCGGATCCTCGGCGACGAAAGGCACGCGCTCGCGGCGCAGCGGCTCCCACCAGCTGCGCTTGCCCGGATTGTACCAGAGCTCGAGCTGCGGCACGGTCAAGGATCCATGGGTGCCGCCGAGCTGGTAGCAGGACTGATCCTGCTGCTGCGGGTAGACCGGGTTCTCGCCGGTGGTCATCTCCCAGCTCCAGGGCGCGACGACCGAGTCGGAGACGTTGACCGTGCCGAGCGCGCCATTGACGAAGCGCAGGATGATCACCGCCGTCTCCTCGACGGCATTGCCGCGGACGATGTTCGATTCCTGCGCCTGCACCGAGGCGATCTCGCCGCAGAGATAGCGGAACAGGTCGATGTCGTGGCTGAGGTTCATCATCACCGGGCCGGCGCCCTTCTCGCGCCGCCAGGCGACGTCGAAATAGTCGTCCGGCTTCATCAGCCAGAAGCTGCCATGCAGCGTCAGCAACCGGCCGAGCCGCCCGGCCTCGACGATCTCCTTGGCCTTGCGGATCATCGGGTTGTAGCGCCGGTGATGGCCGGCGAGGAGCGGGATTCCGGCCTTCTCGAACGTCGCGACCAGTTGCTGCGCCGCCGCGACGCTGTCGGCGAGCGGCTTCTCGATGATCGCCGGGAGACCGGCTGCGGCGGCTTCGAGGCCATTGGCGAGATGCAGGTTGTTCGGCGTCGCGATGACGACGCCGTCCGGCCGGGCACGCGCCAGCATCTCGGCGAAGCTCGGGAACCAGTTCGTCCCGAGCGACGAAGCGAGCGACGTGGCGCTCGGCGAGGGATCGACGATCGCAGCGAGCTCGAGGCTCGGCTCGGCCGCGATGTGCTGGGCATGCCGGTTGCCGATCAGACCGGCACCGATGACTGCTAGTCTGACTGGCTTCATCGGCTTTCCCCTATTTGCCGTCGATCAGCGTGGCGAGGCGCCGCAGGGCAAGCGAGTAGCCCTGGGTGCCGAAGCCGGCAATGACACCGTCCGCCCGCAGCGAGACATAGGAATGATGCCGGAAGGCCTCGCGCTTGTGGACATTGGAGATGTGGACCTCGAAGACCGGTCCGTCAAAGGCATTGAGCGCGTCGAGCACGGCAACCGAAGTGTGGGTGAAGGCGGCCGGGTTGATGACGATGCCGCCGGCGGTCTCGCGGGCCTCGTGCACCCAGTCGATGATCTCGTATTCGCGGTTGCTCTGGTGGAAGCGCAATTCGAGCTTCAGCTCGTCCGCCAGCGCCCGGCACTCGGCCTCGACATCGGCCAGGGTGGTATGGCCGTAGATGTGCGGCTGGCGCTTGCCGAGCAGGTTGAGGTTCGGACCGTTCAGGACATAGACGAGGCGGCTCACGGCGGGTTTCCCGGGCTTGCGGATTGCGGTTCGCGGTCGCGCTGCCACCGGCGGCGGCCACGCCTCTCATCCCTAACCTTGCGGAGGGGCTTGGTGAAGGGCCGAGAAAGAACCGCGCCGGCCCGAAGCCGGACCGGCGCGCAGTTTGGGAGGTGGCGGTCGGCCCAACGCCGGCGTGGTCAGGAGGTCAGAGCCCCCGCCGTCATGCCCTGGACCATGTAGCGCTGCAGGAAGATGAAGGCGACGACCAGCGGCAGGCTCGCCAGCACCGAGAAGGCCATCATCGCGTTCCAGTCGGTGACGAACTCGGCCATCAGACTGTAGATCGCCATGGTCAACACGCGGTTCTCCCAGGACTCGATCAGGACGACCGCGAAGAGGAACTCGTTCCAGGCGAGCAGGAAGGTGTAGAGCCCCGCGCCGACGAAGGCCGGATAGGAGATCGGCACCAGGGTCCGGAAAATCGCGCCGAGGCGCGAGCAGCCATCGACCATCGCGGCTTCCTCGATGTCGCGGGGAATGTTGATGAAGTAGCTGCGCAGCATCAGGATGCAGAACGGCAGGGTGAAAGTCAGGTAGACGATCACCAGCGAGGTCCGCGTGTCGTAGAGCCCGAAGGTGATGAAGATCCGGAAATAGGGAATGCAGAGCAGCACCAGCGGGAACATCTGCGTGGTGATGAGGAACATCAGCACGGCGCGCTGCCCGGCGAAGTTGAAGCGCGCCAGCGCATAGGCGGCCATCGCGCCGAGCACGAGCGAGAGCAGGGTGACGACGAGCGAGATCACCATCGTGTTGAGGAAGACGACGAGATAGCGCGGCGTCGTGAAAATCTTCTTGTAGCCGTCGAGCGTGAAGATCTGCGGCAGCCAGTCCGGCGGCATCTGCATCACCTCGATGTTCGGCCGGAAGGAGACCGAGAGCATCCAGGCGAGCGGGAAGAAGACGATCAGGATCGCCAGGATAAGGAGGGCGTAGGCCGTGGTGTTGAGCAGGCGCTCGCGCCCCCGCTGGCCCAGCCTGCCCGAAATGACCATAGGCATCGCTTTTTCCCGTAGAGCTTAGACGTTGCGCATCGTGCGGCGCACATAGATGGCGCTGACGATGAAGAGCACGACGAACATCACGACGGCCTGTGCCGAGGCGTAGCCGAACTTCAGCTTCTGGAAGCCGTCGAAATAGATCGCCGTCGCCAGCACTTCCGAGGAATGGGCCGGGCCGCCGCCGGTCATGACGTAGACCGGATCGAAGGCGCGGAAGGTCCAGATCGAGTCGAGCAGCACGATGGTCGTCATGACGCCGCGCAGCTGCGGCAAGGTAATGTGCCAGAACTGCTCCCAGAGCGTCGCGCCGTCGATCTCCGCGGCCTCGTAGAGCTGCTTCGGGATCGCCTGCAAGCCGGCGAGCAACATCACCATGAAGAACGGGAAGGCGCGCCAGACGTTCATCGCCGTGACCGAGCCGAGCGCGGTCGAGGGGTCGCCGAGCCAGGAGATCGTGCCGTTCGGATCGAGCAGGCCGAGCGAGACAAGCAGGCCGTTGAAGACGCCGAAAGGCTGCAGCATCAGCACCCAGATCATGCCCGCGACGGTCGGCGCCAGGAGCCAGGGCACGATCAGGAGGCCGCGCGCCAGGCTGCGAAAGGTGGCGTTGAGATGCATGTTGAGCAGCAGCGCGAGCGCCAGCCCGATCACCAGATGCAGCACCACGCTGAAGAAGGTGAAGACGACCGTCTGGATGAAGGCCTTCCAGAACAGCGGGTCGTTGAACAGCGCGACATAGTTGCCGAGCCCGACCCAGACCTCGCGCTGGAGGTTGCTGTCATAGAAGCTCAGGCGGACGACGTCGCCGAGCGGATAGACCAGCAGCGCGACCAGGATCAGCAGCGCCGGCCACAGGAAGGACAATGCGAGGAGCTCTTCGCGATACTTCTGTTTGAAAGTCAGCATGGCACGCCGATCATGCGGGGCCGCTACCCGTCTTTTTCGGGCAGGCGGCCCCTGTACGATGGGAGAGGGGCGCGAACGCCCCTCCCGGACGGATGGGCGTTACTTCGCGGCCGCGGCGAAGATCTTGTTCCATTCGGCGGCGGCATCATCCAGAGCCTGCTTGGCGGTCTTCTTGCCCTGCACGACGTTCTGGATTTCCGTGCTCATGATCTTGTTCATCTGCACGGCGTTGGGCATCACCAGGAACGGCGAGCTGGCGTTGGCCGCCGCCATCTGGGTAACGAAGGCCTGGAAGAGCGTGCGCTCCTTGAACCAGTCCTGACTGGAGACGTCGGTGCGGGCCGGGAAGGCGCCCGTGCCCTTGGCCCACATCTCGATGCCCTTCGGACCGGACATCCACTTCATGAAGGTCCAGGCCGCGTCCTTGTCCTGAGCCTGGGACGAGATGGTGTTCAGCGAGCCGCGCACCATGGTGCCGCTGGTCTTGCCGACCGGCAGCGGGGCGATGTCGTAATTCAGCTTGGGATTGAGCTGCTTCTGGATCGCGATGCCCCAGGGCCCCTCGAACATCATGGCGACGTTGCCGGAGGCGAAGTTGGCGCGCTTCTCCTTCTCGCCATTGCTGAGCACGCCGGGAACGGAGACCTTGTCCTTGTTGATGCGGTCGACATACCACTCGATGGCGGCAACGCCTTCAGGGCTGTTGAACACCGCCTTGTTGGTCTCGGCGTCGATGATCTTGGCGCCGGCCTGCAGCAGCAGCGGGTATATCTCGTAGGTCATGTTGGTCGGCGGCTCACCCTGCAGCGTTCCGGTGATCGCGAACTGGCGCTTGTCGGGATTGGTCAGCTTGCGGGAGTATTCCGCGAACTCGTCCCAGGTCTTCGGCGGGCCAGAGAGGCCGGCGGCCTTGAACAGGTCCGTGTTATAGAACAGCGCGACCGCGCCGCTCTCGATCGGCAGATAGTACTGCTTGCCGCGCCACTTCTGGTGGAAGGTCACGGGGATGTTACCGAAGAACTCCTTCGGCTCCTTGGCGATGCGCTCGTCGATCGGCTCGATCATGCCGAGATCGGCGAACTCCGCCACCCAGTCGACCTGCACGAGCAGCACGTCGGGCAGCTTCTTGGCCTGGTGCAGGACGATGGCGCGGTCATGGAAGCCGGAGAAGGGGGAATCGACCGGCGTCAGCTTGATGTCGGGATGGTCCTTCTCGAAGGCGGCCTTAAGCTCGCCCATGAACTTCTCGCCGACCTCGGTGCCCTTCCACTGGCCCCAGCGCACTTCCTTCTGCTGGGCAAGCGCCAGCGTTGGCAGGCTGATCATCGAGGCGAGCGACAGCGCCGCGAACTTCAGCAAGGAAGACCTACGTTGCAGATCCATGATCGTTTCCTCCCGGGTTGATTATCATTGTCCGCGAGCGCCGTTCGGCGCCTTCGGGTAGCGGGCGCGCCCGTCGTTGCGGGCGCGCCGTCGTCCATCGTCCTCCTTCAGGCCGCGCGGGCCTTGCGCAGCGCCTCAGGCACCGGCGGCGCGACCTTCACGAGCGTCGTGTTGTCGGTGACGAGCTTGCTCGTTGCGCCGACATTCATCCAGGTGAACATGTTGCGGAACATGTCCTGGAGCGACTTCATGATGTCGGCCTGGGCCTGGGCCGGCATCTCCCAGAACGGCTTCTTCATCACCTTCCAGGACTTCTTGCGGGTGTTGTAGAAGAACTGCGCGTCGGTCTCGCCCTCGGCCCGCTCATTGGCGTGGTTGGCGAAGGTGTATTCGCGGATCTGGTCGCGCAGCGCCTGCGGCAGGCTCGGGTGGTCGAAGATCAGGTTGTTGAAGCCGAGCGCGAGGTGGACCTCGACGGTTTCCGCTTTCGGCAGCATGGCGAGCTGCTCGCCCGGCAGGGTCGAGGCGCCGTGCTGGACCGCGCCGGCCATGTTGTAGTCCTGGCGGCAGATGGTCGAGATCGTCTTCAGCAGCTCGTAGTCGACATTGACCGCGGCCAGCGTGCCGTCCGGCAGGACCTTGCCGCCGTGATAGGTGCCGGAATTGATCGAGATCTTGCTGACGATCGGCAGCTTTCTGCTGCGCTTGGCCATCTCCTCGAGATAGACCTTCATGAAGGAGCGCAACTCCTCCGGCGTCGTGTTCTCGTGGCCGACCTCGCCGATTTCGGCGCCGAGGGAGATCGTGATCCCTTCCGGCTCGATGCCGCGCACGAACTCGGTGAAGTGGGCGGTCAGCTCGGCGTTGACGCGCTGCTGGTCCTCGACCGTCGCCAGGGCCAGGTCGACCACGGTCGAGGCGTCGATATCGATGCTGTAGAGCCCGGCCGCGACCTGCTCGCGCATGATGTTCTCGAGCTTGCGCACCTCCGCCTTCGGGTCGGCGAGATAAGCCTTGGCGTTGATCTGGTCGTGGTCGGCCTGCAGGAAGACCGGGCCGACATGGCCCTCGCGCAGGGCCGCGGCGAGCACGCCGGCGGCGTATTCGATCGGCGGCTGCTGGGCATAGAGCGCCTCGCCGACGGCCTGCTCGAAGATGAACAGCTTGGAGTCGAGTTCCTTAGCGGCCCGGAACACGGCCCGGCAGGTATGATAGGTCCAGCCGCGCAGGTTCATCGCCGGCACGGTCTTGCCCGACCATTTTCCTGCGGCGCAGGCGAGATAGAGCTCCTGCACCGAGGAGGGCACGATGCCGGCGGCGAGCGCCGCCTCACGGATCGCCCAGATCGCGACGGCGCGCGTCTCCGGCTCGGCGATCGCCGCGGTCTCGGCCCAACGGTCGATCATCTCGTCCGGCGGCCGTTGGCTCTTCGAGAAATCAGGGTTGGGGCCCGAGAGGTCGACCTTGATCGCCTTCAGATCCGCCAGGAGTTCGGTGATTGAGGAGCACGCCATGAATGCTGTTTCCTTAGCCGGCTATAATCACAGGTTCGCGCCGTCGCAGACAGGCGCCTGCAGCGTCCGATCGATCGACCGATGCGTCGCAGCTCCGCCGCCTAGAACAGGCGACACGCAGCGATCGCCGCCAGGGCAGCGTCCGCAAGGCCCGCGCACTTTTCGCAAGCCCTGCCGCACCCGGCCGATGATGAAGGTCGAAAGATCCGGCCTCCCGAAATTCTTCTTTTCTGCGCCTAGTGATGCATGCGCGTTTCGATATCGCAAGCGCTATTTTCGTTTTCTTACATATCTCGGCCAGAGCCAAGCACGCCTCGACCTTTCGCGCCTGGCTTGAAAGCGCCAGCGAGAATCCTTGCGAGCGCAATCAGGGCCTTCGGGCTCGGATCAGACCGGATGGACCGCGCCGGATGCCAGCATCGCCTCGATCGCGGCGCGATCGCCCATGCCGTCCCAGCCGCGGCCGCGCTGCGCCTTCACGGCCGCCGCAGCCGAGGCGAAACGGGCGGCTGCGATCGGATCACGCCCCTCGCTGAGCCCGAGCGCATAGGCGCCGTGGAAGGTGTCGCCACAGCCAGTGGTGTCGGCGACATCGACCCGGAAGGCGGGAACCGCGACGATTTCGCCGTCGATCAGCCAGAGGCTGCCGCTGGAGCCACGGGTGACCGCGACGACCCTGGAGGCGTCGCCGGCACATTGGCGCAGCAACTCTTCCGGGCTGCCCTCGCCGGCATGGTCGCGCAGGCCTTCGCTGGAGAAGACGACATGATCGGCCCGGTCGATCAGGGCCTGATTGTCGGCGGTTGTACCGCCATCGGCGTCGAGCACGGTGACGACGCCGGCGGCTCGCGCGCGATCGAGCGCGATCAGCGCCCCGGCCGGCCAGCGGCTGTCGACGAGCACGGCTCCAGCCTCGTCCAGCCGATCTTCCGGCAGCACCGAGCCATCGAGCGACAGGCCGTGCCGGTCCGAGACGATGCTGCGCTCGCCCCTTGCGTCGACCATCACGATGGCGCGCAGGGTCCGGCCTTCGGGGAGGACGGCGACGCCGCCGCAATCCACGCCATGCTGGCGCAGCGCGGCGATGCCGGCCTCGCCGGCAGGGTCGTCCGCCACACGCCCCCAATAGGATGCTGTGCCGCCGAGGCGGCAGATCGCCACCGCCGCCGTCGCAGCCGGCCCGCCATAGCGCTTTTCATAGGCGAGAACGCCGGTCTTGATGCCGGAAGCCGGCAAGGAGGCAACCTGGAAGACCTCGTCGAGGACGAGGTTTCCGACGCAGACGATCTTGCGTTTCATCGAACCGGGATTCCCGCTTGCGGCGACCGCCGGGCCGGCGCCGGCAAATCCCGGATGCTCGACGGACAGGTCGACCAGGATGGCGACGAAGCGGGATGATGCAGCAATCTTTCCTTTTCGCAACCTCGATATTCGAAAACGCGCATTCCGCTTGACGCGGGACGAAATGTGCTCCTTACCGCTTGTCATGGCCCAGCTGAGCAAACGCCATAGCGAGATTCTCGACATCCTCTCCCGGCGCGGATACGCCGCGATCGAGGAGTTGGCGGCGGCGTTCAACGTCACCCCGCAGACCCTGCGGCGCGACCTGCAGGACCTGTCGGACCGCGGCTACCTGCGCCGCCACCATGGCGGGGCCAGCGCCAATCTCAGCACAGTCAACGCCGATTACGATTTCCGGCATGTCGAGACCGCCAGCGAAAAGGCGGCGATCGCCCGCGCCGCGGCGGCCTTGGTGACGCCGGGCAGCTCGCTGTTCCTGACGCCCGGCACCACGGTCGACGCGCTCGCAAAGGCCATCGCCGAGAAGCGGCCGCGCGGCCTGCGCGTCGTCACCAACTCGACCGCGGCAGCCTCGATCCTCGACAAGTGCCCGGAGATCTCGATCCTGATCACCGGCGGCATGTGGCTCGGCCAGAACCGCGCCATGGGCGGCATGCACGCCGCCGCCTTCATCGAGAATTATCGCTGCGACCTGCACATGACGAGCATTGGCGGCATCGATTCCGAGGGCAATCTGCTCGAATATCGCGACGACGAAGCCGTGGTCGGGCGCGCCATGCTGCGCAATGCCAGGCGCGCCGTGCTGCTGGCCGACCACACCAAGTTCAGCCGCGCCGCCATGTCCCGCCTCGGGCATCTCAGCGAGATCAACACCCTGGTGACCGATCGACAGCCACCGGCGGGAACGACGCGGATGATCCGCGAAGCCGGCTGTGAACTCATCGTCGCGAATGACGAGCCATAGAGTCAGGCCCGCCGCCGCCGGGGACCGACCAGCCAGGAAAGGGCCAGCCGAACCGTGTTCAAGCTCGCGATCATCGACTTCGACGGCACCATCTGCAGCACGCATGGCGCGGTCCGCCATGTCATCGATCTGACTTTCGCCTCCTTCGACCGGCCGGCGCCCGACGCGGCCGTGGTCGACGTCGCGATCGGCAGCGGCGCGGTCGCGAGCGACCTCTTCGGCGGGCTGCTCGGGCTGGAGCCGGACGATCCGCAGCGCGCGGCCTGGGCCGGTCGCTATCGCGAGATCTACAATGGCGGCGAGGGCCTCGCCCTCACCGAGCTCTTCCCGGGCGTGCGCGAGGGGCTGGAAAGCCTCTCGGCGGCGGGCTGCCGCAGCATCGTGCTCTCGAACAAGGGCGAGGCGTCACTGGCACCCGCTCTGGAGCATTTCGGCATAGACGGGCATTTCGAGATGGTGATCGGCGATGCCCCCGGTTTCGTCCGCAAGCCCTGCCCCGACAGCTATCACAGTCTGATCGCGCCGCGCTTTCCCGATATTCGCCCTGAGCAGACCTTCATGCTCGGCGATACCGAGACCGATATCCGCTTCGCCCGCAATATCGGCGTGCCCGCCTTCTGGGCCCGCTACGGCTTCGGCAATGCTGCAACCTGCGAGGCGCTGAAGCCGGAGCGGACGCTCGACGCCTTCAACGAGGCCGCGGATTTCGCGACGGCTGCGGCCTGAAGAGTGTTCAGCTCCGCCCGGCCGCAAGCGCAGTGTCGATTTCGGCGGCGACCGGAAGATCGGCACCGCGGCGGGAGACGGTGATCGCGGCCGCCGCGGCCGCGTAGCGCAGCAATTCCTCGATCTCGGGCAGTGCCAGCGCCGCGATGGCATCACGCCGCAGCCTTCCGGTCTGCGAAAGCTGCGCCAGCAGCGCGGCATGGAAACTGTCGCCGGCGCCGACCGTGTCTCGGACTTCTGCAGGGCGGGCCGCGACGGCGACCGTGCCGGCGCGCGAAAATGCAACCGCGCCTTCGGCACCGCGCGTGATCACGACCAGCGCCGCACCGCAATCGAGCCAGTACCGGGCGGCATCGTCGAGCGAGAAGCCGCCCTCCCAGGCGAGGCGGACATCCTCGTCGCTTGCCTTGACGATGGTCGCGCAGCGGCAGAAGCGCTCGCCCATGGCGCGCCAGCGCGCCATGTCGGGCTCTACGCCGGGGCGCAGATTGGGATCGATACTGATCACCCGCCTTCCGGCCTCGCGCTCGGCGAGGGCCGCCAGCGCCGAGGCTGCCGGCTCGGCGACCGTCGAATAGGAACCGAAGGTCAGCGCCTCGACCTCCGCAGGCAGGGTTTGCGGCATCTCGGCCGGCGTGAGCGAGCGGTCCGCCGCGCCCTCCCCATGGAAGGCGTAGTTCGGCTGGCCATCGGCGCCGGTGGCAACGACCGAAATGGTCGACAGCCGCTCGCTGCGAACGAGAAAGCCCGTATAGACCCCTTCCGCTGCCAGGCGCCCGGCCAGCATCTGCCCGAAATGGTCACGCGAAACCCCGCCGAGAAAGCCGGCCGCCACACCGAGGCGGGCAAGACCGATCGCGACGTTGAAGGGCGAACCGCCCGCGACGGCGCGGGCCGGGACCTCGCCGCCTTCGGCGGCACCGACGAAGAGATCGACCAGCGCCTCGCCGCAGACCAGAATCATGGCTGGCTCCGTCCCGAGCGCTCAGGCGACGCCGCGATCTCCGCGCCGATCTGGTCGGCGACGACGCTGAGGCTGCGCGAGGGATAGCGCAGGGCGATGTCGAACGGATTCAGCCCGGCGCCGAGCGATGCCGCCTCGGCCTTCAGGATGCCGACGACGCCCGGCAGGCGCTCCTCGCCGAGGCGCTCGGCCAGGGTACCAACGCTGAGCGCCGCGACCGCTCGCCCTTCGGCATCGAAAACAGGCACGCCGACGCCGGCCATACCCTGGATCAGGCCCGTATTGAGATTGACCCAGCCCTGCTCGCGCGCCTTCGCCAGCGCCATGCGCAGGCCGGCTTCATCGAGGAAACCACGGTCGAGCAGGCGCGGGATGTTGAAGCGGATCACCGCCTCGCGCTCGGCCTCGGGCAGATGGGCGAGGATGGCGAGGCTCCCCTGCCCCAGGCCGAGCGGAACCTTGCCGCCGATATCGCCGGTGAAGGAGCGGATCGGGAAAGGTCCCTCGATCCGGTCGAGGCAGACGGCGTCGTAGCCATTGCGGACCAAGAGGAAGATCGTGTCGCTCAGCGTCGCGGAAAGGCGCAGCAGCACCGGCCGGGCGAGCTCGCGCAGGCCGCCGGCCTGCCCGGCCCGCGCCGCCAGTACGAAGAAGTCCAGCGCCATGCGGTAGCGCTTGCCGCCCGCGACCTGCTCGACGAAGCCCTCGGCGATCAGGTCGCGCAGGGCACGATGGACGGTCGGCTGGCTGCTGCCGGCCATGTCGGCGAGGTCCTTCAGACGGATACCAGCCGGATCCCCGCCGGCGAGCAAGCGCAAAAGGCCGAGCGCGCGGCGCAGGCTGGAGACGGTCTCGGGCGAATCGCTCATCGCGACACGATAATTTGCGAGCACCTCTAAGCCAATTAATTTCATATAACGGAATTATTAAAACAAAAATTCTCTTCAATGAAATTCCAGATTGACGAAATTGGTACCCTGCCGCCTTTTTTTCGCCATCGCGTTCACAAGCCCCGGCCGATAACGGGGCACACCATGCGGGAGTGGTGATGGGCTTCCTGACGCTGGAGAAGCTGAGCAAGATCTACGGTGATCTCGCTGCAGTGCAGGATGTCGACCTTGCCGTCGACAAGGGGGAATTCGTCTCGCTGCTGGGCCCTTCCGGCTGCGGCAAGACGACGACGCTGCAGATGATCGCCGGGCTGGTCGAGCCGAGCGCCGGCACGATCCGGCTCGATGGCCGCGACATCACCCGGCAGAAGCCCAATCATCGCGGGCTCGGCATCGTCTTCCAGAGCTACGCACTGTTCCCGCACATGACGGTGGCGCAGAACGTCTCCTTCGGCCTCGAGATGCGCAAGGTCGGCAAGGCCGAGCGCGACGAGCGGGTGAAGACCATGCTCGGCCTCGTCCATCTCGCCCGGTTCGCCGAGCGCTATCCGCGCCAGCTCTCAGGCGGCCAGCGCCAGCGCGTCGCCATCGCCCGCGCCCTCGTCATCCAGCCGCCGGTGCTGCTGCTCGACGAGCCGCTCTCCAATCTCGACGCAAAACTGCGCGAGGAGATGCAGTTCGAATTGCGCCGCATCCAGCAGAGCGTCGGTACCACCACGATCATGGTCACCCATGACCAGGCCGAGGCGCTTTCGATCAGCGACCGCGTCGTGGTGATGGAACAGGGCCGGATGACGCAGATCGATGCGCCCTACCGGCTCTATGAGCGCCCAGCGACTCCGTTCATCTCCTCCTTCGTCGGCAAGATGAACCGGCTGGAAGGCGTCTGGCGCAAGGGCGCCGCGGAGGTCGCAGGCGTGACGCTCCCGACGGAAGCCGGCGGCTTCGCGGAGGGACAGGCGATCGCGCTCTCGATCCGGCCGGAGAAGATTGCCTTGCGGCCGCAGGGCCAGGGCCGGCTCGACGGCACGATCCTGCATCGCTTCTTCCTCGGCAGCTACTGGCTGTTCACCGTCGAAACCCCGGCCGGCCCGTTCTCGGTCTCGGTACCGAACGATGGCGACGAGCCGGCACGGCAGGGCACGGCAGTTTCCCTCGACTGGGCGCCGGCCAGCCTGCGCGTCGAGGCGCTGGCGGCCCGGGGAGCCGCGGCATGAGCAGCGCGCGCGCCACGAGCACGCCCTGGCTCCTGGTCGGCCCCGGCGCCCTGTTCTTCCTGGCGCTGGTCATCCTGCCGCTGGTGCTGACGGTGATCCTCAGCTTCCATGCCTTCGACCACAGCACTGGCATCAAGAACGAGTTCACCCTCGCCCATTACGCGGCGGTGCTGTCGGACGACTACTATCTCGGCATCTTCTGGCGAACGTTGCGCCTCGCCGCGCTGACGACCCTGATTTGCGCGCTGATCGGCGCGCCGGAGGCCTACATCCTCTCGCGGATGCGCGATCCATGGCGCTCGGTCTTCCTCCTGGTGATCATCGGGCCGCTCTTGGTCTCGGTGGTCGTCCGGGCCTTCGGCTGGAGCATGCTGCTCGGCTCGACCGGGCTGGTGAACCAGGCGCTTCAGGCGCTGGGTTTCGGGCCGGCACGACTGCTCTACACGGAGACGGCGATCGTCATCGCCCTCGTCCATGTGATGCTGCCCTTCATGGTCATCCCGGTCTGGACGGCGCTGCAGAAGCTCGATCCGGCGGTCGAGGCTGCGGCCTGGAGCCTGGGCGCCTCGCATTTCACAGCGCTGCGCCGGGTCGTGCTGCCTCAGGTCTCGCTCGGCATGCTCTCGGGCAGCCTGATCGTCTTCGGGCTCTCGGCGTCGGCCTTCGCCATTCCCGGCCTGCTCGGCGGCCGCCGGCTGAAGATGGCCGCGACGCTGGTCTACGACGAATACATGCACGAGCTGAACTGGCCGCTCGGCGCCACCATCGCGATCATCGTGCTCGCCGCCAACCTCCTGATCATGCTGGCCTATAACCGCGTGGTCGAAGGCCGCGCCCGCCGGACCCTGGGGTGAGCGCCATGCACAGGAACGGCCCCGTCGCGCTCCTCTTCCACGGCCTCGTCGTCGCCTTCGTGCTGGCGCCGCTCGTCGTCATCTGCCTCGTCGCCTTCACCCCGGAGAACACGCTCTCGATCCCGACCACCAGCCTCTCGCTGCGCTGGTTCCGCGAGATTTTCGCGCATCCCGATTTCGTCGCCTCCTTCGTCAACAGCCTGTGGCTGGCGACGCTGGCCGCGACGCTCTCGGTCGCGATCTCGGTGCCGGCGGCGCTCGCCATCGACCGCTACCAGTTCCCCGGCCGTGATGCGCTGAACGCGCTCTTCCTCTCGCCACTGATCATCCCGCATCTCGTGCTCGGCGTCGCCTTCCTGCGGCTCTTCGCACTCATCGGCGCGACCGGCAGCTTCGCCTGGCTGGTCGCAACCCATGTCATCATCGTCACGCCCTATGTGCTGCGGCTGGTGATGGCCTCCTTCACCGGGCTCGACCGCTCGGCCGAGCAGGCGGCAATGACGCTCGGCGCCTCGCACTTGACGGTGTTCCGGCGCGTCACCGCGCCGATGATCCTGCCCGGCATCACCGGCGGCTGGCTGCTCGCCTTCATCAACAGCTTTGACGAGCTGACCATGTCGATCTTCGTGACCTCGCCGCAGACCGTGACGCTGCCGGTCCGGATGTACATGTACGCGACGGAATCGATCGATCCGATGATGGCCGCCGTCTCGGCGCTGATGATCGCGCTCACCGCCGGCGCCATGCTGGTGCTCGACCGGGCCTTCGGGCTCGACAAGATCCTCGTCGGGCAGAAGTGAGGCGCGCCATGCCGCTGCTGCACCGCATCGCCCGCAAGGACCACCGGCCGATCGGCTTCGTCCTCGACGGCGCGCCCTGCGAAGGCCGCGAGGGCGACACGCTGCTGACCGCGATCCTGGCGCAGCGCGAGCATCTGCGCACCAGCGACTTCTCCGGCGAGCCGCGCGCCGGCTTCTGCCAGATGGGCGCCTGCCAGGATTGCTGGGTCGCGCTCGAGAGCGGCGAGCGCCTGCGCGCCTGCTCGACGGCGCTCGTCGCCGGCATGCGCATCGTCACAGGCCATCGGAGGGCAGCATGAGCGAGCGCCCGCAGCCGCTGATCGTCGGCGCCGGCCCCGCCGGCATCCGCGCCGCGCAGGCGCTGGTCGCGGCCGGCCTGCGCCCGCTCGTCGTAGACGAAGCGCCCGCCTGCGGCGGCCAGATCTATCGCCAGCGGCTGGTGCCGGATGGCCGCAGCAGTCGTGATCTCTACGGCTCGGAGGCGGTGAAGGCGGAGGCTCTGCATCGCGATTTCGCGGCGCTGGCGGGACGGCTCGACTACTGGCCGCAATCCCTGCTCTGGAACCTGCGCGACGGCCGCGCCGACATCATGGTCGAAGGCACGAGCCGGCAGGTCGCCTATGACGGGCTCGTCCTCGCCACCGGCGCGACCGACCGCATCCTGCCGATCCCCGGCTGGACGCTGCCGGGTGTCTTCACCCTCGGTGGCGCGCAGATCGCGCTGAAGAGCCAGGGCTGCGCGATCGGCAGCAGGATCGTCTTCCTCGGCTCGGGGCCACTGCTTTATCTCGTCGCATGGCAGTACATGAAGGCCGGCGTCGCGGTCGCGGCCCTGCTCGACACCGCCCCCTTCTCCGCCAAGCTCGACCTTCTGCGCGGCTTGCCGCTCTTTCCGGAGATCGTGCTGCGCGGCCTGCGGATGACGGCCGAGCTCAGGCTTGCCGGGGTCGCACTGCATTACGACGTCCGGAATGTCCGGATTCTCGGCGGCGACCGGGTCGAAGGCGTCGGCTGGGGCGCTGCGGACAGCGAACGCCGCCTCCCCTGCGATGGTATCGGCTACGGCCTCGCGCTGCGCTCGGAAACCCAGCTCGCCGATCTCGCCGGCTGCCGCTTCGCCTTCAATGAGCGCGACCGCGCCTTCCTGCCTGAGCGCGACGCGGCAGGGCGCACCAGCATGCCCGGCGTCTATCTCGCCGGAGACGGTGCCGGCATCGCCGGCGCCGACGCAGCCGAGCGAGCGGGCGAGCGGGCGGCGCTGGCCTTGCTGGAGGATCGTGGCCTGCCGCATGACGCGGCCCGGTCGCAGGCTCTGGAAACCGAACTGGCGCGCATCGGCCGCTTCCGCGCGGTGCTGGAAGCCGCCTTCCCCTTCCCCGCGCATTGGGCGACGGCGATCGCCGACGACACCACCCTCTGCCGCTGCGAGGAGATCCGCGCCGGCGAGGTCCGCCGCGCCATCGCCGGCTTCGGCGTGCACGAGCTCAACCGGCTGAAGGCAGTCAGCCGCATCGGCATGGGCCGCTGCCAGGGCCGCATCTGCGGCGCCGCCGCCGCCGAATTGCTGGCGCATGAGACCGGGCGCGAGCTTGCGGCGATCGGGCGCCTGCGCAGCCAGGCGCCGGTCAAGCCGATCCCGCTGACGCTGGCGCTCGATGCCCATCGCGAGGCGGCGGAATGAGCAGGCATCTCTCGATCGATGTCGCGATCATCGGCGGTGGGCTGGTCGGCTCTTCGGCCGCGCTGGCGCTGCGCGGAATGGGCTTTTCCGTCGCCCTGCTCGACAAGGGCTATTGCGGCGCGCAGGCCTCGGGCGTGAACTATGGCGGGGTGCGCCGTCAGGGCCGTCCGATCGAGCAATTGCCGCTGTCGCAGCGCGCCCATGCGGTTTGGCCCAAGCTCCAGGCGCTGATCGGGATCGATGGCGAATTCCTGCGCTCCGGCCATCTCAAGCTCGCCCGCAACGAGGCCGACATGGCGACGCTCGAAGCCTATGCCGGCGAAACCGCCGAGCAGGGCCTCGATCTCGAACTGATCGGCCATAACGGCCTGCGCGAACGCTTCGGCTGGATCGGCGACGGCGTCGTCGGCGGCTCGTTCTGCGCCGGCGACGGCCATGCCAATCCGCGGCTCGTCTCGACCGGCTTTGCCGCCGCCGCCCGGCGCGCCGGCGTGCATGTGCTGGAGAACACTCCGGTCCGAGGCGTCGCGCGCCGCGGCGAGGGTTTCGCGCTCGAAGCGGGCGAGGGTCTTTCGCTCGCTTCGCGCTTCGTCCTCAACTGCGCCGGCGCCTGGGCAGGGCCTTTCGCCGAGAGCTTCGGCGAGCCTGTGCCGCTCACACGCATCTACCCGTCCATGGTCGTCACCGAGCCGACGGAAAAGGTGATGTCGGTCAACATCGGCATGGAAGGCGGCGGCATCTATGCCCGCCAGGTCGAGCGCGGCAATCTCGTGGTCGGCGGCGAGCGCGCCCTGCCGCTGGCGAATGCCGACTTCTCGCGGCCGCGCGGCGAAGGCGCGCTGGCGATCATGAACAATGCCGCCGCCCTGTTTCCGGGGCTGCGCCATGTCCAGGCGATCCGGTTCTGGAGCGGCACGGAAGGCGCGATGCCCGACCGGAACCCGGTGATCGGCCCGAGCCTGACGACGCCGGGCCTGATCCACGCCTTCGGCTTCACCGGCGCCGGCTTCCAGATCGCGCCGGGGGTCGGCGAGGTGCTCGCCGAGCTCGTCCGCGATGGGCAGACCCAGACGCCGATCGCGGCCTTCTCGATCGGCCGCTTCGCAGCAACTTCCGCCCGCACCGACGCTGGCTCGGGTGCGGGGCAAAACCAAGAGCCAAACCAAGCAGGGGAGATCAGATCATGACGAGCTATCGCAGCATCCTGGCGGCCGGCGTCGGCGCCCTCGCGCTTACAGCAGCCGGCGCCGCCAGCGCCCAGACCAAGACGCTCTATGTCGGCATGAACGGCGGCAATTTCGAGAAGACCTTCACCCAGTCGGTCTTCCCGGAGTTCGAGAAGGCCAACAACGTCAAGGTCGTGGTCGTGCCCGGCACCTCCTCCGACATCCTCGCCAAGGCGACCGCGGCCAAGGACAAGCCGCAGATGCACGTCATCTTCCTCGATGACGGCGTCATGGTCCGCGCCATCGGCGGCGGCCTCTGCGAGAAGCTGAAGAGCGGCCCGGAAATGGCCGAGCTCGCGCCCGGCACCCGCATGAAGGACGACATGGCCGTCGGCATCGACCTCGGCATGACCGGACTCGGCTACAACAAGAAGCTGTTTGACGAGAAGGGCTGGGCCGCGCCGACCTCGTGGATGGATCTCGCCGACCCGAAGTACAAGGGCAAGGTCGTGTTTCAGTCGGCCTCGGCCTCCTCCTTCGGCCTGCACGCCTTCCTGATGTTCAATCGCATCCAGGGCGGCACCGAGGCCAATGTCGAGCCGGGCTTCAGCAAGTTCCGCGACACGATCGGCAAGAACGTGCTCGAGTTCATCCCGAGCTCGGCCAAGATCGCCGAAATGGCGCAGACCGGCGAGGCCGCGATCTTCCCGCTGACGCCGACGGCGATCTCGACGCTGAAGGAGAAGGGCATCGGCGTCGAATACGCCCAGCCCAAGGAAGGTTCAGTCGTGCTGATGGTCGCACAGTGCGTGATCGCCAACAATTCCGAGCCGGAGCTCGCCCAGAAGCTCGCCGCCTACCTGCTCTCGGCCGAGGCGCAGTCCAAGGCCCTGGCCGCCGGCAACATCGTGCCGTCCAACACCAAGGCCAAGGCCTCGACGCCGGAAGCCGAGAAGAAGCTCGAGACCTTCCACGCCAATATGAAGACCGCGGTGACGCTCGACTGGGACGCGATCAATGCGAAGCGGCCCGAGTGGAACAGCCGCTGGAACAAGATGATCGAGCGCTGAGGCAGCCAGGTCGGCCGGGCCAGCCTACCGCTCGATCCTGGTCGAGAGAATGATCGAGGACATGGTGCGCTCGACGCCGTCGAGCGCACCGATCCGGTCGATCAGCGCGTCGAGCTCGCCGATCGACGGCGCGACCACCACGGCGATCATATCGAAATGCCCGCTGACCGAATGCAGCGTGCGCACTTCCGGAATCCGGCGCAGCTCGGCCTCGACCTTGGCGGCGAGCTTGGTCACCGCCGTGATCAGGATATGGGCCTTGACCTGGCCCTTCTCGTAATCCTCCGACAGCCGCGCCGTATAGCCGCCGATCACGCCGCGGCGCTCCAGCCGCTCGATCCGGCTTTGCACCGTCGTGCGGGAGAGCCCGAGCTTGCGGCCGAGCTCGGCCACCGGCGCGCGGGCGTTCTCGGTCAGCAGGATCAGGAGCTGTCGGTCGGTCTGGTCTATCGGCATAATGCGCATAGCTTACGGCGTATCGCCGAAAATTCCCATATGAATCGTCGCGAAGCCTACTTCTATCTGACGAAGGCACCGGCCAAGCTTGGCACCGAAATTCGTTAGGAGAAGTCTCATGAAGAACGTCGTCGTCATCGGCGCCGGCAAGATCGGCGCGACCATCGCCGACCTGCTGGTCGCCACCGGAGATTACCGGGTCACCGTGGCGGACCGTTCCGAGGAACAGCTCGCGGCGATCCCGGCCGGCGCCGCGCTCGCGACCCGCAAGCTCGACATCACCGATCCCGCCGCGCTGCGGCAGGCGCTTGCCGGCCAGTTCGCCGTGCTCAGCGCCGCCCCCTACGACCTGACGACGCGCATCGCCGAAGCGGCGGCCGAGCTCGGCGTGCACTATCTCGACCTGACCGAGGACGTCGCCTCGACCCGCCGGGTCAAGGAGCTCGCGCTCGATGCCAAGGCAGCACTGATCCCGCAATGCGGCCTGGCGCCCGGCTTCATCTCGATCGTCGCCGCAGATCTCGCGCGCGATTTCGAGCAGCTCGACAGTCTGCGCCTTCGTGTCGGCGCCCTGCCGCAATACCCGTCCAACGCGCTGAACTACAATCTGACCTGGAGCACGGACGGGGTCATCAACGAGTATTGCGAGCCCTGCGAGGCGATCGTCAACGGCGAGCGCATCCTCGTCCCGGCGATGGAGGAACGCGAAGAGTTCTCGCTCGACGGCATCACCTACGAGGCCTTCAACACCTCGGGCGGGCTCGGCACGCTCTGCGACACGCTGGCCGGCAAGGTCCGCACGCTGAATTACCGCACCATCCGCTATCCCGGCCATTGCGCGATCATGAAGGCGCTGCTGCAGGATCTGCGCCTCGCCGACCGCCGCGACGTGCTGAAGGATATTTTCGAGAACGCCCTGCCGAGCACGCTGCAGGACGTGGTCGTGATCTTCGTCACCGTCAGCGGCAGGATGAACGGCCGGCTGACCCAGCAGACCTACGCCAACAAGGTCTACAGCGCCGTGGTCGGCGGCAAGATGCGCTCCGCCATCCAGATCACCACCGCCTCCGGCATCTGCGCCGTGCTCGACCTGCTGGCCCAGGGCAAGCTGCCGCAGAAGGGCTTCGTCAAGCAGGAGGATATCGGCCTCGACGCCTTCCTCGCCAACCGCTTCGGCCGCGCCTATGCCCGCGCCGAGGATGTCGGCCAGCAGCTGGACGCGGCCTGCGCCGCCTGAGGCGCGCGAAGCATAATCGACGCAAGCTCGCAAGCGTGGGGAACGCTGGGGAAACATGACGGGTTCGGGCTGGCAACGGCCCGGGCCCACGCTACAAAAAGAAAAATAGTTCCAGGGGGGACGAAACCGGAATGGCCAAGCGCGTTCTGATCGCGGAATTCATGCACGAGACGAACACCTTCAGTGTTCAGCTCACCGATGAGGCCGTCTTCCGCCATCATGGCGTCTTCCGCGACAATGAGGTGCCCGCCGCCTTCCAGGGTACGCGCACCTCGATGGGCGCCGCCTTCGAAGCCGCCGAGAAATTCGGCTGGAGCCTCGTCCATCCGCTCGTCACCGGAGCTAACCCCTCAGGCCGTGTCACCGACGCAGCCTTCGACGTCTTTGCCGGCATGATCCTTTCCGCCTGCGAGGGGCTGGACGGCGTGCTGCTGCATCTCCACGGCGCGATGGCGACCGAAAGCTCGGACGATGGCGAAGGCGAATTGCTGAAGCGCATCCGCGCCAAGGTCGGTGAGGATGTGCCGGTGGTCGCAGTGCTCGATCTGCACGCGACGCTGACGCAACTCATGGCCGACAACGCCAACGCGCTGATCTCCTACCGGACCTATCCACATATCGACCAGTACGAGCGGACCTGGCAGGCGGCCGAACTGCTGGAGCGGGCGATGCAGGGCGAGATCAAGCCGCGCGTCGCCGTGGCGCGGCGGCCGATCCTCTATGCGCTCGATGGCGGGCGCACGACCTCGCCACCGTTCAAGGAGCTGCTGCGCCGTGGCGATGAGCTGGAGGCGGCTGGGGACGCGCTCGTGGTCAGCGTGCAGGCCGGCTTCTCCTCCGCCGACGTGCACGATATCGGCCCCTCCATCGCCGTAACTCATGACGATCGCGGCAAGGCGCAGGCCATCGCCGAGGAGTTGATGGACTATGCCTGGGAGCAGCGGCGCTTCTCCTCGATCCATTTCGCGCCGCTGAAAGAAGCGATGGCCAAGGCCAAGGCGGGCGAAGGCACGCTCGGGCCGGAGGCCGGCGGCAAGCCGCTGGTGATCTCCGACTATTCCGACAATCCGGGCTCCGGCGCCTATGGCGACGCGACCAACCTGCTGCGCGCCGTGCTCGACGCGGGCCTCAAGAATGTCGGCTTCCATGCGATCCGCGATCCGGAAGCGGCGCTCGCGGCGCAGGCCGCCGGCGTCGGCAACCGGGTGAAGCTGAAGCTCGGCGGCAAGGTCGACCCGAACACTGGTGGCGCGCCGCTCGACCTCGACGCCCATGTCGTGGCGCTCACCGACGGGCACTTCATCTGCTACGGGCCGATGGGCGGCGGCGTCTGGCGCAATTACGGGCTCTCGGCCCTGCTGCGCGTCGACGATGTCGAGATCATCGTCATCACCCATAACGGCCAGGCGACCGATACGGCACAGTTCACCTCGCTCGGCGTCGAGCCGACGCGGAAGTCGACCCTGATCGTCAAGTCGATGCAGCATTTCCGCGCCGCCTTCGAGCCGATCGCCCGCGAAGTGCTGGAGGTCGACAGCGGCGCGCTCTCGACCCGCAACTTCAAGGATCGGCCTTATCGCAAGGTGCGCCGGCCGATCTTCCCGCTGGACGACATCTGAGCAGGCTGCAAGGTTTCATGCCGACCGGCCGTGAAGCGCCGGCGGCGACAAGACGGAGGAAGGCATGAAGGCGATCGGGAGCAGGCTGGCGGCGGGAGCCGACGCATGAGCGTCAAGGCGGACATCGTGCTGCGTGGCGGGCCAATCTGGTGCGGCCGAGAGGAAGGCGTCGTCGAGGCGCTGGCGATCTGGGGCGACAAGGTCCTGGCCGCCGGCAGCGAAGCCGAGATCGCCGGTCTCACCGGAGCGCAGACCAAGATCATCGACCTCGCCGGCCGGCTGGCGACGCCGGGGCTGAACGATTCCCATCTGCACCTGATCTCGCTCGGCATGACCATGGACTGGGTCGATGCCCGCCCGGCCAATGCGCCGACGCTGGCAGCCCTGCTCGCAGAGATCGCCGCCCGCGCCGCGCGGCTGAAACCCGGCGAATGGGTGCTGGCGCGCGGCTATGACCAGACCAAGCTCGACACCGGCCGGCATCCCCGGCGCGAGGAGCTCGACCGAGCCTCGCCGGACAATCCGGTGATGCTGGTCAGGACCTGCGGCCATATCTCGATCTGCAACTCGCTGGCGCTCAAGCTCGCCGGCATCGACGAGGCCTCACCGACCCCGCCGGGCGGGCTGATCGAGCAGCAGAACGGCAAGCTCACCGGCCTGCTCGCAGAGAATGCCCGCGCGCCCGTCACGGCGGTGATCCCGCCGCCGACGGAGGAAGACCTCGTCTCCGGCATCGAGCGCGGCGGCCATTACCTGCTCTCGCTCGGCATCACCTCCTGCATGGATGCCGCCGTCGGCCAGAAGGGCGGCTTCGGCGAGATCGCCGCCTACCATCGCGCCAAGCGCGACGGGCGCCTGCCGGTCAGGACCTGGCTCGCCTTGCTCGGCGACGAGGGCCGCTCGATTGTGCCGCAATGCCATGCCGCCGGGCTGATCTCCGGCACCGGCGACGAGATGCTGATGGTCGGCGCGGTCAAGATCTTCCTCGATGGCTCCGCCGGCGGGCGCACCGCCTGGATGAGCGAGCCCTATCTCGGCGAGGACAAGACCACTGGCGTGCAGATGCTCTCGAACGAGGATCTCGAACGCCAGGTGCTGGATGCCCATGCCAAGGGCTACCAGCTTGCCTGCCATGCGATCGGCGATGCGGCGATCGAGCAATTGATCACCGCCTATGAGAAGGCTCTGGCGGCCTATCCCGATCCCGACCGGCGCCACCGCGTCGAGCATTGCGGCTTCTCGACGCCGCAGCAGCATGAGCGGATGGTCAAGGCCGGGATCTATCCCTGCCCGCAGCAGGTCTTCATCCATGATTTCGGCGACGCCTACGTCAAGGTGCTCGGCGAGGAGCGGGCGCTGCCGAGCTATCCATTCCGGACCTGGTTCGACCTTGGCCTGAAGCCGGCGACCGGCAGCGACGCGCCAGTCTGCGACCCGAACCCGTTCCCGAACTTCCACACCATGCTGACCCGGCAGACCTGGCGCGGCACCGTGATGGATGCCGGACAGCGCGTCTCGATCGAGGAAGCGCTGCAGGCCTACACCGAATATGGCGCCTTCTCGCAGAAGCAGGAGACGGTGAAGGGCAAGCTGGCACCGGGCTTCCTCGCCGATGTCGCGGTGTTCTCGCGCGATCTTCTTGCTGCCTCGCCGGAGGATATCCTCAAGGATACGCGCTGCGACCTCACCATCCGCGGTGGCGAGATCGTCTACGACCGCGCAAGCGCCGGCTGACGGCGCTCCGCAAAGAGAAGGGGGAGACAGCGGCCGAAAGCCAGCTATGGTTCGTATACAAATGGTTCGTGCAAGAAGCGGGCACCAAGCCGGAAAACCGGCAAGCCCGCCGCGATTTCAACCGAATTTGGGAGGATTCTACGTGTTGAACAAATGGTTTCTGACGACCGCGCTGACGCTGGCGGCCTTCACCGTGCAGGCGCAGGAACAGCCGCGCCGGGGCGGCACGATCCGCTTCACCGCGCCCTATGCGACGTCCTTCACCAGCAATGACAGCCATGTCTCGCCGCAGATCCAGGACGAGATCTACACCTATGCGCTGCACCGCTCGCTCTATCGCTGGAACGCGGCGGAGAACAAGCCGGAGCTGGAGCTCGCGACCGCCGTCAGCAAGTCGGCGGACGGGCTGACCTGGACCTACAAGCTGCGCGACGACGCGATCTTCCACAATGGCCGCAAGATGACGGCCGACGACATCATCTGGAGCTATACGCGCATCATGGACGGCTCGAAGAGCTATCCCGGTGCCCGCCATATCCGGCGCATCAAGGGCGCGGTCGAGGTCGAGAAGGGCCAGGCCAAGGAGATCTCCGGCCTGAAGAAGGTCGACGACCAGACCATCGAGATGACGCTCGTCGAGAAGGCCGATCCAGGCTTCTTCCTCTATTACGGCCAGACCGCGATCTATCCGGCGAAGGAAGCGCAGGAGCCCGATTTCTTCAACAAGCCGATCGGCCTCGGCCCGTTCAAGTTCGTCGAGCACGTGCCGGGCTCGCGCATGGTGCTCGACCGGTGGGAGAAGTACTTCAAGCCCGGCAAGCCCTATGCCGACAAGGTGGTGATCTCGCCGATGGGCGAGGCCGCCTCGCGCGACATCGCCTTCCGCAACAAGGAGATCGACGTCTCGATCCTCGGGCCGACGCAGTATGTCGCCTACCGGGCCGACCCCAACCTGTCGAAGGGCATCTTCGAGGTCGCCGAGGTCTTCACCCGCAATATGGGCATGAACCCCACCTTCAAGCCCTTCTCCGACAAGCGCGTGCGTCAGGCGATCAACCACGCGATCGATTCCGAGCTGATCATCAAGCGCCTGGTTCGCGACAAGGCCTACCGCGCCACCGGCTGGCTGCCGCTCTCCTCGCCGGCCTATGACAAGGAGATGAAGCCCTACGCCTTCGATTCCGACAAGGCGAAGAAGCTCCTGACCGAGGCCGGCTATCCCGACGGCTTCGAGTTCGAATGGACGGCAACGCCGAACGAGAGCTGGGGCGTGCCGATCGTCGAGGCGGTCATCCCCATGCTGGCCAAGGTCGGCGTCAAGGTGAAGATCAAGCCGATCGAGGGCTCGGCGCTCGGCGGCACGGTCCAGAAAGGCGACTTCCAGGCCTATATCTGGTCGAACACCTCCGGGCCGGACCCGCTGACCATCCTGAAGTGCTACCACTCCGCGACGCCGCAGAGCGCCTGCAACTACACGACCTACAAGAATCCGGAGGTCGACAAGCTGATCGACGAGGCCAGCAACACCGACGATCCGGCCAAGCGGAACGATCTGCTGAAGAAGGCCAATGCGATCATCTATGACGACGCACCGGTGTGGTTCTTCAACTACAACAAGGCCGTGATGGCCTATCAGCCCTGGCTGAAGGGCCTGCAGCCCAACTCGACCGAGCTCGCCCTGCAGCAATATGACGAGCTCTGGGTCGACGCCTCCTCGCCGGCGGCGAAGTAGACCGAACCTGCGCGCATGTCCGGCGGCGCCAATGCCGCCGGACACCCGCCAGCAAGCGCCTTGCCGCCCGGATCTACCCGATCCGAGCGGAACCGGCCCAGGAACCCGGCATGCTGCAATTCGTCTTCCGGCGCCTGCTGCAGGCGATCCCGATCCTGCTCGCCGTCGCGGGCCTGATCTTCCTGCTGTTCAGCGTCATTCCCGGCAATTTCGCCTCGACCCAGATCTCCGATGGCCGCGCCGTCATGGACGCCGAAGCGGTCGAGCGGATGAACCGTCAGTTCGGCCTCGACCAGCCGCTGGCGACGCGCTTCGCGAACTATGTCGGCAAGCTCGCCATGCTCGATCTCGGCACCTCGTTCCGGACCCGCCAACCGGTCTGGACGCTGATCGGCGAGCGGCTCTGGCCGACCATGCAGCTCGCCTTCGCCTCGATGATGTTCGCGATCCTGATCGGCGTACCGCTAGGCTTCCTCGCGGCGTTGCGGCCCGGCGGCGTCGTCGACACCGTCTCGATGGTGACGGCCGTCTCCGGCCTGTCCCTTCCGAAATTCTGGCTCGGCCTGATGCTGATGTATCTCTTCGCGCTGCAGCTCGGCTGGCTGCCGAGCTTCGGCTATGGCGACGGGGCGCTGCGCAACCTGATCCTGCCCTCGATCGCGCTCGGGGTCGCGCCGCTGGCGCTGCTCGCCCGCACCACGCGCGCCGCGGTGCTCGAGATCATGAACGCCGATTTCGTGCGCACCGCCCGGGCCAAGGGCATGAGCGAGCGCCGCGTCGTGCAATGGCATCTCGCCCGCAACGCGCTCGTCATCGTCCTGACCACGGTCGGCCTGCAATTCGGTTCGGTGATCGGCCAGGCGGTGGTGATCGAGAAGCTCTTCGCCTGGCCGGGCCTCGGCTCGCTCCTGGTCGACAGCGTCTCGCTGCGCGACATCCCGGTGGTTCAGGGCTGCATCCTGGTGATCGTGCTGTTCTTCCTGGTCGTGAACATGCTGGTCGACGTGCTCGCCGCGATCATCGACCCCCGCATCCGCTACAGCTGAGGCCTGCGATGAAGCTCAGAGCCAATCTCGTGATCGGGGGAGCGCTGTTCGCGACCGTGGTCGTCGCCGGCGCGCTCGCCCCCTTCCTCGCCCATACCGACCCGGTGATGGACGCCAATCTGATGAATGCCGAGGTCGCGCCCGGCAGCGAATTCTGGTTCGGAACCGACGCGCAGGGGCGCGACATCTACAGCCGCGTGCTCTACGGCGCCCGGATCTCGCTGACCGTCGGCATCGTCTCGCAACTGATCAACACGGTCATCGGGGTCTGCCTCGGCCTTTCCGCCGCCTATTGGGGTGGCTGGTGGGACGATTTCGTCAACGGGCTGACCAATCTGATGCTGGCGATCCCCTCGCTGATCTTCGCGCTGGCGATCATGGCGATCCTGACGCCGGGGCTGACCAGCCTGCTGATCGCGCTCGGGCTGACCAACTGGTCCTATACCTGCCGGCTGTCGCGGGCCTCGGCGCTATCACTCAAGAGCCAGGGCTATGTCCAGGCAGCCAAGGTGCTGGGCTATGGCGACATCCGGATCATGCTGACCCAGATCCTGCCCAATATCCTCGGACCGATCATCGTCATCGGCACGCTGGGCATGGGCGGCGCCGTGCTGGCCGAAGCCTCGCTCTCCTTCCTCGGCCTCGGCATCCGCCCGCCCTTCCCGAGCTGGGGCTCGATGCTCTCGGACGCCCGCGACCAGATCACCACCGCGCCCTGGATCTCGATCTTCCCGGGGCTCGCCATCTTCATGACCGTGCTCGGCCTCAACCTGCTCGGCGACGGCCTGCGCGACGTGCTCGATCCGCAATCGCGGGCGCGCACGGCATGAGCGACGAAGCGCTCCTCAAGGTCGAGAATCTCAGGCTCGACCTCGTCGTCGGCAGTCGCCGTTTCGGCGCGGTCAAGGACGTGAGCTTCAGCATCGGCCGCGGCGAGACCTTCGGCCTGGTCGGCGAGTCCGGCTGCGGCAAGAGCATCACGGCGCTCGCCCTGATCGGCCTCTTGCGCGCGCCGCTCGCCTTCGGCGGCGGGCGTATCCTGTTCAAGGGCCGCGAGATTCAGAACCTGCCCGGCAGCGAAATGCGCAAGCTGCGCGGCAATGCGATCTCGATGATCTTCCAGGAGCCGATGACGGCGCTGAACCCGCTCTCGCCGGTCGGCCGCCAGATCGCCGAGATGTTCGTGCTGCACAAGGGCGCGACCTGGCACGAGGCCGAGCGCAAGGCGGTCGAGGCGCTCGCCAATGTCCGCGTGCCCGCCCCGGACCGGCGGGTGAAGGACTACCCGCACCAGCTCTCCGGCGGCATGCGCCAGCGCGTCATGATCGCGATCGCCCTCGCCTGCCGGCCGGACCTCCTGCTCGCCGACGAGCCGACGACCGCGCTCGACGTCACCGTGCAGGCCGAAATTCTGGAGCTGATCCGCGACCTCTCGGCCGCGCAGGGCACGGCCGTGCTGATGATCAGCCATGACCTCGGCCTGATCGCCAATATGTGCGCCCGCGTCGGCGTGATGTATGCCGGCCGCCTGGTCGAGGAACGGGCGGCGCAGGAGGTCTTCCGCGCGCCGAGTCATCCCTACACTGGCGGGCTCGTCGCCTCGCTGCCTTTGCTCGGCGCCAGAGCGAGCCATGGCCGCAGCCGGCTGAAGGAGATCTCCGGCGTCGTGCCGGCGGTCACCGCCTTCCCCGAGGGCTGCCGCTTCAACCCGCGCTGCCAGGCAAGGACCGAGATCTGCATCGCGGAAGACCCCGAAGAGACTGCGCTACCGCGCGGCGGCAGGGTGAGGTGCCACCACCATGCCTGAGACCGACCAGATGATCCTGAGGGTCGAGGACCTCGCCGTGCATTTTCCGCTCGGCGGCGGTCTGCTCGGCGGCAAGCGGCGCACCGTCCATGCCGTCGACGGCGTCGACCTCCATCTCAGGAAGGGCGAATGCCTCGGGCTGGTCGGCGAATCCGGCTGCGGGAAGTCGACGCTGGCGCTCTCGATCCTCGGCCTTCAGGCGCCGACGCGCGGGCGCGTGCTGCTCGACGGCGTCGACATCGCCGCGCCCGGCGTCGACCGCAAGGCGCGGGCCCGCATCGTGCAGATGGTCTTCCAGGACCCGTACTCGTCGCTCAATCCGCGCCAGACCGTGCGCCGGACGCTGGAAGACCCGCTGCGCCTGCACGGGATCACGGACAAGGCCGAGGTCGACGGCCGGATCGAGGAGATGCTGCGCCATGTCGGCCTGCGGCCCGAGCAGGCAGCGCGCTATCCGCATGAATTCTCCGGCGGCCAGCGCCAGCGCATCGGCATCGCCCGGGCGCTGATCCTGAAGCCGAAGATCGTGGTGCTCGACGAGCCTGTCTCGGCGCTCGACGTCTCGATCCGGGCGCAGATCATCAACCTGCTGCTCGAGCTGAAGGAGACGATGGAGCTCTCCTACATCATGATCAGCCATGATCTCGGCGTGGTCGAGCATATGAGCGACCGCGTCGCGGTGATGTATCTCGGCCGCATCGTCGAGACTGGCGGCTGGCACACGATCTTCACCGCCCCGCGCCACCCCTATACGCGCGCACTGATCGCGGCGATTCCCGACCCGTTCGGCGAGCGGCCGGGCGTCAAGATCTCCGGCGAGCTGCCGAACCCGCTCGAGCCGCCTTCCGGCTGCCGCTTCCATCCGCGCTGCCCGGAAGTGCGCGACATCTGCCGAAAGCCGCCGACGCCGGCGCTGGGCGAGATCGCGCCCGATCACGAAGTGCGCTGCCTGCGTGCGGCGGAGCTGGTTTGAACAACCGACCCGACCAACTGAGAGACCGACCTTGACTGCCATCGACCTCGACGACGGGCCGCTCGAAAGCGTGCGCTTCACCGGGCTGAAACCCGGCCCGAAACTGATCGTGCTCGGAGCCGTTCACGGCAATGAACCCTGCGGCCCCACCGCGATCCTGCGCGCGATCGAGGATTGCCGCGCCGGGCGGCTCAAGATCCTGCGCGGCGAGGTCACCTTCGTGCCGGTCGCCAACCCCAAGGCCTGGCGCCAGAAGACGCGCGAGGGCGACCGCAACCTCAACCGCGACCTGCGCGAGAAGCCGCTCGCCAATGATTACGAGGACCGGATCGGCAATCATCTCTGCGCGCTGCTGCGCCAGCACGATGCTCTGCTCGACATCCATTCCTTCCGCGGCGAGGGCGAGCCCTTCGTCTTCTTCGGGCCGCAGAACAATCGCGGCGAGCTCGAACCCTTCGCCCGGGCGGAGGAGGAAGCGGCGCTCGCCGGCTGCCTCGGCGTCGCCATCGGCATCCATGGCTGGCTCGACAACTATGCCCGGCTGCTCGCGATCCGCGCCCGCCTCGACGTGCCCCGGCTCGCCGTGACCGAGGGCTATGGCACGACCGAGTTCATGCGCTTCTGCGGCGGCTATGCAGTGACGCTCGAATGCGGCTCGCATGACGATCCCACGGCTGGCGAGATCGGTTATGCCGCGATCCGCAACACGCTGGCGCAATTACAACTGGTCGATGCCGAAAGTCCGGCCGTCGCCCTCAGGGATGTGATCGAAATGGTCGACGTCCTGGTTTGCGAGACGCAAGGCGACGCGGCCGAAGGCCCCTGGCGGACCGGCGATGCCGTGCCGACCGGCGCGATCATCGCCCGCCGCGCCGACGGCACGCCGGTCACCGCGCCGCGCGACGGCTTCGTCATCTTCCCGAACAAGGCCCCGAAGCTTGGCGAGGCGATCTGCCACTTCGGCATCGCGGGCAGGCGCGGCCTCGGCACGGCGGGCTGAAGTCCACCCGGCAAGCCGGCCCGCCGTTCAGCGGGCGGCGACCTCGACGAAATCATCGCCATCCCAGCTCAGCCGCTTATGGCAGGGCTGGTAACCGGCAAGATCGCAATAGCCGCCATGCAAGCTAAGCTCGAGCACGGGCTTGCCTCTCGCCTGCTTGATCGACCAGGCGCGGACATTGTCGCCGTAGACCTGGCGATAGCCGCCCGCGCCCGACATGAAGATATCGAGCGTGCAGCCGCCGGAGCCGCAGAACCGGTTGACCTTGTTGCCTTCGCCACAGACCACCGCGCCGTAGTCGAGCAGATAGTCGGGCAGTCCGTCGCCATTCAGATCGGCCACGCTCTGGAAGCGCTGCTTGAAGCTGGCCTTGCCGTCGCATTGCTGCCGAAGCTCCTCCCGGACGGCGGCCACCTCGGCCGGGACCTCGGCACGCTGGGCCAAGGCCCCGCCGCCCGCCAGCAGCATCGCGGCGAGCGACAGAACGACGAAACGCAAGAGCATGGGAGACTCGGCCTGGGAGGGAAACGCCGCCACATGTTGCCCCGCGCCGTCGCGGAAACAAGTCGCCACGGGGAGTTGTCCGCAGGGCGAATGTCGCAGGCTGCCGGCCCAGTCACAGCCATTCGAAACGGCTGCAGAATCGCGGATGGACAGCCTCAGATTAGAATTAATACAGTAAACATCCAATCCAACGACCCGACAACCTAACCTCAAATCAGTGTTCGCGGTAGACAGTCACGTCCATTGCGCTAGAAGAGCGCGACCGCTTCACACGACCTTCCTTGCCGACCCCCGAAAACAAGTCCGACATCATGCGCAACGCCAGCACTATCTGCTCGACCGCCATTCTCGCCGCTGCCTTCGCCTTGCTGGCCGGCCCGACGCTTGCCCAGCAGCGCGAACCGACCCGGCAGCCTGCCGCGCGGCCTGCGACCGCCCAGGCCGCCCCTGCGGTGAACCAGCCGAAGCCGGCCGCGGCGACGCTGCCGAACGGCGCCTCGGCGATCAACGAGGTCTATGGCGACTGGACGGTCGATTGCCGGATCACCGACGGGCAGAAGCTGTGCCTGCTGACCCAGACCCAGGGCGACAGCCGGACCAATCAGCGCGTCTTCGCGATCGAGCTACGCGCGCCGAAGGACGGCAAGGCCGAAGGCACGATCCTGATGCCGTTCGGCGTCAAGCTCGAGAACGGCGCCGTGCTCAAGCTCGACGAGAAGGATCTCGGCCAGGGCCTGCGCTTTTCCACCTGCGTCCCCTCCGGCTGCCTCCTGCCGATCTCCTTCCCGACCGTCGCGACCGACGCGATGAAGGCCGGCAAGACGCTGACCGCCGCGGCGCTCAACCTCTCCAGCGGCGAGGTCATCAGCTTCAACATCCAGCTTAACGGCTTCGGCCCGGCGCTCGAGCGGATCAGTCAGCTCGGCGGCTGAACGCTCGCGAGACCGGGACTGCTCTTTCGCGCCGGCCCGGCTTCGGCAGCAATCAGGGTCGCTTGGGGATCTCCAGACCACGCTGGACAGCCGGCCGCGCCAGGCCGCGCTCGAGCCAGGCCGGCACGCGCTTGAGCTTGTCGTATTCGACGAGCTCGCCGGCGCCATAGAAGCCGACGAGATTGCGGACCCAGCCCAGCGTCGCAATATCGGCGATGGTGTATTCGCTGCCCATCAGCCAGTCGCGGCCGGCCAGCCTGGTCTCGAGCACGCCGAGCAGGCGCTTGCTCTCATTGGCGTAGCGGTCGCGCGGGCGCTTATCCTCGTATTCGCGCCCGGCGAACTTATGGAAGAAGCCGAGCTGGCCGAAGATCGGGCCGATCGCGGCCATCTGGAAGAAGACCCATTGCAGCGTCTCATAGCGCTCGGCCGGGTCCTTCGGCAGTAGCTTGCCGGTCTTCTCGGCGAGATAGACCAGGATCGCGCCGGATTCGAAGAGCGCCAGCGGCTTGCCGCCGGGACCGTCGGGATCGAGGATCGCCGGGATCTTGCCATTGGGGTTGAGCGAGAGGAACTCCGGCGTCCAGGTCTCGTTCTGACCGATATTGATCGTATGCGGCTCATAGGGCAGGCCGATTTCCTCGAGCATGATCGAGACCTTGACGCCGTTCGGCGTCGGCAAGGAGTAGAGCTGCAAGCGGTCGGGGTGCTGCGCCGGCCAGCGCAGCACGATCGGGAAGGCGGAGAGATCGAACATCAGCGGGAACCTCGGATGGCAGGCGGCCGGCATAGCGGCCGCGCTCTGGCAGGACGCCGCTGAGACGACTCGCGACGCTGCCGCAAGCTTGGTTCGGCCGCAACAGCGGCGCAACCGTCATCACCGTGCAGAAGTGCCAGCGCCTGCCGGCATGAACGATAGCACCAAGCCCCTGTGGCGCCTGAGGGCTTGGTAAAGGCCGCAAACCGCCGATTAACCAGCGCTTAACGCCAGCGCCAAACTTATACCGCCCGTGGCTTCCCGGCCGCAGCCGGTCAATAAACCGTTCATCCAACGCCTCGCATTTGATCGATATGCGTCGCGTTCATCTCGCCCTCCTCGTGCTTGGCGCCATCGGTGTCGGACTTGCCGGCTGCGGCAAGTTCCAGAAGCCCCAGCGCGCCGCCTGGCGCGACCAGGCGGAAGCCCAGTGCCTGGCCTCCCGCCAGGTGCAGTTCTCCTCCTATGTCAGCCTGCGCGAGAAGCCGATCGACGGGCCCGGGACCTGCGGCATGGAAAGGCCGCTCAAGGTCTCGGCCTTCAGCAATGGCGGCATCGGCCTGACCAGCAATGCGACGCTCGCCTGCCCGATCGTCGCGACCACCGACAAATGGCTGGCCGAGGTGGTGCAGCCGGCGGCCCAGAACGTGCTCGGCGCGCAGGTGATCGAGCTTCGGGCCGGCTCCTATTCCTGCCGCGCGATGAACAACGGCTCCGGCACGCGGCGGACCTCCGAACACGCCTTCGGCAACGCCGTCGACGTGTTCTCCTTCCGGCTGAACGACGGCCGCAACATCACCGTCAAGGATGGCTGGCGCGGCTCGCCCGAGGAGCAGGCCTTCCTGCGCGAGGTCTTCGTCGGCGCCTGCCAGATGTACTCGACCGTGCTCGGCCCCGGCGCCGACGCCTTCCACTACGACCATTTCCATATCGACCTGGCCCGCCATTCCAAGGGCCGGCAGATCTGCAAGCCGGCGATCAAGTACGAGCCGAACTACAACCTCCCGCCGCCCGACCCGGCGCGCAGCGTCGCGCTCGCGCCGGCTGCCTCGCAGCCACGCTACGAGGGCCTGCCGGCACAGCTGGCGACCCGGCCGGCTCCGGCGCCAGGCGGATTGCGCCCGCCAGGCGGCATCGGCCACGGCACCTATGCGATGGCCGGTCCGGGCCTCAGCGCGCCCCGCTACAACACGCCCCAGCCGCAGACCTATCGCCCGGAGCCGACGCCGAGCGAACAGCGCGGGCCGCTGATGCTGCCGGGCTCCGTGCCGCCGACCGAAGAGCTGATCCTCGGCGACGAGGAGGGCAATGGCATCCTCGACGAGATGCAGCAGGGCGAAGGCGAGGCGGGGATCACCCCGCAGAACGACCCGTTCGCCTACCGCCCCGGCCAGCAGACCGGCTCGATCAGGCGCTAGCGCACCCAGACCCGGACATGCAGGGCGTCAGCCCTGCGCGACCTCCTTCGCCGCCTCGTCGATCAGCGCCGCGACCTCCACCGGCCGCGAGGCGAGCGAGGCGTGGCTGGCATCGAGCGTGAGGATCCGGCGCGGATTCATCCGCTCGGCCATGCGCTTCTGATTGTCGGGATGGATCATCCGGTCCTGGCTGGAAAGCTGGTACCAGCTCGGCTTCTTCTTCCAGGCCGGTGCGGTGACGGCATCGCCGAAGGTGCTGGCCAGCGGCGCCTTCTGGCCGACCGCCATGACCAGTGCCTCGTCGGCCGAGAGGTCCGGGCAGAAGCTCTCACGGTATTTGTCGAACTTGATCCAGAGATAGCCGTCGCTATCCGGCGCCAGATTGGGGAAGGCCGCGGGCGGGAGCGCCTGGCTGATCCCGCCGGGACTCTCGCCGGCATCGGGCGCGAAGGCCGCGATGTAGACCAGACCGACGACATTGGGCAGGTCGCCCGCTTCGGTGATGACCGCACCGCCATAGGAGTGGCCAACCAGCAGCACCGGCCCGGGCTGCTGCTTCACCATCTTGCGGGTCCGCTCGGCATCCTCGGCGAGCGAGGTCAGCGGCATCTCGACCGCCCGCAGATCGGCATAGCCCTTGCGGGACAGCTCCAGGATCACCTTGCCCCAATGGGCCGCTCCGCCCCAGAACCCATGGACGAGGACGATCGTCGGCTTGACGCTCATTGCTTCCTCCCTCTCGCTGGCTGACGGCTCAGGCTAGGCGCAAACGCGGCGACTGGCCATGGGACGGAGCAAAGCGCGCAATAGCCTCCCTGCTCCCGCCAGCTCAGGGACGAGCTTGAAATTGGAGCCTTGCGACGACCTCAGCGCGAGACCAGAACCTGCCGGCATTCCTGTGGCAGGGCGTCGAGCGACATGGGCGGCTTGGGCTTCGGCTTCGGGCCGGGCTTCGGCTTGGGCGGATTGAAAATCGCCTGATGCTGGCGCTCGATCCAACCGCTCAGCTCCTCGCCGCAGCCATCCCCGAAATTCGGCGGCTCCTGGCCCGAGCAGCCTTCGACACCCGGCGGGCAGCTCATCCTGATGTGGAAGTGGTAATTGTGCCCCCAGATCGGCCTGACCTTGTTAAGCCAGCTCCGGTCCGAACCGGCCTCGCGGCAGAGCGCGACCTTCAGCGCCGGGTTGACGAAGATGCGCTCGACCCGTGGCTCGCTGGCGGCGGCCTTGATCAGCCGGGTATGCGCCGGCGTCCAGTTCTTCGGGTCGACGTCGCGCCAGTCCGCGCGGGCCATGTTGACCGCCGGCATGTTCTCCAGATCGTCGGCATCGAGGCGCTTCCTCGGCATCGGCGTCAGCCAGATATCGGCATCGAGGCCGATCTGGTGCGAGGCATGGCCGGTCAGCATCGGCCCGCCGCGGGCCTGGGAGATGTCGCCAACCAGAAGCCCAGCCCAGCCGGTGATCTTCGGCACCTCGCGCGCGAATTTTTCGAGATAGTTGATCAGCTCCGGGTGGCCCCAATTGCGATTGCGGGCCCGGCGCATCACCTGCCAGTTCTCGCCCTCGGGGACCAGAGCCTTGCCGCCGGCGAGGCAGCCCCGGGCATAGGAGCCGATGGCGCGCGCCCTCATCGCCGCGGCAGGCGTCGTGACCTGGCCGAAATGGGCGCGCGCCGCATCCGGGAAGGCTGCGATGTTGGCAGCGCGGCGCCTGGCCTCGTCCTCGGCAGTGGACTGGGCGTGCGCGGCGCCAGCCATGAGAGCGACCGGCAGCAGAATCAGCAGGGTGAGACGACGGAAGCGTGACATCGGAGCAGACTCGCAAGCTCCGCCAGGAAAGGTCAAGCGCGCAGCGGGCGAACGAGGGCAGCGAGACGGAAACGACCCGGCGCTCTGCCCCGGCAGCCGAAGACGGAACTTCCGCCGGCAGCCTGACGTTCTTTGGATGCGCTCCCGTCGATCGGCGACGGTGCCGCGCTGACCCGAAGGAGGCGCATCATGTCCACCGTCCTGATCATCGTGCTGCTGATCATCCTGCTCGGCGGCGGCGGCTATTACGGCCATCGCAGCTATGGTGGCGCCGGAGTTGGCGGCGTCGTCGGGCTGGTACTGGCGATCGTTCTCGTGCTCTGGCTGCTCGGGGCGCTCGGCGGCGCGCCGGTGCGCGTCTAGGCGTCAGCGAAGCCAAGGCTCGCGGAAGGCGCAGTTCGCCTTCCGCCGTGATGCCGGCGTAGAGATCAGTTGGCGAGCTGCCAGACCAGGATCGCAGCAGCGAGGTCCTCGAGCGCCGTCCCCACCGACTTGAACAGCGTGACGTCGTCACGCTCGGCGTCGGTATCGTACTCGCCGCGGCAGAGCCCAGCCAGCGTGCCTGCCACCTTGCTCGCCTCATAGGTCCCGGCCTTGATCGCCACCGCGACATCGCCGCCCTCATGCAGGGCCGCTTCGGTATCGACGAAGACGTGGGCGCGCTGCAACGCCTCGTCATCGGCCTCGCGCATCGACATGTTGAAGGCGCCGACCAGATCGAGATGGGCGGTGCGCTTCAGCCAGCGTCCCTGGACGATCGGCTCGCGCGAGAGCGTGGCGCAGGAGATCAGGTCGGCCTGGCGCGCTTCCGCTTCGAGGTCCTCGGCGACCCGCGCCTCGATGCCGTCCGCTGCCAACTCGGCGACGACCTCGGCGGCCGCCTCCGGGCGGCGGGCCCAGATCGCGACATCCTCGAAATGCCGGACGCTGCGATGCGCCTTGATCAGGAAGGGCGAGAGCGCACCGGCTCCGACCATCAGCATCCGCTTGCTGTCCGGCCGCTCCAGCATGCGCGAGGCGAGCGCCGAAGCCGCCGCCGTGCGCCACAAGGTCAGGCGCGTGCCGTCGAGCGCCGCCAGCGGCTGCCCGGTCGCGCCGTCCATCAGGAGATAAGTGCCCATCACGCTGGGCACGCCCTTGGCCGCGTTGCCCGGATAGACCGTCGCGACCTTGGTGCCGACATAAGCCGGAACGACCTCAGGCCCGGTCCAGGCCGGCATCAACAGCAAGGTCCCGTCGGCATCGGGACGCGCGATCTCGTGGTGGTGGCGGGTCGGGGTTACGACATCGCCGCGAAACGCGGCACCCAGGGCATCGACGAGCGCAGGAAAGGTGAGCAGGCCGTCGATCTCGGCGGCGGAGAAGAAACGCATGAGGAGGTTCAGACTCGGCTGGTCAGCGCGGGCAGCGCGGAATCGGGGACGGCGGCACGCAGCGACTGCGCCTCGCCGCGCAGCTTCTCGGCCTCGCGCCGATTGATGCGGGCGGCCTTGCGATGCTTGCCCTGGGCGAGCCAGGAGGCACAGCCGCCGATCAGTACGCCGAGAGCGATAGCAGCCAGGATGACGGCGAAAAGCGGCAGGTCGAAAGCGAGGACGGGCGCGTCACGGCTGATCGGATCGAAGGAAACGCGCACCGGCGCACGGTTCGCGACCGAGAACAGGACGATCAGCAGCGCCACCGGGACAAGCACGAGCGCCTTGAAGAAAGCCTTCATTCGGTAACCTCCGCTTGCGCCGCTCAGGCCTTGCCGTTCAGCCGCAGGCGCAGTTCCTTGCCGGTCTTGAAGACCGGCACGAGCTTCTCGTCGACCTCGACGGAATCGCCGGTGCGCGGGTTGCGGCCGACCCTGGCCTCGCGCTGCTTGGTCGAGAAGGCGCCGAAGCCGCGCAGCTCGACCCGGTCGCCGCGCGCCAGTGCCTTGACGATCTCGTCGAGGATCGAGCCGACGATATTCTCGATGTCGCGCTGATACAAATGGGTGTTGCGCTCGGCAATGCGCTGGACGAGTTCAGATTTTATCATGGCGCCAATATAACCGCTTGTAAGATCGTCACTTTTCGCCGGCAGGCTGCCAGAGCGCCAGAGGCGCGTCAAGCCGCAGGCCGACAGGTTGCTCGGCGGCGCGGGCGATCAGCACGGCCAGGCTTTCCAGCCCCGCCGCGCGCGCCAGCGCTTCGCCCGCACTCCAGATTCCGAAGGAGGAACTTTCGCTGCGGCGGCGCCAGTCACGCACCGGCAGGGACTTGCCGACGCCCTTCTCGCGCTCGAGCCAGGCAATG
This sequence comes from Allobosea rubneri, assembly GCF_032464875.1. Lineage (NCBI taxonomy): Bacteria > Pseudomonadati > Pseudomonadota > Alphaproteobacteria > Hyphomicrobiales > Alloboseaceae > Allobosea > Allobosea rubneri. The sequence continues at coordinate 76,919 of NZ_JAWDID010000001.1, forward strand.
GCCTCGCTTTCGCCGCCGATCTCGTCGACCAGCTTCAGACCGACTGCCTGACGGCCGGAATGGACGCGGCCATCGGAGACCGCGGCGAGCTCGGGATCGTTCAGGTGGCGGCGGTCGCGCACCAGCCGCTTGAACCAGTCGTAATTGTCTTCGACCACGCGGCGGAGCGCTGCGATCGCCTCCGGAGAAGCCGGCTCGAAAGCGTTCGGCGCCGCCTTGAGCGGGCTCGACTTAACCTCCTCGACCTTGACGCCGATCGTATCCATCAGCTTGGAGAGGTTGGGAAACTGGAAGAGCACGCCGATCGAGCCGACGAGCGAAGTCTGGCGGGCGACGATGCGGTCGCTGCCGAGCGCGACGATGTAGCCGCCCGAGGCGGCGAGCCCGTCGACCACGGCGACGACCGGCTTCTTGGCGGCGAGCTTGCGCACCGCCTCATGCACGGCTTCCGAGCCGGTGGTGGTACCGCCGGGGCTGTCGATCCTGAGCATCACCGCGCTGGCGCGGCTGTCCTCGAGCGACTTGATCAGGTCGAGGGTGCGCCTGTCGCCGGAGATGAAGCCGGAAATGGTGACGCGGGCGATATGAGCCTGGGCAGTGCTGCCGGGCAGGCGTCCGCTCCAGGCGAGCGCGGCGCCGACGAGCATGACGACGACACCCGCCAGCGCCAGCAGGCGCCAGAGCGAAAGCTTGCGCCTCAGGCTGCGGCGGTCGGCGAGCAGATCGGCATCAGTCGACATGTCGGCGGCTCCGGTAGGCAAGGCCAGTGGTGTAGCCGCGCCATGGCAAGCGGGCAAGGCAGCAAATGCCGCACAAGCCGCCGGGGATCGGTTCAGGCGGCGATCTCGGCACGCTCTCGGTCGAGCGCCAGCAGGGCGAGCCCGCTCGCGACCGAACGGAAGGCATCGCCGATATGGATGCGCTGCGCCCCGAAGCGACGGTCGAACAGAGCCCTCACCGCCGGCACGTGCGAGGTGCCGCCGGTCATGAACACGGCCTCGATGCTGCCGGCCTCGATCCCCGCCTTGGCGAGGGCCTCGTCGAGCGCCTGTTCGATCGCCGCGACATCCTCGGCGATCCAGCCCTCGAAGGCGGCGCGGGTGACGGTGCGATCGATCTCGACACCCATCTGGCTGAAGCTCAGCCTCGTCTCGTCCTGACTCGACAGAGCGATCTTGGTGGCGGAGACGGCGCGATAGAGCTCGTAGCCGAGATCGTATTCGATCACGGTCATCAGGTCCTCGAGCCGGCCCGGCTCGACAGCGTCGCGGATCAGCGCCTTGAGCTCGGCCATGGTCTCGCGGCTCTTCATCAGCGAGAGCCGGTGCCATTGCGCGAAGGCGGCGTGGTAGTGCGCCGGGATCGGCAGGCGCTTGCCGAAGGACAGGTAGTCCGTGCCCTTGCCGAGCCGCGGCGAGACAGCGTGCTCGATGATGCGGTAGTCGAAAGTGTCCCCGGCGACGCCGACGCCGGAATGGGAGAGCGGGATAGCCTCGAGGCGCCCGGTTCCGCCCGGCTCGAAGCGCATCACCGAGAAGTCGCTGGTGCCGCCGCCGAAATCAGCGACCAGCATGGTCTGCGCCTGCTTCAGCTCGCGGGCATACCAGTAGGCGGCGCCGAGCGGCTCATAGGCGAAGTCGACGCGCGGCATGCCGGCCTTGGCATAGGCGGCCGAAAGGCGGCCGAGCGCCAGCTCCTCGTCCGGGCGCTCGCCGGCGAAGACGACCGGGCGGCCGGAGATCAGCGGGCGTTCCGCCAGCCCGTCGAGCCCGGCCGAGAGATCGCTCAGGAAGACCGCGATCAGGTCCTCGAGCTGGAAGAGCTTGCCGAAGAGCCTGGTCTCCTGGAAGGCGCGGCTGGAGAGATGGGTCTTCAGCGACTGCAGGAAGCGATGCTCGGTCGTCATGCCGAGCGCCATGTCGAGGGCATCCGGGCCGCTGACATGGGCGACATGGGTCTTGGGCGGCCGGCCCTCCCGCCAGAACATCAGGGCCGAGCGATAGGCATCGACCGCGCCCTGCTTCGTCGCGAAGCTGCGGGTCGAGACGCTGCCATCGGCGCGCGCGAGCGCGACCACGCTGTTGGTGGTGCCGAAATCGATGCCGATCGCCGCGTGGTCCATGCCCGTCTCCTGCTCATCTCGTCATGGTCGGGCTTGCCCCGGCCATCTCGGAAACCTGTGTTCTCTGGTCCCGAGATTCTCGGATCGACGCTTCGCCCGAGAATGGCGAGCGCGGCCGAAACAAAAGCCCGCGCGGATTTCTCCGCGCGGGCCGGTGGTCTGGTCAGGCCGCGAGACGCGGCCTGAAGATCACTTCTTGTCGGTGCTGGCCTTCTTGAGGGCCGCGCCGAGGATGTCGCCGAGCGAGGCGCCGGAATCGGCGGAGCCGTACTGGGCCATCGCCTCCTTCTCCTCGGCCATTTCCAGGGCCTTGATCGAGACCTGGATCTTGCGGGCCTTCTTGTCGAAGAGGATGACGCGGGCGTCGACCTTCTCGCCGGCCGCGAAGCGCTCGGGGCGCTGCTCGGCACGATCACGCGCGATTTCGGCGCGCTTGATGAAGGTGGTCATGTCCGTGCCGGCGATCTTGACGTCGAGACCGCCTTCCTTGACGTCGATGATCTCGCAGGTCACGACCTGGCCCTTCTTGAACTCGCCGGCATCCACGAAGGGATCGCCGCCAAGCTGCTTCAGGCCGAGCGAGATGCGCTCCTTCTCGACGTCGACATCGAGAACGACAGCCTGGAGCATGTCGCCCTTCTTGTACTCCTCGATCACCTGCTCGCCCGGACGGTTCCAGTCCAGGTCCGACAGATGGATCATGCCGTCGATGTCGCCTTCCAGGCCCAGGAACAGGCCGAACTCGGTCTTGTTCTTGACCTCGCCCTCGACCACCGAACCGGACGGATGCTGCTCGGCGAAGACCTCCCACGGATTGCGGAGGGTCTGCTTGAGGCCGAGCGAGATGCGGCGCTTGACCTGGTCGACCTCGAGGATCGCGACGTCGACTTCCTGGGAGGTCGAGACGATCTTGCCGGGGTGGACGTTCTTCTTGGTCCAGGACATCTCGGAGACGTGGATGAGGCCTTCGATGCCCGGCTCCACTTCGACGAACGCGCCGTAGTCCGTGATGTTGGTGACGCGGCCCTTGAGGCGCGCACCGACCGGGTAGCGCGCCGCGATGCCATCCCACGGATCGGCAAGCAGCTGCTTGATGCCGAGCGAGATGCGGTGCGTCTCCTGGTTGATCTTGATGATCTTGACCTTGACCGACTGGCCGATGGTCACGACCTCGGACGGATGGTTGACGCGACGCCAGGCCATGTCGGTGACATGGAGCAGGCCGTCAATGCCGCCGAGATCGACGAACGCACCGTATTCGGTGATGTTCTTGACGACGCCGTCGATGACCTGGCCTTCTTCGAGCGAGGCGACGAGCTCGGAGCGAGCCTCGGCGCGGGTCTCTTCGAGGACGGTGCGGCGCGAGACGACGATGTTGCCGCGGCGACGATCCATCTTGAGGATCTCGAAGGGCTGCGGCTGGCCCATCAGCGGGCCGACGTCGCGGATCGGGCGGATGTCGACCTGCGAACGCGGCAGGAAGGCGACGGCGCCGTCGAGATCGACGGTGTAGCCACCCTTAACCGTGTTGAAGATGTTGCCCATGACCTTCTCACGGGCCTCGAACGCCTTCTCGAGCTTGACCCAGCTCTCTTCACGGCGGGCCTTGTCGCGCGAGATGACGGCTTCGCCGAGCGCGTTCTCGATCCGATCGAGATAGACCTCGACCTCGTCGCCGACCTTCAGCTCCTGGTCGCGACCAGGGCCGGTGAATTCCTTCAGGGCGACGCGACCTTCGGTCTTCAGACCGACGTCGATGATCGCCATGTCCTTCTCAATGGCAACGACCTTGCCCTTGATGACGGTACCTTCGAGGGCCTCGTTCCGGGTGAACGATTCCTCGAGCAGAGCGGCGAAATCCTCGCGGCCCGCGTGATAGCTTTCGACAGCTGACATGTATGCTCCTGAACGCCGGCCGCGTATCCCGCGGATGTCCGGCTGGGCGCCGTTTGGGTTGGTGTTGCACGCCGGACCGGGCCAAATGGCGCTCCGTTGCCGAAGCTTGCCGTCCCGCAGGACGGCGGCGCCAGGCCACTGGGGCCGATCCGCATCCGAGAGACGTGCGCCAAACACAAAACGGGAGCCGGCCGGTGGCCGCCCCCGGCTGTGATCGATCACGGCCCTTCGGACGAGGCGGATGTAATCGATCCCCGCCCCTGCGACAAGGGCAAAAGGGCAGCTCTACCCGCCGGATGGCTGGAATCCGGCCGCCGGCGCCGCCTTACCGCAGAAGAGGTACCTCTTCCGGACCGGCGGCCAGATTGCCGCAACGTCACCACCGTGCCAGAAAAGCCGCGACGCCGTGGCCGCGCCGAGCCGCCCCCGCGCCCCTGCCCTGCCTCCCGCTGCCGCGTAGCCCGTCCCGGGACAGTCGCGCTTCGAGATCGGCTGCACCTGTCCGATGCCGGAAAGGAACCACCCGCGATGCAAAGCCCGCTGCCCCTCCTGGCCCTGGCCGGCGCCGCCCTGCTTTCGACTTCGCTCGCCGAGGCCCAGACGACCGCGCCGCGCGAACGCGTCAAGCGCGGCGAATATCTCGCCGCGATCATGGATTGCGGAGGCTGCCACACGCCGGGCGTCTTCCTGGGCAAGCCCGACATGGCGCGCAAATTCGCGGGATCTGAGGTCGGCTTCAAGATCCCCGGGCTCGGAACCTTCTTTCCGCCAAATCTGACGCCGGATCGCGAGACCGGGCTCGGCGCCTGGAGTGAGCAGGACATCATCAAGGCGGTACGCACGGGCGTCAGGCCCGATGGGCGCATGCTGGCCCCGGCCATGCCCTATAGCAGCTATGGCAAGCTGAACGATGCCGACGCCCTGGCGCTGGCGAGCTACTTCAAGAGCCTGCCGCCGGTCCGCCATGCGCCGCCCGTGCTCTCGGGTCCGACCGAAACGCCGAAAGGCCCCTTTTTGACGGTCGTGGCGCCCTGAACGGAACACCGACCTGAGCGGGAGCCCCTCGCGGGGCGCCGGGCGAGCATGCGCCGCGCCGGACTTGTACCGCGCCGCCATGGGGCCAATCTGGAGGGCGAATGCCGGCTGCGCCGGCGCCTTTCCAAGGGATCAGCCGCATGCTTCCCCTCTCCATCCTCGACCTCGCCTTCATCACCGAAGGCGCGACGGCGGCCGACGCGCTGCACAACAGCCGCGATCTCGCGCGCCACGCCGAAAAGCTCGGCTACACCCGGTTCTGGCTGGCCGAACACCACAACATGACCGGCATCGCCAGCGCCGCGACCTCGGTCGCGATCGGCTATGTCGCCGAAGGCACTTCGACCATCCGCGTCGGCGCCGGCGGCATCATGCTGCCGAACCACTCGCCGCTGGTGATCGCCGAACAGTTCGGCACGTTGGAGGCGCTCTATCCCGGCCGCATCGACCTCGGCCTCGGCCGCGCGCCCGGCACCGACCAGCGCACCTGGCGGGCGCTGCGGCGCGAGGCCGACTCGGCGGAGCGCTTCCCGCAGGATGTGCTCGAACTCCAGGCCCTGCTCGGCCCGCTCCAGCCGGACCAGGTGATCCAGGCGGTCCCCGGCACCAACAGCAACGTCCCGCTCTGGATCCTGGGCTCCAGCCTGTTCGGCTCGCAGCTCGCCGCCGTGCTCGGCCTGCCCTACGCCTTCGCCTCGCATTTCTCGCCGGATGCGCTGATGGATGCGCTCGCCGTCTATCGCGAGCGCTTCCAGCCCTCGGCCCAGCTCGACAAGCCCCATGCCATGGTCGGCTGCAACGTCGTCGTCGCCGAAACCGATGCCGAGGCGCAGCGCCTGTTCACCTCGGTGCAGCAGCGCTTCACCGACATGCTGCGCAACCGGCGCGGCCTGCTGCCACGGCCGATCGACGACATCGAGACCTACTGGTCAGGCCCGGAGAAGGCGCAGGCGCAGCGCATGCTGGCCTGCTCCTTCGTCGGCTCGCGCGACAGCGTGCGGTCGCAATTGCAGGCCTTCATCGAGAAGACGAAGGCCGACGAACTGATCGTCGCCTCGGCGATCTTCGACCATGCCGCCCGCAAGCGCTCCTACGAGATGCTCGCCGAAATCCAGCCGCAGCTCGGGCTGGCGGCCGTCCCGGCCTAACCAGCCGGGACACGGCGCCGGCACGGCGAATTGGCCTCAGATCCGATCAATAGGTCGCCCGCAGAGCCGGGCGACAGCTTCCCCTGCGTCGGCCTTCATGCGAGGTTGCGGCAACTGTGCCTGCGCCAGAGGAGAACGCCATGGGTTGGGCCGTCCTGGGACTGATCGTCGTCGTCGTGGTCTATCTGATCATGACCTATAACGGCCTCGTGGCGATGCGGCAGCGCGTCAACCAGGCCTTCGCCGACATCGACGTGCAGCTGAAGCAGCGGCACGACCTGATCCCCAATCTGGTCGAGACCGTGAAGGGCTACGCCAGCCACGAGAAGGAAACCTTCGACGCGGTGATCAAGGCGCGCAACCAGGCCCAGGCTGCGACCGGCCCGCACGATCAGGCAGTCGCCGAACAGCAGCTGACCGGCGCCGTCGGCCGGCTGCTCGCGCTCGGCGAGGCCTATCCCGACCTCAAGGCGAGCGCCAATTTCCAGCAGCTCCAGCAGGACCTCGGCAATGTCGAGGACAAGCTGGCGGCGGCGCGGCGCTTCTTCAACAATGCGGTCGGCGAGTTCAATGCCGCGATCCAGGCCTTCCCGGCGGTGTTCTTCGCGCCGCAGATGGGCTTCACCCCGCGCGAATTCTTCGATGTCGGCGAAGAGACGCGGGCGCAGATCGAAGTCGCGCCGACCGTAAAGTTCTGACACGCCGCGCGAGCGCGGAGCCGCTGTGATGCCGGGGGAAGCTTTCGGGCTCTATACCCACCAGCGCAACAACCGGATCAGGTCGAATTTCCTGCTCGTCGGGCTGTTCCTGCTGGTCTACCTGACCGTCTGGGGCCTGTTGCTGGTCGCCTACGGCTATGGCGGCGTGCCCCGTGGCCGCAGCGCCTTCAGCGAGGCCGGACGAACCTTCCTGTCCTGGCTGCCGGTGATCACGCTCGCCACGGTCGCCTGGATCTTCATCGGCTTCAGGATCAATGTCGCGCTCATCGGCGCAGTCTCCGGCGCCAAGGGGATCAGCCGCGAGGAAAACCCCAAGCTGTACCGGATGCTGGAGAATCTCTGCATCTCGCGCGGCATGGTGACGCCGAAGCTCGCGATCATCCAGAGCGATGCGCTCAACGCCTTCGCCAGCGGCGTCAACGACAAGCAGTTCACGGTGACGCTGACCACCGGGCTGATCGAGCAGCTCAACGATGCCGAGCTCGAAGCGGTGATCGCGCATGAGCTCACCCATATCCGCAATGGCGACGTCCGGCTGATGGTGATCGCGATCGTCATCGCCGGCGTGATCTCCTTCGTCGGCGAGGTGATGTTCCGCGGCCTCACACGGCGCAGCATCCGCTATTCCTCGTCTTCGGACGACAAGAAGGGCAACGGCATCGCGATCCTGATCGGCATCGCCGTGATCGCGATCTCCTGGTTCCTGGCCATCGTGGTCCGGCTGTCGCTGTCCCGGGCGCGCGAATATCTCGCCGATGCCGGCGCGGTCGAGCTCACCAAGAACCCCGACGCGATGATCTCGGCCCTGCTCAAGATCTCCGGCCGCGCCGATATCGAGGGCGTGCCCTCGGGCGTGATGGACATGTGCTTCGAGAACGACCCGGACGATTTCGCCGATCTGTTCTCGACCCACCCCTCGGTGACCAAGCGGGTGCAGGCGCTGGTGCAGACGGCCGGCGGGCGGATGCCGCTCGAAGCGCCGCTCGGCCCGCCCAAGGTCGCCGAGCGCCAGCCTCTGCCCGAGATCGCCGAGACCTCGGCCTCGCATGGGCCGTGGGGCCGCAAGCCCCAGGGCTGACACTCCGATCCTCAAGTCGCACCCCGCTCTGACGGCACAGCTTCGACCGCGGGTAGCTCGACTTATTTTATGCAATCTTAAGTTGCATAAAATAAGTATTGCACGCATTGATAAGGGCGCTCGCTAACCCACGAGGCGCCCATGAAACTCAACGAGAGGTCCGAGAAAAATCTGGTCGGCGTTCATCCCGACCTAGTGAAGGTGGTTCGGAAGGCGGCGGAGTTGACCGCCGTCTCCTTCATCGTCACCGAAGGCGTGCGCACCCTGGAACGGCAGCGGCAGCTCGTCGCCAAGGGCGCGGCCCAGACCCTGAGATCCCGCCACATACCTGAGAATAATCAATCTCGAATGAGCTGCGCGGTGGATCTTGCCGCTCTCGTCGGCGGGCAGGTGCGATGGGACTGGCCACTGTATGAGCGCCTCGCCGTAGCGATGAAGATGGCGGCTCAAGCCGTCGGCGTTCCGCTGGAATGGGGCGGTGACTGGCGCAGCTTCAAGGACGGGCCGCACTTCCAGCTGCCCTGGCAGACCTATCCCTGAGCGAAGAATGGCGCGCGGCCGCTCTCAGCGCCCGTCGCGGGCCCAGTCGAGCGCTTCCTCGAGCCGGTCGTCGCCCCAGAACAATTCGCCATCGCCGGTGACGAAGGTCGGCGCGCCGAAGATGCCGAGCGATTTGGCGAGCTCGGTCTCGGCCTTGAGCCGGCCCTTGACCTCCTCGCTGCGCGAAAGCGGGAATGCGGCCGAGGCATCGGCGCCGGCCTCGCGCAGGGCCGTGGTCAACACCGCCTCCTCGGCGATGTTGCGGCCTTCGCAGAACTGGGCCCGGAACAGCGCCTTGGTGAAGCCAGGCATCCAGCCGGCCTCTCGGCCGGCGAGCGCGAGGCGCGCGGCGATCAGCGAGTTCTGCGGGAAGATTTCGGGACGTACGATGGCCAGCCCGGAGCGGCCGGCGCGGCGCGTCACGTCGCGCCACATATAGCGTCCCTTGTTGGGGTAGAGATTGAAGGGCGAGCTGGTCCAGCCCTGCGCGGCGAAGATCGGAGCGAGAAGAAAAGGGCGCCAGCGCAGATCGACCCCCGCCGCCTCGGCGGCAGCCTCGATTCGCAGAGCAGTCAGGCAGGAATAGGTCGAGGCGAACTCATACCAGAAATCCAGAACAGGACGTTTCGTCATCAGCCCCCCCGGCGGAACGAAGTCGGGTCCCGCCACATCCATCACATGATCCACCGGCCTGGCCCCCAGGCCGGCTGTACGCTCCCCGGTTCAGGCGCCCTTGCGACGATCCATCACCGGAAGACGCCGCATCGATCAGAAGGTTCCGATTGCGTCGCCCTTAGCCCTGCGATAGTGCGCCCTTACGTCCGAAATGCGGCCGTCAGAACCGCATCCGTCTCCCAGGCATGAGCGGGGCTCATGCAGCCGCAGCAGGAAGATCAGCCTATGGCCGACAAGCGCGTGAACAAGGTCGTGCTCGCCTATTCCGGGGGCCTCGACACCTCGATCATCCTGAAATGGCTGCAGACCACCTACAACTGCGAGGTCGTCACCTTCACCGCCGATCTCGGCCAGGGCGAGGAGCTCGGCCCGGCGCGCGACAAGGCGCTGCTGCTCGGCATTAAGCCCGAGAACATCTTCATCGAGGACCTGCGCGAGGAATTCGTGCGGGACTACGTCTTCCCGATGTTCCGCGCCAACGCCGCCTATGAAGGCGTCTATCTGCTCGGAACCTCGATCGCGCGGCCGCTGATCGGCAAGAAGCTGATCGAGATCGCCGAAAAGGTCGGCGCCGACGCCGTCTCGCATGGCGCCACCGGCAAGGGCAACGACCAGGTCCGCTTCGAGCTGACCGCCTATGCGCTGAAGCCCGACGTGCATGTGATCGCGCCCTGGCGCGAATGGGACCTGCGCTCGCGCGAGCAGCTGATCGCCTTCGCCGAGCAGCACCAGATCCCGATCGCCAAGGACAAGCGCGGCGAAGCACCGTTCTCGGTCGATGCCAACCTGCTGCACGCCTCCTCGGAGGGCAAGGTGCTGGAGGATCCGGCCGTCGAAGTGCCGGACTATGTCTACTCGCGCACGATCTCGCCGGAGGACGCGCCGGACAAGCCGACCGTGATCACCATCGACTTCGAACAGGGCGATGCGGTCGCGATCGACGGCCAGAAGCTCTCGCCGGCGACGCTGCTGGCCAAGCTCAACGAGCTCGGCCGCGACAACGGCATCGGCCGGCTTGACCTGGTCGAGAACCGCTTCGTCGGCATGAAGAGCCGCGGCATGTACGAGACGCCCGGCGGCACGATCCTGCTCTCGGCGCACCGCGCCATCGAGTCGATCACGCTCGACCGCGGCGCCGCCCATCTCAAGGACCAGCTCATGCCGCAATATGCCGAGCTGATCTATAACGGCTTCTGGTTCTCGCCGGAGCGCGAGATGCTGCAGGCCCTGATCGACAAGAGCCAGGAGTTCGTCACCGGCCAGGTGCGCCTGAAGCTCTACAAGGGCGGCGTCCACGTCATCGGCCGTTCGAGCCCGTATTCGCTCTACGACCAGGACCTCGTCACCTTCGAGGAAGGCGCCGTCGCCTACGACCACCGCGACGCCGCGGGCTTCATCAAGCTCAATGCGCTGCGCCTGCGCACGCTCGGCCAGCGCAAGAAGAAGCTCGGCCTCTGATACCACCCAACTAAAAAGCGCTGGTCATCCCGGGTCTCCCTTCGGTCGCCCGGGATGACCAGCGTTTTATGGCCGGAGAGGCCGCGGCAGGGTGATCAGATCTCGATCTCGACCCCGACCTCGACGACCTGCTTGGCCGGAATATGGAAATGCGCGGCGGAACGCTCGGCGTTGCGCTGCATGAAGGCGAAGAGCGCCTCGCGCCACATCGCCATTCCGGCGATCTCCTCGCGAGGGATGACCGTCTCGCGGCCGATATAATACGACATCCCAGCGAGATCGACGCCAGCCAGCAGGCCGCGCTCGACGCCGCAGCGCAAGCCGTCCGGGATGCGTGGCGTCTCCATGAAGCCGAAATGGATGATCACGCGCGTGACACTGGGCGCGAGCTCGACCAGCTCGATCCGGTTCTCGTCGGAGACGCGCGGAATCTCCTCGAGCTTGCCGGTCACCAGCAGAATGCGCTCGTGCAAGGCGTGGTTGTGGCGGACGAAATGCGTCAACGAGATCGGCAGCCCACGCGCGGCCGAGGCCAAGAAGGCGGCCGTCCCCGGCAGTCGCAGCGGCGGATTCGTCGCCAGCATGTCCAGGAACCCCTTCTCCGGCTCGCGCTGGCGCGCGCGCGCCGCCTCCACCAAAGCGAGGCCACGCCGCCAGGTCAGCATGATCATCGTCAGCACCAGGGCCAGCAGCAGCGGGTACCAGCCCCCCTCGTGCAGTTTCGGCAGGTTCGCCGAGAAGAAGGCGAGGTCGATCAGCAGGAAGAAGCCGTTGACCGCCACGACGAGGATCGGGTTGTAGCCCCATTTCAGCGCGATCAGCGCCGCCAGCCCAGTGGTGATGGCCATCAGCAGCGAGACGGCGATGCCATAGGCGCCGGCCAGCGCGTCGGAGGACCGAAACATGAAGACCGAAGTCAGGGTCGCCAGGCAGATCATCCAGTTGACGATCGGGATGTAGATCTGCCCCTTCTGGTCATCCGCCGTATGCTGGATGTGGATGGCGGGGAAGAGACCGAGTTGCACGGCCTGCCGGGTCAGCGAGAAGGCGCCGGTGATCACCGCTTGCGAGGCGATGACGGCGGCCGCCGTCGCGAAGAACACCATGGGATAGTGCGCCCAGTCCGGGGCGAGCTGATAGAACGGGTTGGCGATCGCCTCGGGATGGCTCAGCAGCAGGCCGCCCTGACCGAAATAATTGAGCATCAGCGCCGGTAGCACGACGACAAACCAGGCGATGCGGATCGGCACCGGGCCGAAATGGCCCATATCCGCATACATCGCCTCGCCGCCGGTCACGGCCAGGAAGGTGGCGCCCAGCACGACGAAGCCGATGATCGGGGCGGTGTGGGTGATGAAGTAGAGCGCGTTGAACGGGTTGATCGCAGCCAGGATGTCCGGCGCCATCAGGATGCCCCGGATGCCGAGCAGCGCGAGGGCGATGAACCAGAGCAGCATGATCGGCCCGAACAGCTTGCCGATGAAGCCGGTGCCCTTGCTCTGCACGAGGAAGACGCCGATCAGGATCATCGCGGTCAGCGGAACGATGGCCGGCGCCAGGAACGGCGCATCGACCTTGAGGCCTTCGATCGCGCTCAGCACGGAAATCGCCGGCGTGATGGCGCCGTCGCCATAGAGCAGAGCGGCGCCGACGAGGCCGACCACCAGCACATAGGCCCGTGCCGAGCCCGGCTTGGCATGGCGCGCCTTGAGCAGGGCCAGCATCGCCATGATGCCGCCTTCGCCGCGATTGTCGGCGCGCATGATCAGCAGCGAATATTTGAGCGAGATGACCAGGATCAACGCCCACAGGATCATCGAGACGCAACCGACGACGGCGGCCGGCTGCAAGGCCCCGCCGGCGCTCGCGGCACGGGCGGCCTCCTTGAGCGCATAGAGCGGGCTGGTGCCGATATCGCCGTAGACGACGCCGAGGGCGCCGAGCGTCAGGGCAGGGACGGAGCCATGCTGCTCACCATGAGACGGCGAGCTGCTCTGTGACAGAACCCCTTGGGTCATGCGCCACTCTCCCGCTTTTGTAGGAGTAGCGCATGCGCCGGTCGCGACAGCAAGATGCCTGTCGGCTGATGCTCCTTCCAGCAAGGCGAGCCGTCATTCCCGCCGCAGCGAACCCGCGTAGCGCCGGGATGACGAGGTCGCTTGATGCAGCTGGAGATCGAGCCCGCCAGCCTTGTCTTGCAGGCCTACTTTCCGAGCTTGCCGAAGGCGAAGAACTGGGTCTCGCCGGAGGAATCGTCGACGCCGTCATTGTCGGTGACGACGAAGAGGTTGCCCTCCTTGTCGAGCGTCATGCCCTCGACCTTGTCGAGCCCATAGCCGCCGAGCTTCATCAGCTCCGGCGTCAGATCGCGCAGCAGCTTTTTCTCGACGGTCGGAATATCGGCGGCACCCAGCGGAGCCGGCTTCAGGCCTTTCACGGAGAAGGTCGCCAGCGTCTTCACCGCTTTGGCCCCGAACTGGTTGTCGCGCTCGATCACGGCAAAGGTTTCGTCGCCGAGATAAGTCAGTTCCGAGAGGCCCATCCAGGCGCCAGCCGCCGGCGCGCTCAGCGGATAATGCAGCACGCCCCAGCTCTTGTCGGCCGGCTTGTAGCGCAGGATCTTGGTCTTGCCCTTGGGATCATCCTTCCATTCGCGCTGCACGGCGAGCCAAACCGTTTCGTCCGCGCCCGTGCCGGTGACGGCAACGCCCTCGAGCCCGAACCGCGACGCCTGGGCCTCGAGTTCCGCCGGCAGGAAAATCTCCTCCTCGATCTGGCCCTTGGCCGAAACGCGCAGGAGGATGTTCTTCGTCGGCTTCTCCTTGTGCTCGGGATTGCCCTCCGAGGCGAGCCAGAAGCCGCCGGCCGGGCGGGTCGCAATGCCCTCGATATCGTAGGCCGCGGGCTTGCCTTCGTTGCTGAGCGTCAGCGCGCCGGTGATCGTCGCCGGCTTGATCGTCGCGTCGATCTCGAGGATGCGCGAGGGCGAGTACGCGCTGTCGGTGACGGCAAATAGTCGACCTGCCAGCTCCGGATGGGCGGCGAGTCCGGACAGCGCCCCCCAGCCGAGCGGGACGCCATCGACGTTAGCCGACTGGATGGTCGGATAGGCGGCCGGCGCCTCGCTGCGCTGATAGATCGTCACCGCCGAACGCGGGCCGCCTTTCTCGCCTAGATCGGCCTCGGAAGCCGAGACGAAGAGATTGCGCTGCGGAAGCGCAAGCAGCCCTTCCGGCGCGATGCCGCCCGGCAGCGCCTGGAGATAGCGCGGCACGCGGCCCGGCCCCTCATCCTTGAAGACGAGCACGAGGGAAGCCCGCTCCAGCCCGACGAAGATCAGCCGGTCATTGCCGTAGGTTCCGACCTCGATGCCCTCGGGCTCGCTGCCCTTGGCCGCCGAACGGCGCTCCGGATAATGCCCGAGCCTGATGGCGATATGGTCGACCAGCGAGCCGGAATCGAACTCGACCGTGCCGTCCTTGCGAAAGATCGTGAAGCCGCGCGAGCCGCCCTTCCAATCGCCCTCATTGGCGGTGACGAAGCGGTCATTGTCGAGCCAGCGCACGGCGTCGGGCTCGCGCGCAACGCCCTTCAGTTCCTCGACAGGGCTGATCTGGCCGTCGCGGGTCTTGTCGATAGCCTTCAGATCGACCGCACCGGCCGGGAAGTGCGCGACAACCTTGCCAGTCCTGGTGTCGACAATGGCGAGATGGTTGTTCTCCTGCAGCGTCACCACGGCGAGCCCGTCCTGGTTGACGTCGACGAATTCCGGCTCTGGATCGGTCGGCTCGACCGCGGCGATGCCGGTGAGCTCGACGACCTGCTTCGACGCGCAATCGGCTTCGCCGTCCTTGAGACCGATCAGGGTGAGGTTACCAGCCGGGAGTTGCGGCAGCGCGCCCTTGTTCAGCTTCTCGTCGCGCTCGTTCTCGATGGCGATGACGAGCTTGCCCTTGTCCTTGCTGAGCGTGATCGAATCCGGCTGACCACCGAGCTCGCAGGTCGCCGTGACCTGCTTCGTCTTGAGGTCGATGGCGGCGAGGTGCCCGGCCGGCTGCTTGAAATTGTCGCCCGAGGTGACCACGGCGGCGAAAGCCCGCTCGCCGAGGATGACGACCGAGGTCGGTTCTCCCTCGACCGGCACGAAGCCGGCAGGCCTTGGCGCGCTGGCCATGGCGATGTCGATCAGGCCGATGCCCTTCTGCTCCGCATCGGTATAGGCGAGCAGCGTGCCGGCCTCGTTGGCGGCGATGATCTCGGCGACGGTTTTCTTCTTGAGATCGCGCCCGGCCGGGAGGTTGTCGGGCACGGAGAAGGTCGCGATGCGGTTGAACGTCGGCTCGGCCATGGCCGTGCCGCCAAGCAGGAGCGTCGCGAGGGCCGCAAGAGCGAGGGGTTTGCGCATCGGGCGGGTCCTGTTCCGCGTGAGCCGGGAAAGCGGCGGACTTTCCGGCTAGTCAGCGCAGACGACAGTTTCGTGACAACGGAAACGACGACGCCCCGCCGCGGCGTCAAGCCGACGGCGGGGCCCCTGCAGCACAGGCATCAGAGCCGGGCGGTACCGGGCTGGATCTCTTCGGCCACCGACTTCTTCAGCCCGATCACCTCAAGCTCCGTGACGACGGCGACGACCGCTGCCTGAGCCAGAACGAAGGCGATACCGAGCATTGTCGGCTGGAACCAGCCCGCGACCAGGATCAGGATGCTGTCGGCAACCCAGAGGATGTTGATGCCGATCACCGCGTAGACGGCCAGGCGCGGCAGGCGCACCCGGCTGGCGAGGAAGGCGAGCGCCGCGGCGCAGGGCAGCAGCACGAGGCCGGCGCCGCGCAGGAACTCGGCCGGGAAGCCGAGCAAGCCGGACAAGGCCCCGGCGCCGAAACTGAGCAGCAGGCCGGTCGCGGCGCAGGCGGCAGCGTCGAGGGCCAGGACATTGCGCAGGAAGCGGGAGGGCTGGATGAAGGCCATGGCTGTTCTCCGGTTTGGCCCCTTGTCTCGAACTGGGCCGTTGCTGATGGAGGCCATGCTGACGGACGACAGGAGGGCCGTCGATTAAGCCGGAGGTAATTGGAAGCCAGATCGCCCGGCGCTAGCTTGCCTGACATGAACAAGCACCAGCAGCCCACGGTCGGGCATCTCATCCGCGACTGGCGCCAGCTCCGCCGGCTCAGCCAGCTCGATCTCGCCCTCGAAGCCGAGATCTCCCAGAAGCATCTCAGCTTCATCGAAAGCGGCCGCTCGGCGCCGAGCCGGGACATGGTCCTGCATCTCGCCGAGAATCTCGGCGTGCCCCTGCGCGAGCGCAATGCGCTGCTGCTCGCCGCCGGCTATGCGCCGGTCTATCTTGAACGCTCGCTCGAGGATCCCAGCCTGCAGGCCGCCCGCAGCGCGATCGACCTCCTGCTGAAGGGGCACGAGCCCTATCCGGCGCTGGCGGTCGACCGGCACTGGACGCTGCTCGCCGCCAATGCCGCCGTGGCGCCGCTGCTCGCCGGCGTGATCGAAGCGGAGCTGCTGCGGCCGCCGGTCAATGTGCTCAGGCTCAGCCTGCATCCCGGCGGCCTCGCACCGGCGATCGTCAACTTCGGCGAATGGCGCGGCCATTTGATCGCCCGGCTGCGCCAGCAGATCCGCGCTACAGCCGACCCGGTGCTCGCCGAACTGCTGACGGAACTGCTGAGCTATCCGACGCCGGAAGCACCCGCGCGCAAGGGGAAGGCCAGCGAGGAGAGCGAGCCGCCGGTCGTCGTGCCGCTGCAGATGCGCTTCGGCGACAGCGTCCTGTCGCTGATCTCGGCGACGACCGTGTTCGGCACGCCGGTCGACGTCACCTTGTCGGAATTGGCGCTGGAGACTTTCTTCCCGGCGGATCAGGCGACGGCGGAAGCGCTGCGGGCGATAGCCGGTTCGTAGCCGACGCGTCGGCGCGCCCAAGCGTCGTTGCGTCCCGGGAACCTTCCTCGCGTCCGGCCGTTCATTGGGCATCGCCGCTGCGGCGGCACGTGTTCAAGTGAGGAAACGACCCATGGGCAGCACCGCCGACAAGATCAAGGGCATGGCCAACGAGGCCGCGGGCAACGTCAAGCAGGCCGCCGGCAAGGCGCTGAACAAGCCCGGGCTGCAGGCCGAAGGCATTGCGCAGGAGCGCAAGGGCGAAGCCCAGCAGGCCGTCGGCAAGGCCAAGGATGCGGTCAAGAAAGTGATCGACAAGGCCTGACCGTAAGGTCCGGTCCCGATCGACAGGGCGGGCACCGAAAGGTGGCCCGCCCTTTTCCGTTCTGGAACCGGATCGGTCGGAGAAGATCAGGCGGCGCCGCCGAGTCCGCCGAGGAAGTCCTTGACCCGGCCGAAGAAGCCGGCGCTTTCCGGATGGGTCGCGCCGGAGCTCTCGCGCTCGAATTCGAGCAGAAGCTCGCGCTGGCGGGCGGTGAGCTTCTGCGGCGTCTCGACCAGGACCTGGATGTAGAGGTCGCCGGAATCGCGCGAGCGCAGTACGCTCATGCCCTTGCCCTTCAGGCGGAACTGTTTGCCGGTCTGCGTTCCCTCGGGGATCTTTACCCTGGCCTTCTCGCCGTTGAGCGTCGGCACCTCGATCTCGCCGCCGAGCGCCGCCGAGGTCAGGCCGATCGGCACGCGGCAGAACAGATCGGCGCCGTCGCGCTGGAAGATGGCGTGCGGCTTGATCGAGAGGAAGATGTAGAGATCGCCCGCAGGACCGCCGCGCAGGCCGGCCTCGCCCTCGCCGGCGAGCCGGATGCGCGTGCCGTCCTCGACACCGGCCGGGATATTGACCGAGAGCGTGCGCTCGCGCGTGACGCGGCCGGAACCGTGGCAGCCATTGCAGGGATCGTCGATGACCTCGCCACGACCGCCGCAGGTCGGGCAGGTGCGTTCGACCGAGAAGAAGCCCTGATTGGCGCGGACCCGGCCATGACCACCGCAGGTCGGGCATTGCCGCGACTTCGAGCCGGTCTTGGCGCCGGTACCGGAGCAGACCTCGCAGACCACGGAAGTCGGCACGCGAATGGTCGCGTTCTTGCCGGTATAGGCCTCTTCCAGGCCGATCTCGAGATTGTAGCGCAGATCGGCGCCGCGTTCGCGGGCATTGGCACCGCGCGGGCCGCTGCGGCCGCGCCCTTCGCCGAAGAAGGATTCGAAGATGTCCGACATGAAGTCGGACATGTCGGCCGGGCCGCCACCGCCGCCCTGCTCGAAGGCCTGATGGCCATAGCGGTCATAGGCGCCGCGCTTCTGCCCGTCGGAAAGGACCTGATAGGCCTCGTTCAATTCCTTGAACTTGGTCTCGGCCGCCTTGTCGCCGGGGTGCCGGTCGGGGTGGCACTGCATGGCGAGCTTGCGAAAGGCGCTTTTCAGCTCCGCATCGCTCGCGGTCTTCTGCACGCCGAGAATTTCGTAATAGTCGCGCTTGGACATCAAACAGCCGCCCTTTCGCCCTCCTGCGCGTCACCGCACAGGAGGGCGAGCTTTTCCTTCAGGGGCCATTCCGCGAATGCAATGGCCGGGTCAAGCCCGGCCATCACATTCCTCAGGATGGCGAACGCGCTCAGGCGCTCTTCTTCTTGTCGCCCTTGTCGTCGCTGACGTCCTTGAAGTCGGCGTCGATGACGTCGTCCTTCTTGGCGTCGGCGTCGTCGGCTGCGCCTTCGGCGGCACCGGCCTCGGCCTGGCTGGCGGCATACATCGCCTCGCCAAGCTTCATCGAAGCCTGCATCAGGTCGGTGGTGCGCGAGGCGATCGCCTCGGCGTCCTCACCGGCCAGCGCCGTCTTCAGCGCGTCGAGCGCGGTCTCGATCGCGGTCTTGTCGGCCGCCGAAACCTTATCGCCATAATCCTTCAGCGACTTCTCGGTCGAGTGCACGAGGCTCTCGGCCTGGTTCTTGGCCTCAACCAGCTCGCGGCGCTTCTTGTCCTCGGCGGCGTTGGACTCGGCATCCTTCACCATCTTCTGGATCTCGGCCTCGGACAGACCGCCGGAAGCCTGGATGCGGATCTGCTGCTCCTTGCTCGTCGCCTTGTCCTTGGCGGTGACCGAGACGATGCCGTTGGCGTCGATGTCGAAGGTCACCTCGATCTGCGGCATGCCGCGCGGGGACGGCGGAATGCCCATCAGGTCGAACTGGCCGAGCATCTTGTTGTCGGCCGCCATTTCGCGCTCGCCCTGGAAGACCCGGATCGTCACCGCCTGTTGATTGTCCTCGGCAGTGGAGAAGACCTGGCTCTTCTTGGTCGGGATCGTGGTGTTGCGGTCGATCAGGCGCGTGAACACGCCGCCCAGCGTCTCGATGCCGAGCGAAAGCGGGGTCACGTCGAGCAGCAGCACGTCCTTGACGTCGCCCTGCAGCACGCCGGCCTGGACCGCGGCGCCGATAGCGACGACCTCGTCCGGGTTGACGCCCTTGTGGGGCTCCTTGCCGAAGAACTGCTTCACGACTTCCTGGACCTTCGGCATGCGGGTCATGCCGCCGACCAGAACGACCTCGTCGATGTCACCGGCGGTGAGGCCGGCATCCTTGAGGGCCTTGCGGCAGGGCTCGATGGTGCGCTGCACGAGATCGTCGACCAGGCTCTCGAACTTGGCGCGCGAGAGCTTGATGGCGAGGTGCTTCGGACCCGAGGCATCGGCCGTGATGTAGGGCAGGTTGATCTCGGTCTGGGCCGTGGTCGAGAGCTCGATCTTGGCCTTTTCGGCGGCTTCCTTCAGGCGCTGGAGAGCGAGCTTGTCCTTCTTCAGGTCGATGCCCTGCTCGCGCTTGAATTCGTCCGCCAGGTACTCGACCAGGCGCATGTCGAAGTCCTCGCCGCCGAGGAAGGTGTCGCCATTGGTCGACTTCACCTCGAAGACGCCGTCGCCGATCTCGAGGATCGAGACGTCGAAGGTGCCGCCGCCGAGGTCATAGACCGCGATCGTGCCGGTCGACTTCTTGTCGAGGCCATAGGCGAGCGCAGCCGCGGTCGGCTCGTTGATGATGCGCAGCACCTCGAGGCCGGCGATGCGGCCGGCATCCTTGGTGGCCTGGCGCTGGGCGTCGTTGAAGTAGGCGGGAACGGTGATGACCGCCTGCGTGACCGGCTGGCCGAGATAGGCCTCCGCGGTCTCCTTCATCTTCGTCAGCGTGAAGGCGGAGATCTGCGAGGGCGAGTAATCCTTGCCGTCAGCCTCGACCCAGGCGTCGCCCGAGGGGGCCTTCTTGATCTTGTAGGGGACGAGATCGATGTCCTTCTTGGTCATCGGATCGTCGAAGGTGCGCCCGATCAGGCGCTTGATGGCGAAGAAGGTGCGCTCCGGATTGGTGACGGCCTGGCGCTTGGCCGGCTGACCGACAAGACGCTCGCCGTCATCCGTGATGGCGACGATGGAAGGCGTGGTGCGCGCGCCCTCCGAATTCTCGATGACCTTGGGCGTCGAGCCTTCCATCACTGCAACGCAGGAATTGGTCGTGCCGAGGTCGATACCGATAACTTTACCCATGGAAGGGATCCCTTTCGATTTAGCAGATCGCCGGAACGCCGCGCCGTGACGCAGCCCTCCGGCCCATGGTCCCGCCCCGTCCCCACCTTCTGCGGCGAACGAATGCAGGATATCCACGTCTGGCAGGCGTTTCCGGATCCGAGGGCTGATGCCCCGGCCCGGCAACCGTCCGCCGGTTCAACAAAGCGAACCGGGAATCCGCCAAGAGCTTGGGAGCCATGGCATTCCGGTTCCGGCAGTGGCGAAAACCACCGCTTCGCGGCGTATATAGGGAGGGTGCCGCCCCCCTTGCAAGGCGCGAAGCCGGATTAAGAAGCAAGTCCCAGCGTAGCCCGCACAGTATTCGGGGCTCCGCATGATTAACGCATGGTGTTGCTCCCGCGCCCTTGCGCGCAGAGCCTCACCATTCCATGCAGAAAGACCGCCTTTCGCCGGAGAAGGAACAGCCGTGACGCCGACCTGCCGCCCCGCCGCAAGCCGCCTCGTCGCCACCGGCGCCGCGCTGGCTTGGCTCGGCTGCACGGCAATGGCGCAGCCGCTGCAACTGCCCGGCGCGCAACCCTTCAATGCGCCCGGCACGCAACAATCGGCGCCGGCCTCGGCCGCTCCTTCAGCGCCCCGGCCGCGCACCATGCCGGCGATCAGGATTCCCGGCGAGGATTCGCTGCTCGGCAAGACGGTGCGGCGCAATGGCGGTGCGGGCGAGGCGACGCTGGAGAAGACCGCTACCGGCTTCGGGCTGAAACTGCGTGCAGAGGGCTTCCAGGCCCAGAACCTGGTCGAGCCCTGCGCCATCTCCTTCGGCGAGACTCCGGTGCCGCTGACGTCGCTCGGCAAGCCCGCCGGCCTGCCGCGCTACAAGCTCGAGGCCTCGGCCTGCCCGATCGTGTTCGACGTGCTGGAGGGTGGCTTCCTCGTGGTCGAGCCGGCCGAGCCCTGCGTGATCGAGGCGGCTCAGTGCCGGATCGACCCGCGCGGCGTCTGGGGTCCCGATGCGCGCACGCTCGTGGCGCGGGCCAAGGAGATCGAGGCCGAGCGTGGCAAGGCGGAAAACGCCGTGCGCGAAGGCTACAGGGCGCTGTCGGCCAAAGCCGAACTGCCTGAGCAGCGCAGCATCGCCCGCGAGCAGGCCGCCTTCTCCTCCGAGCGCGCCCAGATCTGCCGCGACTTCCAGAGCGAGGGCAGCCACAGCTTCTGTGGCGCCCGCATCACCGAGGCTCGTGCCGCCTCGATCCGCGCGCGGCTCGGCCTGCCAGAGCCGAAGCCGGAAGCGGCCAAGCCTGCCCGCCCGGCGACGGCGAGGCGTACGCCGGCCGCCGCGCCGCCCGCCCCGGTCTCGCAGTAGCGCCTTCGCCCTCAGGCGGCCTGACCGCCCGAGAGCTGCCCCGCTTCCCAGCCAAGGATGGCGCGCTTGCGCGTCAGCCCCCAATGGTAGCCGGTGAGCGCGCCGGACT
Source organism: Allobosea rubneri (assembly GCF_032464875.1). Taxonomy (NCBI): domain Bacteria; kingdom Pseudomonadati; phylum Pseudomonadota; class Alphaproteobacteria; order Hyphomicrobiales; family Alloboseaceae; genus Allobosea; species Allobosea rubneri. The sequence continues at coordinate 98,534 of NZ_JAWDID010000001.1, forward strand.
TGCCGATCACGCGATGGCAGGGCACGACGAAGGAGATCGGGTTCTTGCCGACCGCCGCACCGACGGCTCGGGCAGCCGAGGGCTTGCCGATATGGCCTGCGACATCGCCATAGGTGGTGGCGCAGCCGACCGGGATCTTCAGCAGCGTCTCCCAGACCCGCACTTCGAAATCGGTGCCGATCAGCACGACACGCAGCGGCGTCTGCGGCGACCAGCGCTCCGGCTCGAAGATGCGGCCGGCATAGGGCTTGGTCGCCTGCGGATCGAAGCGGTAATCGGCATGCGGCCACCGGCGCATCATGTCGGCCAGCGCCTCGGCCCGGCCGCCGACGACCTTGCCGCCATCCTGGCCGTTCGAGACCCAGCCGAGCCCGGCAAGGCCACGCTCGGTGACCACGATCAGCGCCTCGCCGAAGGGCGAGGCATGGAAGCCGTAGGAAAGCCGCAGGCCCTCGCCCCCAGTCTTCCATTCGCCCGGCGACATCGCCTCATGAGTGACGAAGAGGTCGTGCAGCCGGCCGGGGCCGGAGAGGCCGACCTCGTAGCTGGTGTCGAGGATGCTGGCGGAGGAGGCCAGCAGCCCCTTGGCGTTGTCGAGGGTGATCGCCTGTAGGAAAGCCTTCGGCGTCAGCCCGCACCAGCGCCGGAACAGGTGATGGACGTCGGTCGGGGTCGCGCCGGCGGCTTCCGCGATCGCCTCGATCGTCGGCTGCTGACGCCAGTTGTTGGTGATGTAGGCGAGGATGCGGCGCACCGTGTCGTAGTCGGAGCCGGGCGCGGCCGCCGGGAAATCGGCTTCCGAGGGGATGGCCTCGGCGGCGCGGGCGAGCACGGCATTGGACAGGTTGATCGGTTTCATCGCAGTTCGGAAGCCGGGGTGAGCGTTCATCGTTCTGTCCTCGCGATCTGATCTCATGGTCGCGAAGCTAGTCCTGTCAGCATGCGTCTCCCACCCGAAAGCTGACAAGCTCGTCTTCTCCACCCGGCGCGCTTAGAATTCCAAGGATGACCGATTCCGCCGACGCCATCATCTCGCTCTATCAGCGTCATGCCACCGCCTATGACCGGCAGCGCGGCCGCAAGCTGATGGAGGCACGCTGGCTCGACCGTTTCCTGTCGCTGCTGCCAGCGGCGCCTTCCGTTCTCGACATCGGCTGCGGCATGGGCGAACCGATTGCGCGGCACCTTATCGAACGCGGCTGCGCGGTGACCGGCATCGATTCCTCCGAACCGCTGATCGGGCTCTGTCGCGAACGCTTTCCGCAGCACTCCTGGCAGGTCGCCGACATACGCAGTCTCGCGCTCGGCAGGCGCTTCGACGGGCTGATCGCCTGGGACAGCTTCTTCCATCTTCGCCAGGCCGACCAGCGCCTGATGTTCCCGCGCTTCCGTGAGCATGCGGCCGAGGGCGCCGCCCTGCTCTTCACCAGCGGGCCCGGCCATGGCGAGGCGGTTGGTACCTTCGAGGGCGAGCCGCTCTACCATGCCAGCCTCGCCCCGGAGGAATACCGGCGCCTGCTCGACGAGAACGGCTTTGCCGTCGTCGACCATGTCGTCGAGGATGCGGCCTGCGGCGGCCACACGATCTGGCTGGCGCAGCGGCGCTGACGCCTCAGGCGAGGATCGGGCCAGAAACGAAACGCCGCAGCTTCTCGCGGGTCAGGCGCTGGTTGTTGCGCTGCCATTCGTCGTTGGTGGCAAAAACCGGCGAGGTCTCGTCCCAGCCGCTGCAGCTATAATCCGACTGCTCGGCGAAGAAGGCGACGAAATCCTCCCTAGCGGTCCACTCGGCGATCGCAGTCCCGGCATGATGGCCGTCGAGGATATCGCAGAGCTTGATCCCGGCCTGCGTGCGGATCAGGCCATGGCCGCAGAAATCGCGATGGAACTCATGGATCAGGCCGCGTTCGACCGGGTGCTGCATCACCCTGTCCCAGACCTCCCCGGCCAGCACCGGCCCGAACAGGGAATGATCGAGCCGATCGCGCAATTTGAGCGCATAGGCACGGCGCGAGGCCTCCCCGCCCTCCTGCGGCGGCAGGTTTCCGCGCGGGCCGCGATTGGCGCGAATGGCTGCCACCAGCACGAAGACGATCACCCCGAGCGCGATCAACGGGATGATCGTCGCCGCCATGCGCGTCAGACGGGTTCGTAATCGGGCCCGCGCCGGGCTTTCGTCAGGGCGGCCGAGAGTGCCGACGCGAAACCCTCGCGCTCCTGCGGCGACAGGGCCGCGGCGAGCGCAACCTTGCGGCCGCGCGAGACGAGCGCCAGACGCATCAGCCCGTAATCCTCGTCATGCTCGCGCTCCAGCTTCGTCCAGGCCGGATTGGAGCGCCAGACCGCTTCCTTGCCGCGATGGGAGACCTGGCGCAGCACGATTTCGAGCGGCGTCACCACGATGCGCTCGAAGGCGCGCGCGGCGTTGAAATTGACCTTGAAGGCGATGAACAGTGCCAGGATATCGAGCCCGAAGAAGCCGGCGACGGGCCAGGCGCCGAGCAGGACGAAAGGCACCGACGCGACGATGCTGGTCAGGCAGACCAGGGTCATCACGAGCCGGAACCCGCTTTGGCCGAGCGAGCGATGCGGCGTGATCGTCGCGTCGAAGACAGGGCGCTCCGCCACAGCGCCGAAGGCCGCGGCCGCGCTCTCGGGATCGGGCTTGCTCAAGCTCATCCTGCGATTATAACGCCGCCATGAGCGAAGCGAACAGGGGCCAGCAGCGCACGCCGGCGCGCAAGCGGATCACGAATCCGAAGCCCCGCAGCACCGCAGAAATCCGCGAGATCTTCACGCGCTTCCGCACGGCAAGGCCGGAGCCGAAAGGCGAGCTCGACTATGTCAACGCCTTCACGTTGCTGGTCGCGGTCCTGCTCTCGGCCCAGGCGACCGATGCCGGGGTCAACAAGGCGACGAAGCGGCTGTTCGAACTCGCCGACACGCCCGAGAAGATGCTGGCGCTCGGCGAGGACCAGGTGCGCGAGCTGGTCAAGACGATCGGGCTCTACCGCACCAAGGCGAAGAACGTCATCGCACTCTGCGAGAAGCTGATCGCCGAATTCGGCAGCGCCGTGCCGACCACGCGCGAGGCGCTGGAGAGCCTGCCCGGTGTCGGCCGCAAGACCGCAAACGTCGTGCTCAACATCGCTTTCGGCGAGATCACCCACGCGGTCGACACCCATGTCTTCCGCGTCGCCAACCGCCTGCGCATCGCGCCGGGCAAGAACGTGCTGCAGGTCGAGTTCGGGCTGGAGAAGGCGATTCCCGCCGAGTTCGGGCGGCATGCCCATCACTGGCTGATCCTGCACGGGCGCTATACCTGCAAGGCCCTGCGCCCGGCCTGCGAAAGCTGCATCGTCGCCGATCTCTGCGACTCCGCGGACAAGCGGATCGCCTGAAGCTTCAATTGATCGCGAGGCGGGCCTCGCGGATGATCCCGGCCCAGCGGCGTGATTCCGCCTCCATCATCGCCGCGAACTCCTCGGGCGCATTGCCGATCGGCCCGGCGCCTTCGTTCTGCAGCCGCTCGCGGATCAGCGCGCTGTTGATCGTCTCGACGGTCGCGTTCCGCAGCCTGGCCGCGACCTGCTTCGGCGTCCCCTTCGGCACGACGAAGCCGTACCAGGCGGTCGCCTCGTAATTCGGCCACCCGCTCTCGGCCACCGAAGGCACTTCGGGGAAGAGCTTGGCCCGGGCCCTGCCGGTCACCGCCAGCGCCCTGACCTTGCCGCCCTCGATCAGGCCGAGCACCGAGGGCACGGTGGTGACCATGAAATCGGAATTGCCGGCGAGCAGATCGGTCAAGGCAGGACCTGCGCCGCGATAAGGCACATGCACCGCGTTGAATTGCGCCGTCTGGGCCAAGAGCACGGTGGCAAGATGACTGGCCGAGCCGTTGCCGGCAGAGCCATAGGTCAGCTTGCCCGGGTTCTTCTGCGCCTGGCCGACGAGCTCGGCCAGCGACTTGTGCGGCGAGCCAGCCGCGACCACGACCACCAGCGGCGCGGCCGAGATCAAGGTCAGCGGGTCGAAGGCGGACAAGGGATCGACCCGGACGTTCTTGAACAGATGCGGGTTGACCACCATCGGCCCCTGATTGGCCATCAGCACCGTGTAGCCATCGGCCGGGGACGAGGCCGCCTGCGCCGTCGCGAGATTGCCGCCCGCCGAGCCGTTGTTCTCGACGACCAGCGACTGGCCGAGCCGCTCGCCGACGCCCTGGGCGACGAGCCGCGCGATCGCATCGGTGCCGCCGCCGGCGGCATAGGGCACGAGCAGCCGCATCGGCCGCTCGGGGAAGACCGCCTGCGCGGCCGCGGCCTCAGACAGGCAGGTGCCGGCCGCGAGGCTCGCCATTAAGGTACAGAATTGACGGCGCGTCGTGGTCATGGCTGCGATTTCCTCCCGTTTCCGCCCTCTCTGCAAGCGCGAACATCGCGTTGGCGGGGACGATTACGTTTCCTTCGAAGATGCGGCGCGCGGTCCGAATGAGGCTCGCACGCACGATCTCGCCGGCTTCGTCCAGCGCGAGATCAACCTGGATGGTGCCGCTCGGATGCTCGATCGTGACGAGCGAACCCGGATGCGGCGAAAGCACGTCCTGGGCGACGCTGCCGGCGAGCCTGCTCGCCGCGGCGATGCAGAGCGCTCCGGTCACGGCATGGCTGCGATGGCAGCGGTCCGGCGTGAAATAGCGCGATGTCAGGCTGCCGCCGCGGCGGGCGGGCGAAAGCAGCCCGATCTTGGGCAGGACATGGCCGGCGACATCGCCGAGGCCCATACGCCGGCCAGCTTCGCGGCGGATCGTTTCGAGACGCGCCAGCAGATAGTCATCGGCATCGAGTTCGGCCGGCGTTTCGTCGCCCGCAAGACCGAAGTCGACAGCCCGCAGCAGCAGCATCGGCGTAGCGTAGTCGACCAGGGTGACCGGGACGCCGTCGATGGTCTCGCGGACCTTGCCGCTCGGCAGCAGCGCGCCGGTCTTGGAACCGACGGCGCGCAGGAAGTTGAGCTTCACCGCGGCCGCCGTGCCGGCGACGCCGTCGATGGCGGTCGTACCGTCATATTCGACGATGCCACCGGGGGTGTTGACCAGGGCCTCGACCAGCGCACCGGTATTGCTGTTGTAGACGCGTACCGGCGTCTCGCCTTCCCTGGCGGGGACCAGCCCGGCCTCGATCGCGAAGGGACCGACGGCGGCGAGCATGTTGCCGCAGTTCGGACCGAGATCGACCAGCGCGCGGTCGACCGCGACCTGAGCGAAGAGATAATCGACATCGGCGTCGGCCCGGGCCGAGCGACTGACGATCGCAACCTTGCTGGTCAGCGAGTTGCCGCCGCCGAGCCCGTCGAGCTGCAGCATATGCGGCGAGCCCATCACCGCGAGCAGGACGCCGGCGCGAGCTGCCGGCTCCGCCGGCAGATCGGTTGCGAGGAAGAACGGGCCGCGCGAGGTGCCGCCGCGCATCAGCACGCAGGGAATGCGCAGGGGCTTGGCGTGCTGAAGCTGGAAGGGAGCGGACAAGGGCGAGCCCCGGCAATTGCGACGCCTCTGTCATCCCAAATCCGATAACCGCTGTGAAATGCAGAGATCGACGCTATTGATACGTGATGAGCATCAATTTCGAAGCACTGGACCTGCGCGCCTTCGTCGCCGTGGTCGAGCTCGGCGGCTTCCACCGGGCGGCCGAAGCCCTGAACATGTCGCAGCCGGCGCTGAGCCGGCGGATCCAGCGGCTCGAAGCGGCGGTCGGCGCCGCCCTGCTCGAGCGGACGACGCGACGCGTGGCGCTGACCATGGTGGGGCGCGAGATGCTGCCCCTGGTCCGTCGCATGCTCGACGAATTCGACACCTCGATCTTCGCGATGCGCGATCTCGGCAGCCGACGCGCCGGGCAGATCGCGCTGGCCTGCATCCCCACCGCGGCCTTCTACTTCCTGCCCTCGGTGATCGCGCGCTTCAGCGAGCAATACCCCAACATCCGCTTCCGGATCCTCGATCTCTCGGCGAATGACGGGCTCGAGGCGGTGGCGCGCGGCGAGGTCGAATTCGGCATCAATCTGCTCGGCGGCTCGGATGCCGAACTCACCTTCGAGCCGTTGCTGGAGGACCCGTTCGTGCTGGCCTGCCGACGCGACCATGCACTCGCCGACCGGCCTGCTCTGGCCTGGACTGATCTCGAGGGCCATCCGCTGGTCACGGTCAGCCGGGCGAGCGGCAATCGCGCCATCCTGGATTCAGCCCTGGTCAAGGTCGGGGTCAGGCTCGACTGGTCGTTCGAGGTCACCCACCTCTCGACCTCGCTTGGCCTGGTCGAGGCCGGGCTCGGCATCTCGGTGCTGCCGCGGCTGGCGACGCCCGGCCAGAATCACCCGACCATCGCGACGCGGGCGATCCGCGATCCCGAGATCTCGCGCACGATCGGCGTGGTCAGGCGGCGCGGCGTCAGGCTGGCGCCGGCCGCCGAGCGTTTCCTCGAAATGCTGCTCGGGACCTGGCGCGGCCCCGTGCCGGCCCCAGCGTGACCTGCCTCAGCCGAAGACCCAGAGCCCGGCGAGCCCGGCCGAACCGACGACGATCCGCCACCAGGCGAAGGGCGTGAAGCCACGCTTCGAGACGAAGTCGAGGAAGGAGCGGACGACGATCAGCGCCGAGATGAAGGCGGTGACGAAGCCGATGCCGATCAGCAGCGTGTCGCTGGCAGTGAGCTCCTTGTAGTTCTTCATCAGATCGTAGGTGAAGGCGCCGGCCATGGTCGGCATCGCCAGGAAGAAGGAGAATTCCGCGGCAGCGCGCTTGTCCGCCCCGAGCAGCATCGCGCCGACAATGGTCGAGCCCGAGCGCGAGACGCCCGGGATCATGGCGAGGCACTGGATCAGGCCGATCTTGAAATACATCGCCAGCGGAAAGGCGGTGGCGTCATGATGCTTCACCTCGAGCTCCAGCTCGTCGACGACGAGCAGGACCAGCCCGCCGGCGATCAAGGTTGTGCAGACCAGGAAGGGGTTGAACAGCACGCCCTTGATGAAGCCATGGGCGAGCGCGCCGATCACCGCCGCCGGCAGGAAGGCGACGAGCACGCCGAGCACGAAGCGGCGCGCCGCCGGGTCGGTGCGCAGGCGCAGGGCGATGTCGAGCAAACGGCGGAAATAGACCAAGAGGATCGCCAGGATCGCGCCGAGTTGGACCAAAATCTCGAAGGATTTGCCCTTGGATTCGAAGCCGAGGAAATGGCCGAGCAGGAGCAGGTGTCCGGTCGAGGAGACCGGCAGAAATTCGGTCAGCCCCTCGACGACGCCGAGGATGGCGGCCACCAACAGGTCACTCATCGGAAGGTCCTTCTCAGCCGGCAGGCGCGGCGCAACCATGCGGCGCCGCGGGCGTTAAAGCTATGGCGCAGGCTCTTTGCGAATTGGTTACCAATTGGCGAAGGAAAAGCGCCGATTCCGCCGCATAGCCGATAGCCGGGTTGTTAGCCACCGCAGCCGAGCCTATACGGATTTTGCCTCCGCAAGGCCCGCGACCGCGCTTCAGGTCGCATTTCCAGCCCAATTCTCCGTTTCAAGCAACCGATGGCCACGCTTCATCATTATCCGCTCTGTCCCCATTCGCGCTTCGTCCGGCTGGTGCTGGGCGAGTTCGGCCTCGATGCCGCAATGGTCGAGGAGCGGATATGGGAGCGCCGTCGCGAGTTCCTGGAGCTCAATCCGGCCGGCACAACGCCTGTCCTGCGCGAGGATAGCGGGCTCGTCATCCCCGGCGCCGGGCCGATCGCCGAATATCTCGACGAGACGCGCGGACTAGCCCTCGGCGAGCGCCGCCTCCTGCCGGAGGGCCCGGGCGAGCGCATCGAGGTGCGCCGGCTGCTCGACTGGTTCAACATCAAGTTCAACGAGGAAATCACCGCTCCGCTCGTGCTGGAGAAGGTGATGAAGCGCTTCATGAGCCGCGACGAGGGCGGCGGACCGCCGGAAATGAGCGCGATCCGTGCCGCCCGCGGCAATGTCCGCTATCATCTGCGCTATATCGCCTGGCTGACGGCAAAGCGGAACTGGCTCGCAGGCTCGGTTCTGAGCTATGCCGATCTCGCCGCCGCGGCGCATCTCTCCTGCGTCGACTATCTCGGCGACGTGCCCTGGGAAGAGGACGAGGCCGCCCGCGCATGGTACGCCATGATAAAGTCCAGACCGAGCTTCCGGCCGCTGCTCAGCGACCGGATTCCGGGCATGGCGCCGGCAGCCCATTACGACGACCTGGACTTCTGAGCGGCGAGAAGCTTAAGGCCATCGTGCTGGCCCGGGCGGAAAGCGAGGGCTTTTCGGCGGTGCGCGTCGCCTCCGTCGATTCGATCCCGCAAGCGCCGGCGCGCCTCGCCGGCTGGCTCGACGCCGGCAACCATGGCGACATGGCATGGATGACCGAACGCACCGCCGAGCGCGCCGCGCCGGGCGTGCTCTGGCCCGAGGCCCGCTCCGTCGTGATGCTCGGCATGAGCTATGCCGGTGAAGGCGATCCGCTCGCAGTGCTGGGACAGCGCGACCGCGGCGCGATCTCGCTCTATGCCCGAAGGCGCGACTATCACGACGTCATCAAGGGCAAGCTGAAGAGCGTCGCCGGCGTGCTCGCGGCGCGCGGCGAGGTCGACGTCAAGGTCTTCGTCGACACCGCCCCGGTGATGGAGAAGCCGTTGGCGGAAGCCGCCGGGCTCGGCTGGCAGGGCAAGCACACCGTGCTGGTCTCGCGCACGCACGGCTCCTGGCTCTTCCTGGGAGCAATCTACACCACCGCCGAACTGCCGCCCGACGCGCCCGAGCGCGACCATTGCGGCTCCTGCACGCGCTGCCTCGACATCTGCCCGACCGCCGCCTTCCCCGCCCCCTACCAGCTCGATGCCCGACGTTGCATCGCCTATCTGACGATCGAGCATCAGGGCCATATCGACACCGAGTTCCGCGAGGGTATCGGCAACCGCATCTTCGGCTGCGACGATTGCCTCGTAGTCTGCCCTTGGAACAAGTTCGCTCAGGCGGCGCAGGAAACCCGCCTCGCGCTCAGGGATGAGCTCGACGCTCTGCCGCTCGCCGAACTCGCCATGCTGGACGATGCCACCTTCCGGAAGCTCTTTGCCGGCACGCCGGTGAAGCGGACCGGCCGCGACCGCTTCATCCGCAACGTGCTGATCGCGATCGGCAACAGCGGCGAGCCGGCCTTGGCGGCGAGTGCCGAGGCGCTCATCGACGACCCCTCGCCGCTGGTGCGGGCGATGGCGGCCTGGGCGCTGCTGCGCCTCGCCCCGGAGCGGGCAGCGGCACTCGCGCCGGGCAGGCTCGCCTGCGAGCCCGATGCCGATGTCCGGGCCGAATGGGCAAATCCCGATCTCAGAAAGCTGGAACCTGCATGAAGCTCGTCATCCTCGGCCTCGGCTATTCTGCCGGCTTCTTCGCGCGCGCCGCGCTGGCGCAAGGCTGGGAGGTCACCGGCACGGTGCGCTCGGCCGAGAAGGCAGCGAGCCTCAGCCGCGACGGGCTGCGCACGCTCGTCTTCGGCGGCTTCGCGGTGTCCTCGCCTCTGGCCGCCGCGCTGGCGGAAGCCGATGCCGTGCTCGTCTCGGTCCAGCCCGACGAGGAGGGCGATCCCGTACTGCGGACGCTGGCCGACAGGCTCGCGGCGGCCCCCAATCTGCGCTGGATCGGCTATCTCTCGACGATCGGCGTCTATGGCGACCATGGTGGCGCCTGGATCGACGAGACTGCCGAAGCGCGGCCGACCAGTCGGCGCTCGCGCCAGCGCCTCGACATCGAGCAGGGCTGGCTCGCCCTCGGTGAGCGCAGCGGCAAGCCGGTGCAGATCTTCCGGCTCTCCGGCATCTATGGACCCGGCCGCAACGCCATCACCAAATTGCGCGCCGGCACTGCCAACCGGCTGATCAAGCCCGGCCAGGTCTTCAACCGCATCCATGTCGACGACATCGCCCGGGTGCTGCTGGCCTCGCTGGGCAAGCCGCAGCCCGGGGCGATCTACAACGTCACCGACGATGAGCCGGCGCCGCCGCAGGACGTGATCAGCTTCGCCGCCGAACTCGCCGGGCTGGCGCCACCGCCTGAAACGCCCTTCGACTCCGCCAAGCTCTCGCCAATGGCGGCAAGCTTCTATGGCGAGAACAAGCGGGTCTCGAACGCGCTGGTGAAACGCGAACTCGGCTACGGCTTCCGTTATCCGGAGTACCGCCAGGCGCTGCGCGACCTCGCGGCGAACGGCGAATAGAATCGCCTCAGGCGGCGTAGCGCCCGGCCTCGCCGTCGAGATAATCGAGATAGCGCTGGTCGATCGAGGCCACCGGCACGATCACCAGCACGTCGGTCGTGCCGAACTGGCGGTCGATCACGGCGCCGGCGCCGAAGCGGGCGCCGAGGCGCAGATAGCCCTTCACCAGCGGCGGCAGGCTCTTCAGCGCAGCCTTGGCGTCGACCATGCCGGCAGGCAGACGGTCCATCGCCACATAACGCTCCGGCTTGGCGACGACGCGCCATTCGCCCTGAGCGGTGGCGTGATGGTGCAGGAAGGAGAGCGGCAGCGCCAGCGTATCGGGGTCGACGCCGTCGAAGCTGGCGCAGCCGAACATGGCGTCGATGCGGTGGTGGCGGACATAGGCCCAGATGCCGTGCCAGAGCAGCTCCACCGTCTTCTTGGTGCGGTAGGGCTTGAGCACGCAGGAACGGCCGAGTTCAAGGAAGCGCAACTGGGGATGGCGCGCGATCATCGGCTCGATGTCGAATTCCGACTGGCTGTAGAAGCCGCCGAGCCGCCAGGCCGCCTGCTCGCGCATCAGCCGGTAGGTGCCGACGACCTTGGGCTTTATGCCGCCGAAGCGGCCCCGCGCGGCGTGATCTATGACCAGGAGATGGTCGCAGGAGGCATCGAACCGGTCGGCATCGCGCCGGAACATGCGCGAGACGACATCGGGCTTCGCCGACATCTCCTGGTAGAAGACACGGTAACGCAGGCGCTGCGCCCGCCAGATTTCGCGCGGGCCGCGCGCCAGACGGACCTCGAGCGAGCCCGAGCGGCCGAGTGTCCCCGACAGCGCATCGGGGCCGGGATAGGAGAAGACGCTGCGCTGCCTGGCGCCGGCCATCAGCCCGAAAGGCGAGAAGCGGCCGCGCTGCGGCAAGGCTCCCGGCTTCTGCTTTGCCGGCTGGCGGAGACCTAGGAGAACGTCGAACGCCATTTGCGGTCTTATCCCTGTGAGGCCTCGGCTAGGCGCATGACACCACTGCGCCGAACGTCTAACGGGATCGCGACAGAACTACGACAGAGATATGACCAAGAGATAGCCGATCGCCGGCGCGATGGCGACCCCCCTTTGCGACATCGCCCGGCGCGGTCGATAGTCTCAGGCGGAGCGCGCGGACGTCTTTGCCGCGCTGGCAAGCTTCTCGACCCAGGCGCGCAAGGCGTCGCGCGAAAGCGGCTTAGCCAGACAATCATCCATGCCGCCCGCGAGTGCGGCGCGCCGGTCCTCGTCGGAGGTGTTCGCTGTCACCGCCAGGATCGGCAGGCGGGCGGCCCCCCGCGCACGTTCCGCCGCACGGATGCGACGAGCCACGGCGATGCCGTCGAGGACCGGCATCCGGATATCGAGCAAGGCAAGATCGAAGGCCGGCCGCTGCCCGGCGAGAGCTGCCTCGGCCAGGCGTATCGCCTCACTGCCATCACGCGCCCAGGTCGGCACACAGCCAAAATGCTCCAGCGTCCGCGTCACCAGCAGCGCGTTGATCTCATTGTCCTCCGCGACCAGCACCTGTAGCCCGTTCGCGAGCGCTGGCGTCGCCACAGGGTTGGCCGTGGCCGCGGTCTCCGGCGGGCGCCGTGTCCCCCCGAGGCGCTCCTGCAGCGAGCGGGCGCGAACCGGCTTGACCAGGAAGCCGGTGAACCCTGCCGTAAAGGGCGAGCCGTAGCCGCGGCGTTCCGCCGGCGACAGCATGATGACGATCTCGGCGACGCCTGCTTGCCTTGCCGCCTCGGCCAGCCCCTCGACATCACCGCCGGGCAATGCCCGGTCGACCAGTACCGCCGTCAGCGCGGCGTCCTCTTTCAGTCGGGCGAGCGCGGCCAGCCGATCAACAGCGAGGATGACGGTGGCGCCGTGACGCCGGGCCAGCTCGGCGAGATGGCCGGCGCTGAAGGGGGCTCCGGAGGCGACCAGCAGACGCTTGCCGCGCCAGTCCGGCCCTTCGGTTGCAGGGGCTGCCTCTGCAACCGCACGAAGCGGCAGGCCCAGCCTGAAGGTCGCGCCCTGCCCCAACGTGCTTTCAACCTGAATCGTGCCGCCCATCGCCGCTGCCAGCCGGCGCGCAATGGCGAGCCCGAGCCCTGTACCGCCCGTCGTCGGCACGCCCGCGGATTCGACCTGTTCAAATTCCTCGAAAATGCTCTCGAGACGCTCGGCGGGAATGCCGGGGCCGGTATCGGCGACCGCGACGAGGATCGCCTCGCCATTGCGCTCCGCCCGGATGCCGACTCCGCCGTGTTCGGTGAACTTCACGGCATTGCCGACGAGATTGAGCAGGATCTGGCGCAGGCGCTCGGCGTCACCGCGGATGAACTGCGGCAGGTCGGCGGCGAGCAGGGCCGAAACCTCGATGCCCTTGGCCTGGGCGCGCGGCGCCATCAGTTCGGTCACGTCCTCGATCAGCAGAGCGAGATCGAAGGGATCGTCCGCCAGTTCGAGCTTTCCGGCTTCGACCTTGGCGAAGTCGAGGATGCCGTCGACCAGGCCGAGCAGCGCCTCGCCCGAAGTGCGCAGCGCCCGGACATAGGTCGCCTGCTCCGGCTCGAGCCTGGTGTCGCCGAGCAGGTCGGCCATGCCGAGAATGCCGTTGAGCGGGGTTCGGAACTCGTGGCTGACCGTGGCGAGGAAGCGCGACTTGGCGGCACTCGCCTCCTCCGCCCGGCTGCGCGCCTCCTCGAGCGCGCGCTCGCCGGCGATGCGGGCGCTGATGTCGCGACCTACTCGCTGCAGCACGGCCTGCCCCGCCGCGACCGGAACGACGGTCTCGACCCAGGAAATCCAGCGCTCGCCGGCCTCGGTCTCGATGCACTCGTCGAAGATGCGGACGCCGTCCGCCAAGGCCTGGGCTGGCCGGGTGATGCGGACCTGCGGCCGATGCAAGCTGCCGACTGCCGCATTCTCGTCGAGGCCGAGCAGCGCCGCATAGGCGGCATTGGCATAGACGATCCGGCCCTCGCTGCGGCGGACGATCAGATCGCCCTGCGCCTCGATCAGGCTGCGATAGCGCTCCTCGCTATCGGCCAGTTCCCAGAGCCGGTCGTTCAGGCGCTCGACATCGCCGGCGATCGCCGCGGCCTGGCGCACGACGCGCCCCCGCTCGCGCAGCAACCAGAGAGCCGCGACGCCGCTGAGCACGGCGAGCAGCGAGGTTGCGACTGCGACGACAACAGGCAAGGCAGGCCAGGACTCCATGAACACCGATATAGCAGGGCCATGTTGAAGAAAGGTTCGCGCCAAAGCCCCGGATTGCGGCGGGTTCGAACGATTTCGTTAACCTTTTGGCATGGATGGGCGATCAGGCCGCCTGCGCCGCCTGATCGATCCGCGAGCGATAGGACAGCGCCTCGGCGAGATGGATGCGCCCGACCTTTTCCTCACCGTCGAGATCGGCGAGGGTGCGGGCGACCTTGAGCACGCGGTGGTAGCCGCGCGCCGTCAGCCGCATCGCCTCGGCCGCGCTGCGCAGCAGGGCGAGCCCGGCTGCATCGGGCCGCGCAACCTCGTCTAGCGCCGAAGACGGGCAGCCGGCATTGCTGGTGACACCTTCGAGCCCGAGCCGTTCGAAGCGTGCGACTTGGCGTGCCCGGGCCTGCGCCACCCGCACCGCGACCTCGGCCGAGCCTTCGGCGGCGGCGGGCAGGATCAGGTCCGAAGCCGTGACCGCCGGCACGTCGATGGTGATGTCGATGCGGTCGAGCATCGGGCCGGAGATGCCGGCCTGGTACTGGGCCATGCAGCGCTCGTTCGGCTGGCGGCGGCAGGCGAAGCCGGGCTCTGTCGCCTTGCCACAGCGGCAGGGGTTCATCGCCGCGACCAATTGGAACCGCGCCGGATAGACGGCGCGGTGGTTAGCCCGCGAGATCAGCACCTCGCCGGTCTCCATGGGCTGGCGCAGCGCGTCGAGCGCCTGCGGCTGGAACTCCGGCAACTCGTCGAGGAAGAGAACGCCATGATGCGCGAGCGAGACCTCGCCCGGCGTCGCCTTGATGCCGCCGCCGACCAGCGCGGCCATCGAAGCCGAATGATGCGGCGCGCGGAAAGGCCGCCGGTCGGTCAAGGCCCCGTCGGCGAGATGGCCGGCGATGGAGAGCACCATCGAGAGCTCGAGCAGTTCGCGCGGGGCGAGCGGCGGCAGGATCGAAGGCAACCGGCTCGCCAGCATCGACTTGCCGGCACCGGGCGGCCCGTTCATCAGGAGGTTGTGGCCACCGGCGGCGGCGATCTCGAGCACGCGCTTGGCGCTCTCCTGGCCCTTGATGTCGGCAAGATCGGGCAGCGCGCCGGCCTGGCGCGCGACGGCGGGCTGCGGCCGCGCCATCACCTGCGTGCCCTTGAAATGATTGGCGAGCTGGATCAGCGAGCGGGGCGCAAGGATGTCGAGATCCTGCGCCGCCCAGGCGGCTTCCGGGCCCGAGGCGGCCGGGCAGATCAGACCCTGGCCGCGGGCATAGGCGGCGATTGCGGCCGGCAACACGCCGGCGACGGGGCTGATCGAGCCATCGAGGGCGAGCTCGCCGAGCTTGTAGAGCAGGCGGGCGCCGAGCGGCACGGGCTCGCCCCGATCGCCGCCATGACGCCGAGCGCGATCGGCAGGTCATAATGGCTGCCCTCCTTTGGAAGGTCGGCCGGGGCGAGGTTGACGGTAATGCGCTTGGCCGGCAGCGCCAGCCCCGATGCGATCAAAGCGGCGCGAACGCGCTCTTTGCTCTCGCCCACCGCCTTGTCGGGCAGGCCGACGAGGATGAAGGCGACGCCGCCAGGCGTGACCTGGACCTGGACGTCGACGGCGCGTGCCTCGATGCCCTCGAACGCCACCGTCGCGACCCGCGTCACCATCCAGCGCCACCCCGCCCGCATTGCTCCGTTGCCGCGGCGTGACGTTAGCGAAAGCGCGCTATGGTTGCAAGAACATATCAGGAACTATGCTGGTGCAACGGCTGCGCGCCGCGCCAGCACCTGCCTTGCAAGCACCGGCGCGGCGATCACCAGCCCGGCCGCGACGCTGAACGGCGTCGCCAGGATCATAGGCAAGGCGGCAAGTGCAATCACGAAGCGCTCCCACATCGCCAGCGGCGCCAGGAACCAGCCGGCAAAGGCAGCGGACAGGAAGGTGATGCTGGCGAGGCAGGAGGCGGTCGAGCCGATCAGCTCCACCCAGGTGAAACCCGGGGCCATGATCAGCATCGAGGGCGAGAAGACAAAGACGAACGGCACCAGCACCTTGCCGAGCGCCAGCCGGAAGGCGGTGTTGCCGGTCTTGAACGGGTCGGCGCCGGCCATGCTCGCCCCGGCATAGGCGGCGATCGCGACCGGCGGCGTCACATCGGCGAGCACCCCGTAGTAGAACACGAAGAAATGCGCGACGAGCGGGTTGACCCCGAGCATGCCGAGCGCCGGCGCCGCCACCGTCACCATGATGATGTAGTTGGCGGTGGTCGGCACGCCGCAGCCGAGCAGGATGCAGACGATGCCGGTCAGGACGAGGGTGAAGAACAGCGTCGCGCTCTTGAGATCGAAGGGCAGGAACGGCACGAAGCCGAGCACGGCATTGGCCCATTGATCGGCGAGCGAGGTGACGATCCAGGAGATCTTGAAGCCGACGCCGGTGAGCGTGACCACGCCGACGATGATGCCGACCGTCGCTGCGGCCGCCCCGACGCCGATGGCGTATTTCGCCCCGAGGATGAAGGCGTCGACGAGATCGTTGACCCGCTTGCGGCCTTCGTCCCAGCGCAGAAGGGCGCCATGGGCCATCGCCGCGAAGACGGCCAGGACCAGCACGGCGTTGACGCCGGGCACGCGCAGGAACTCAGTCGGGGCAGCAAGACCGATCGCAAGAGCGAAGACCAGGGCCGAGGCCGCCCGGTAATGCGCGAGGCCGACCAGCATGCAGCCGGTGATGCCCCAGAACGCGGCGAGATAGGGTGTGTAGCCGGTGAAGAGCACGACGATCAGGCCGAAGAGCGGCGCGATCGTCGGCCAGTCGCGCGCGAAGACCTCGCGCAGTCGTGGCGCCTCGGCGTCGGTCATGCCGCGCATGCCGTTGCGCTTGGCCTCGAAATGCACCTGCATCAGCACGCCGAAGAAGTGCATGAAGGCGGGGATGATCGCGGCGATGACGATGGTCGCATAAGGCAGGTTGAGGAACTCGACCATCAGGAAGGCGGCCGCGCCCATGATCGGCGGGGTGATCTGGCCGCCGGTCGCGGCGGTTGATTCGACGGCCGCCGCGAAATGGCGCTGATAGCCGAGCCGGATCATCATCGGAATGGTGAGCGAGCCGACGGTGACGGTGTTGGCGACGGACGAGCCCGAGATCATGCCGAACAGGGCCGAGCCGAAGATCGAGACCTTGGCCGGCCCGCCTGCAAAACGTCCGGCGACTGCGGCGGCGACACCAAGGAAGAGCCGGCCGAGGCCGATGCGCGTGGCGAGCACGCCGAACAACACGAAATGGAAGACATAAGTCGCGACGACGCCGAGCGCGACGCCGTAGACGCCCTGGCTGGTCAGGTAGAGATGGTTGACCAGCACCGACCAGGTCGCGCCCGGATGCAGGAAGATGCCAGGAAACCAATTGCCGAAGATCGCATAGAACATCGCGAAGAGCGCGATCAGCGGCAGGCCCCAACCGATGGCGCGGCGCGTCGCCTCGATCATCAGGACGATTGTGATCGAGCCCATGATCACGTCGAGCGTCGACGGATTGCCGACGCGGAAGACGAGGTCCTCGAAGATATAGGGCACGTAGAGGCTGGAGACCGCGACCGCGATGGCGAAGACCCAGTCATGGAGCGGCACGCCGCCGGGGCGCAGCGCCGTCGAGGCATAGATGGTTCCGGCGTCGCTCTTGCGGCCGGAGAAGACGAGGAAGATCAGTCCCAGGACGAACGCCAGATGGATGCCGCGATGCGTCGTCTCGCGCAGCAGCCCGAAGCCGGCGGTGTAGTAATGGAAGGCCGAGAGCGCTAGCAGCAGCGCGCCGATCAGCAGCGCGGTGCCCTGCGGCATCTTGCGGAACTGCATCTCGGGATCGAGCTCTTCCTCGAGCTTGGCAAGTTCGGCTGCGGAGGGCTGATTGGTCATGTCGGGCTTTCGTCAGATCGCGGCATCAGGCGCGGTCGAGACCACATTCTCGGGCGGCGCACGGCGCCGTCCCGAGAATCTCAGGCAGGAGATGCCCGGGACGAACCCGAGCACGACGCCTAGGGCGTCACTTCAGCAGACCGGCTTCCTTGTAGAACTTCTCGGCGCCGGGATGCAGCGGCACGCCCTGCAGGCCGGAGAGCGCGGTCGCCTTCTGGATCGCCTTGCCCTTGGCATGGCCGGAATCGAGCGCGGCGCGGGCCTTATCGCTCCACAGCCCCTTGGTCACGGCGTAAACCGTGTCCGCCGAGACCTTCGAAGAGGTCACCCAATGGGCGCCGACCGCGACCGTCTTGACCGCGCCGACATCCTTGTAGGTGCCGGCCGGGATCTCGTCGGCGGCGAAGAAGGGCGATTCCTTGGCGAGCTTCTCGGCCGGGGCGCCGGTGATCGGCAGGATGTCGATGCCCGAGCCGGTCGAGGCCAGCTCCGAGATCGCCGCCGCCGGATAGCCGCCGGTGAAGAAGAAGGCATCGACCGAGCCGTCCTTCATCTTCTCGGCCGCCTGGTTGGGCTTGAGATACTCGGCCGAGATGTCCTTATCGGTAACGCCGAAGGCGGCGAGGATCGCCTTGGCGTTGAGCAGCGTGCCGGAGCCCGGCTCGTCGAGCGAGACCTTCTTGCCCTTGAGGTCGGCGACGCTCTTCACGTTCGAGGCTTTGCGGACGACGAGATGGACGCTCTCGGGATAGAGATTGGCGATCGAGCGCAGTTCGGCGACCTTGGGCTTGCCCTCGTAGACGCCGGTGCCGGAAAAGGCCCAATAGGCGACGTCCGCCTGGACGAAGCCGGATTCGGCCGCGCCGCCGACGATCGCGTTGACGTTGGCGACCGAGCCATTGCTCGCGACCGCGGTCGAGACCAGCTGCGGCGGCGCCGAGATGGCGTTCGCGATCAGGCCGCCGATCGGATAATAGGTGCCGGCGGTGCCGCCCGTGCCGATGCGGAAGAAGGCGGGCGCCTGGGCGAGCGCAACGCCCGCGAGCGCGAGAACGCCGAGACCAAGGCCGAACCCGCCAAGGCGCTTCTTGAGCTTCGAATTCATGGAAAACCTCCGGTTGAAGCCGGAGAGTGTCGGAAGCTTTGCGAGCGGGATCAAGGGGCGGACGGGCAAGGCCCGTGCGTTTGCAGGCTTGTCCACGCAAGATTGTGTCTAAAATGCGGCGCCGTCTCTGGTGAACCGCTTGCCTGGTGCCCCTTCGGATTCAGGCGGGCATGGCCGCGGCAGACGCTGGCCGACGCAGCGGAGATTCGTTCCAGCGCCTCACCGCCGTGTGACGATGCCGATCAGGGGCTTCGGCTCGGCACCAAGCCATAGCAAGAGGAAGCCGAGCAGCAGGCCGGCGAGCGCGGTCGGCACCAGCATGAGATGGAGCAGGACGGGGTCCCAGAGCAAGGGATGCAGATTGCGCTCGACGGCCGGCTGGAGTTGTCGGAAACGCTCGCCGAACAGGGCAAGCAGGGTCTCGCCAAGAGGGGTGAAGCGCAGGGCGGAGTTGGCGATCGAGCGCGCACCGTCGGTCAGGAGGACGACGAAGCCGCCCGCGACCAGAAGATAGCCGAGAATCCTGACCAGAAAGCGCAAACCATCCCCCAATTCCGCCCGGGCCGCGGCGCGGACCGGTTTACGGTGCCTCCATGCCCTCGCCCCGACAGAGGCCTGCAGGCCTTTCCGATGTGCGCCCGCGCCTCCGCCATTGCAACGATAAACGAGAATTTGCCGCAACCTGCATAATCGTCGGCTTCGGCACTTGAAAGAAGCTGGCCCGGAGGTCATAAGCAGCGCGCCGGACAGGTGGCCGAGTGGTTGAAGGCGCACGCCTGGAAAGTGTGTATACGGGAAACCGTATCGCGGGTTCGAATCCCGCCCTGTCCGCCATTTCCTTTTATCTCGAGCTGGTTCGCTTCGCTCGCGGCCCCATCGGATGTCGGTCGCGCAACCGTACTCCTGACTTGTAGCGCGGACCTGCATTCCCCGCCTCCGCTCCGTCGTTCCGTTCCTCAGTTCGCTCGCCCACGGTTTCTATGAGGCGCCCCCGACCAGGGCGCGATCCAAGCCCTCCAACCGGCCTGCTTTCAGTGCTGCCGGAGCGCCTGTGGACGCGGCGCCGGCGTGGGAGATGACGGGGACGTCGCCACGGACGAGTTCCGCGTGCGGATTTTCCAGGTCCTGGGAGCAGCCGGCGCGCCCAGGAAGCTTGGGTGCCCGGCATGCCCCATCGGATAGAGCTTTCTTTGCCGCCGCTCGTATGCTGTCGCCTGCGAGCCGCAGAGCCTGGTTCGCAAATCTTCGGGCTTGGAGGCCTTCTGGTTCTGCAACGCGAGCAGCGCCGGCCGAGTGCCGCCATCCGACCTATCAAATCCGGACTGCAACAGCTGGGCGATGCGCTCGCTGCGCTCCTTCTCGGTCGTCGCGCCCAGCACGACCGCAACCAGACGCCTTTCGCCGCGGACGGCAAGGGAGACGAGATTTCGCCCGGATGCGCAGACGAAGCCCGTCTTCAGCCCGATCGCACCGGGAAAGCGCCTGATGACCTCGTCGCTCGATTTCAGCACGCGCCCGTCGACGCTGACTTCAGAGCGATCGAAGAAGCGCAGGTATTCCGGGAAGTTCCGGTCAATGGCGACCCCGAGCAGCGCCAAATCCCTCGCAGTGGTGACCTGCCTGCGGTCGAAGAGACCGTCCGGATTGACGAAATGCGTGCCGTTCATGCCGAGGCGCCGGGCCGCATCGTTCATCATCGCGACGAAATCGGCCTCGTTGCCGGCAACCGTCTCGGCGATCGCGGCTGCCGCCTCGTTGGCCGACACTGCCAGCATCGCGTAAAGCGCATCCTCGAGCGACATCACGCTGCCGGGTGCGAGGCCCGACTGCACCGACTCACGGGCGAGCGCCTTCCGCGAAAAGGCGACGTCTTGGCTGAGCGCGATGCGCCCGGCTCGCAACTGCTCGAAGGTGACGAAGGCCGTCATCAGCTTGGTGGTCGAGGCCGGATACCAGGCGCGCCCGGCATCCTTCGACCGAAGGATCTGGAGACTGCCGGCATCGACGAGGAGGGATGGCGTCGCTTGCGCGGAAGAGGCGATCGCAATCAGAAGGCCGGCAACGGCATTGCGAACAGAAATTAGACGATAAGGCAAAATCTAACCGACGCTTCGATAGTTTCTGCCTCCGACCAGCGGACAAGCAGTACATGACGAAAATCAAACTCGCTCAGCAGCTCTGAAATCCGACCGTTCCCCCTTCGACAGGGGCTTAAATCTTCAAGCTGCGTGATCGATTGGCCATTGAACGCCGAATTGCGGCCGCTTGATGAAGCAATTCTCCGCCGCGCCGAGATCCGGCCGCTCCTGTTGGCTGCGCGCAACGACATGCTTCGTCTTTTTGAAGCAGGACGGAGGCCCCGGCGACCTGCCGCCAGTGCCGCCGGGCTTTGCGCAACTCACGACCACCGTCATGGCCGGGCTCGGAGCGAGGCCGGCAACCAAATTTGCAGGCATCCCCCCGTATGACGGGGGATGCCCTTTAGCTAACGGGCGTTCTAGCCCTGCGGCGCCCAGCCGGAGATCGCCTTGGGCTCGAGGAACTCCTCGATGCCCCAGATGCCGCCCTCGCGGGCGCGGCCGGAGGCCTTGACGCCGCCGAAAGGCGCGCCCGGCCCGCGCGAATTGCCGTTCATCTCGACCATGCCGGACTTCAGGCGCGAGGCGACGCGGTTGCGCTTTTCGCCATCGGCCGACTGGACGTAGTTCGTCAGGCCGTAGGGCGTGTCGTTCGCGATCGCGATCGCCTGTTCCTCGCTGTCGAAGGGGATGATCGACAGCACGGGGCCGAAGATCTCTTCGCGCGCGATGGTCATCTGGTTGTTGACGTCGGCGAAGACCGTCGGACGAACGAAATAGCCCTGGTTTTGCCCATTGGGCCGTCCGACGCCGCCGGTGACGAGCCGCGCGCCCTCGTCGATGCCCTTCTGGATCAGATCCTGAACCTTGCGGAACTGAGCTTCCGAGGCCAGCGGGCCGATATGCTTGCCGGGCTTGTGGGCGGTGTCGACCACGACCTGCTCGGCGACCGCCTTGGCCTCCTCGACGGCGCGATCATAGATCGAGCGCTCGACCAGCATGCGGGTGGGGGCGTTGCAGCTCTGCCCGGTGTTGTTGAAGCAGTGCAGCACGCCGCGCTTCACCGTGCCCGGCTCGGCATCGGCGAAGACGATGTTGGCGCCCTTGCCGCCGAGCTCGAGCACGACGCGCTTGAGACTCTCGGCCGCGACCTTCGAGATCGCGACACCGGCCCGGGTCGAGCCGGTGAAGCTGATCATCTCGATGTCCGGATGCGACGACAGATGCGTGCCGACGCCGGCGCCGTCGCCATTGACCAGATTGAACACGCCCTTCGGGAAGCCTGCCTCGTCGACATACTCGGCGAACAGCATCGAGGAGAGCGGCGCGATCTCGGACGGCTTGAGGACCATGGTGCAGCCGGCGAGCAGGGCCGGAACCACCTTGAGCGTCACCTGGTTCATCGGCCAGTTCCAGGGCGTGATCAGGCCGACGACGCCGATCGCATCCATCTGGATACGGTCATTGGGGGCGTGCGGACCGAGCGGGCGCAGGAATTGGAAATCCTTGAAGGCGTTGATGAAGTTGGTGATGTGGTAGGCGCCGGCGCCGACCTGGCTGGTGAGCGCCATGTCGATCGGCGCGCCCATCTCCTGGCTGATCGTCTGCGCCATCTCCGGCGCGCGGCGCTTGTAGATCTCGAGCAGGCGCTCGACCAGCTTCAGGCGCTCGGACGGCTCGGTCCGCGACCAGCTCTCGAAGGCGCGCTTGGCGGCCGCGACCGCCCGGTCGGCATCGCTCGCGTCACCGATCGAGATCGCCGCATAGGCCTGGCCGGTCGAGGGGTCGACGACCTCCAGCTCTCGCTGCGCCGAAGGCGCCACCCAGGCGCCGTCGATGTAGAACTGCTTCTTCTCCAGCATGCGTATCCTCCGGGATTTCGACCGTTCTCGAACCCCAGACTAGCAGCTCGATCAGGAAACGGGACTGCAGCTTGAGGCCCGGCTGCATGAGCCGGGCGCATTGCCGGAGCCGGCTCTAAGCCGAGCGCCGAACCGGCTCGGCAGGATCGAACTGGCTGGGCACCGGGTCGAGACCGAGACGGTCGCGCAAGGTGCCGTCGCGATACTCGCTGCGGAACAGCCCGCGCTTGCGCAGCAAGGGCACGACCTCGCCGGCGAATATCTCGAACTGCTGCGGCAGGATCGGCGGCATCACGTTGAAGCCGTCGGACGCGCCCGAGGTGAACCAGTCGGCGATGATGCCGGCGATCTGCTCGGGCGTTCCGGTCGCGGTGAAGTGGCCACGTGCGCCGGCGAGGCTGTGCAGCAGGCCACGCAGGGTCGGCCGCTCGCGGGCGACGAGGGCGGTGATCGACTGGGCCCGGCTGCGCGAGGCCTGGACAAGGGCCGGGTCCGGGAAATCCTCGACCGAAAGCACCTGATCGAGCTTCAGATGCGAGAAGTCGTATCCGCCGAAGCGGTTGGACAGGCGCGCCAGCCCGACGCTGGGATGCGAGAGCTCGTTCAGCTCGGCCCAGACGCGCTTCGCCTCGGCCTCGGTCGAGCCGATCGCGGCACTGATGCCGGGCAGGATGACGATCTGATCAGGGCTGCGCCCGAGCGCCCGTCCTTGCGTCTTGATGTCGTTGTAGAAGGCGATCGCGCTTTCCTTGTTGAGATGGGCGGTGAAGATCGCCTCGGCATAGCGGGCAGCGAAGGCACGCCCATCGGTGGAGGAACCGGCCTGGACGAAGACCGGCCTGCCTTGCGGCGAGCGCGGAATGTTGAGCGCGCCGGCGACCTTGAAGAAGGCGCCGCTGTGCGCCGCCGGCCTGATGCCCTGTGAGCGCGCATAGGAGCCGCTCGCCCGATCATCGAGGATCGCGTCGCGGGCCCAGCTGTCCCAGAGCTTGGAGACGACCTCGACGAACTCGTTGGCGCGGGCATAGCGCTGGTCAATGCCTGCCTGCTGCTCCAGGCCGAAATTGGCGGCGGCGGATGGCGCCCAGGAGGTCACGATGTTCCAGCCGATCCGCCCGCCGCTGAGATGGTCGAGCGAAGCGAATTGCCGGGCGAGATTGTAGGGCTCGCTATAGGTCGTCGATGCGGTGGCGATCAGGCCGATGCGCTCGGTCAGCGCCGCGAGCGAACCGAGCAGCGTCAGCGGCTCGAGCTCGCCGCGCGTCGCATGCTCTATGTCTTCGCCGAGGGTCACATGGTCGGCGAAGAAGATCGAGTCGAGTTTGGCCGCTTCGGCCGCGAGCGCAAGGTCGCGGTAATAGCTGACATCCGTCAGCGCCCGGTATGTCGAGGCATCGTGTCGCCAGGCGGCTTCGTGATGGCCACGGCCGTTGATGAAGAGATTCAGATGCAGTTCGCGCGTCATGGGCAAAGTCTCCTGAGATGAGGATCAGACGGCGTCGACGACGCCGAGCGCAGCGAGAAGATCGGCACGCAGCGCATCGACGCGGCCGTCCCTGGGGCGCGGATGCGGCAGCCCGACCTGCCGGTCGAGGACGATGTGGCCGTCCTCCATGACGAGCACCCGGTCGGCCAGCTTGATCGCCTCGTCGACGTCATGGGTGACGAGCAGGACCGTGGGACCGTGCTGACCGATCAGGCGGAAGACCAGCTCGTGCATGCGGATGCGGGTCAGGGCATCGAGCGCGCCGAAGGGTTCGTCGGCGAGCAGCAGCCGGGGCTGCCTGACCAGCGAGCGCGCCAGGGCGACGCGCTGCTGCTCGCCGCCCGACAGCGCGTTCGGCCAGGCATCCTCGCGCCCCGACAGACCGACATCGGCGAGCGCGGCACGTCCGCGCCGATCCGCGTCCGGCAGCCGCAGGCCGAAGACGGCATTCTGCAGCACGGTCTTCCAGGGCAGCAGGCGGGAGTCCTGGAAGAGCACCGAACGATCGGCCGGGACCTCGATAGCCCCCTCGCCTTCGACGCCGTCGTCGAGGCCGGCGAGCGCCCGCAGCAGCGTGCTCTTGCCCGAACCGCTCTTGCCGATCAGCGCGACGAACTCGCCGGGCGCAAAATCGAGCGAGACCTCGCCCAGCACGGTGCGGCCGGAGAAGCGCCGGGAGACGCCGCGCAGCCTGACCGCTGCATCCGCTCCCGTGCTTTGCCAGAAGGGGTGGATCGCGGCGTTCATGACGCCAGCGCCCGGCGGTAGGACAGTGCGCGCCGCTCCCAAGCCCTGACCGCGAAGTCGGAGGCAAGGCCGAGGATCGCGTAGATCGCGAGCCCGACGACGATGATGTCGGTCTGGCCGTAGTCACGGGCGCGGTTCATCAGATAGCCGATCCCCTCGCTGGTGTTGATCTGCTCGAGCACGACGAGCGCGGTCCAGCAGGTCGTCACCGCGAGGCGCAAGCCGGTGAAGAAGCCGGGCAGCGCGCCGGGCAGCGCCACCTCGCGCAGGAAGTCGCTGCGGCTCAGGCCGACGCTGCGGGCGAGCTCGACATGCCTGATGTCGATGCCGCGCAGCGCGGCGTGGGTGTTGATGTAGACCGGCACCAGCACACTGGTCGCGATCAGCGCGATCTTCATGGCTTCGCCAATGCCGAGCCAGAGAATGGCGAGCGGGATCAGCGCCAGCGTGGGAATGGCGCGCTTGATCTGCACGAGGCCGTCGATCGAGGCCTCGCCGATGCGGGAGAGCCCGGCGGCGAGCGCCAGTGCCAGCCCGAGCACGACGCCGATGCCGAGCCCGAGATAGGCGCGGAACGCCGAAGCGAGGAAGTGATCGGCGAGCGTGCCACCCACCAGCAGGTCGTAGCCGGTGGCGATGGCGGTCGAAGGAGCCGCGAGAAATCTCGGCGAGAGCCAGCCGACAGCTGACGCCAGCTCCCATATCGCGACCAGCGCGAGCGGACCGAAGAGGATGGCACCCGGCGGCAGTTTTCCGGGAGCGAGGCGCGGGGGCCTCACGGCAGCCCTGCCAGGGGCTTCCCTTGCCGGGCTGCCGATCAGGGCCTGCGCATCGAGCGCGTGATCGAAGAGCGTCATGCGAAATCTCCCGAGCGCATTCAGTTGGTCTTGCCGGCGATGACGTCGTCGAAGCGCAGATCGAATTCCTGGCGGGCATCGAGGCGCTTCGGCAGGTCGCCGGCCTCGTGGATCACGTCGATCAGCGACTGCTGCTTGGCGATCAGGCTGGCGAGGAGAGGAAACTCAAAGGCGCCCTCGGACTCGACGATCTTGCGGCCATCGGCGTGCTTCAGGTTCTGGCGCTTGACGTAATAGGCATCGACCCAGGCATCGACATTGCGATGCGACCAGCGGTTGGCATCGATCCAGGCCGCGACGAACTGGCGGATCGCCGCCGCCTTCGCGGGGTCGTCGAGCGCCCTCTTGCTGGCGTAGAGATAGGTCAGGCTCTTCGGCAACCTGTCGTTCTGCTCCTTCGGGAGCGCGCTCGCGCCGCGGTCAGCGAAGTCGGCGAGGTAACGGGAGAAATGCGGCTCGTTCAGCGCTGCGACGTCGACCTGGCCGGTCCGTACCGCATCGGGGAAGTCGGCGGCGCGGAGCGGCACGAGCTTGACGTCCTTGCGGGTCAGCCCGGCGAGTTTCAGCGCATTCAGCACGAAGGGCTGGCGCCCGGTGCCCTCGCCATAGGCGATGCTGCGGCCCTTCAGCTCCTCGAGGCTGCTCAGCTTGAGCCCCGGGCGCAAGGCGAGGAAGTAATCGGTCTCGGAGGAGACGCGCGCGGCAACGATCGGGATCTGCTCGCCGGCGGCATGCGCCTGGATCGGCGGCGTGTTGCCGACCGTGGCGAGATCGAGCGCTCCGGCCCGGAAGGCTTCCAGAATGGCGGGGCCGCCGAGGAAGTTGGCATAGCTGACCGCGCTCGACAGCTTCGCCTGGGCGCCGGATGCCTGCATCAGCGTCTGCAGCGCCTCGTTCTGGTCGGCGACGACGAGCTTCGTACCCCCCGGAACCTGCGTCGGCAGAGCGTCCTGAGCGCGGACGAAGCCGAAAGAAGAAACGAGCAATGGCAGAACAAGCAAAGCCTTCAACGACGCACGCCGGCCGGCCCTGAAGCAATTTGAAAGCTCGTTCGTATGGGTCATCGCTCGCGCCTTTCACGAATTCTGGATATCGGCCGGGACAAACCGCCGATCTCGCTAAATTCTGGGAAAGGAACGTTCTTCAAGTCAAACGAATGTTCTTTTTAATTAACGCAACGAGGCCGAAAAACGTTTTCGCCCGCCCCAAGGAAGCGAGAAAAAAGGGCTCGTTTGCCGCATTCTGCTTAAACGCCCCCTCGCCCGGCCGGCATGGCATCGCGGGCGACAATCCATCCCGCTCGCTCGCCAGAGCCTTTCGCCCCGTGCGGACCGGCGCCGCAAGGGCGCAACGGAATTCTGCCACCGGCACGGCGCTTAGGAGGCGCTTCCGCCTCCTGAGCGCCAGATCTTTGAAATCCCCTTTCATTGACCGGACGGCATCGGCCGGAAAGAATGACAGTATCGAGCGATAATCGTTTCGCTGGATCGCGGGATTTGCTGGAGCAGCTTGCACCGCGTCATCAACGCTAAAAGCACCACGAGAGAATCGTGGGCTCCGAATGACGGAGTCACGTTTATGATACGAGCTCTTATTCTTCTTGAAGCGCCGCCAATCGGCACAACCCGATGTCGCTGAGCACCGGCTCGCGCAACTGAATCATCGGATACTTCACGCGAATTTCAAGAATGCTGCAACGCCGGCTCTCCGGCGAAGGAGGCACCATGTCCCAGACCATCCTGATCGAGGTTCGCGGTGTCGCGGCCGGCCTCGTCGTCGGCTCCGGCACCGATTTCCGCTTCTTCTCGTCCCGGCCGGCCTTCGACGCCCTCGACGGCCGGCATTTCGGCTCGATTGCCGACGCCTACCGCGCCGCCATCGGGGAGCGCGCGACGCGTCGTCGCCCCGCCGCCCGCCTTCCGGCCTGATCCTGTGAGGTTGCCGATGACGATCGTTCCGCTTGTCACCAAGGCGTCCCCGACCGAGCCAGCGCTGCGCAGCCGAGGCGGCCCCCGCATTGCCCGGCTCGCCTCCGGGCCGGTCCCGGCCCGCGAGGATGTCGCGGCGTTTCGGGCCGCCCTGCGCCATCTCGCGGGCGGAGTCAGCGTCATCACCACCGGCCGCGGCGAGGATCGGACCGGCCTCACCGCGACCTCGGTGGCCTCGCTCTCCGCGGAGCCGCCGACGCTGATGTTCGGCCTGAACCTGGCCTCGTCGAGCTTTCCGGTTCTGACCCGCCATCGCAGCTTTGCGGTTAACTTCCTCAATGCGGCGCAGAAGCAGATCGCCGACCGCTTCGCCGGTCGCGCAGGCGAGAAGGGCGCGGCGCGCTATGCCGGCGCCAGCTGGTCGAGCGGGCCGAGCGGCGCACCGCTGCTCGATGGCGCGCTCGCGGCGCTCGACTGCGAAGTCGAGGAGCTGATCGAGCGCCATTCGCACGCCATCGTCATCGGCCGCGTCCGCGAGATCAGGCTCGGCGGCGACGACGCCGCGCTCCTGTACTGGCGCGGCGACTATGAGCGCCTCGGCTGGATGGCCGAAGAGGCCAGCACGGCTCTCGGCCTGCGCAGCCTCTGAGGGATTGCGACGATCGTGAGCTATGCCGTCAGGTGTAACGCGCCGGGGCTACCACGCCTTCGCCGCCAGTGACGAGCACGCGAAAGCCGCAAGGCGAACGCCGCACGCTATTCATGCCCGACATGCTTGCCACGGCAGTCGCGGTCGTCGAATGCCTCGGCGCCGATCCAGTCTTGATCGAACCGCTCCCGTCGCGGTCCCTGTTCCATTTCAGAACAATGTAGTTAGCCGGCTTTATTTAGGGCTGACGAGCAGCAGTGCTCCTCAAGCGGAGGAACCGTGCCGGTGGGAGTACCGCGTCAATATGGGGTTAATCCGTTTGCCAGAAGCGCCCTCCGAAGGCGGAACCGTATAATGGCCACAAGCTTCGGAGAGAGCTTGTGCAACACGATCCGGTCGAGCTTTTGGATGAACCGCGTCACCGTTCCAGCCGCCTTGCGGCGGAAGGCGCCGCCGCGGCGACCATCGGCGTCGAGATCACGACGCCACAGCGGCTCGCCACGATCGAGCGGGAATGGCGCGACCTCTGCGGCCGGGCCTTGGCAGACAACGCCTTCCTGGAACCTTCGCTGATCGCGGCGGCAGCCGAGGTCGGAGCGGCCGAGATCGCGGTCCTGCTCGCCTGGAGCGCGCCCCAACCCGATACCCCCAGTCGGCTCATCGGCCTCTGGGCGCTGGCACGTCGGCATGCCTTTCCCTTGCTGCCGGTGCCGATGCTCAAGACGCCGGTGATCGACCACGCTTTTCTCGGCACGCCCGTGCTCGACCGTGACGATGCTGCGCAGGCCCTTTCGGGTATGCTGGACGCGATAGCTGCCGAGCGTTCCCTGCCAGACCTTCTGAGCATTGGAAGCCTCGATGCGAGCGGGCCCGTCGCCGCGGTCTTCGCGGAGGTTCTGGCGCGGCGCGGCTCACCCTGCACCCGGCTGGAAACCCGGCTGCGTCCCTCGCTGCTGAAATCGGCCTCGGGCGGCGGGACCAGTCCCGTCTCGCCCAGCCGCGCCAAGGCGCTGCGAAAAAAGCAGCAACGGCTCGCGCGGCAAGGCGTCGTCAGCTGCACGCGGCATGCCGGCGGCAGCGAGGTCGGTCCGGCGATCGAAGAGTTCCTCACGCTCGAGGCTTCGGGCTGGAAGGGACGCCGGAGCAGCCGCGGGCAGGCGATCCTGCGAACGCCGGTGCTGACGAGCTTCTTCAGACGAGCGATCGCAGCGCTGGCGAACCGCCATCAGGCCCAGATCATCGCCCTGCGCCTGGACGGACGGGCAATCGCCATGCAGGTCACCGTCCAATCCGGCGAGACCGCCTTCACCTGGAAATCAGCCTATGACGAGGCCCATCGCGCCTGTGCACCCGGGCTGCTGCTGCATCAGGAAGTGACCGGTCGCTTTCTCGCCGACCCTGCCCTGCGAGCGGTCGATTCCTGCAATCATCACGACACCGGCCATATGGCGGAGTTCTGGGCCGGCCGGCGCGAGGTTTCGGACCTGATCGTCGATGCCCGGCCGCGTCGGACGGCACTGTTCGGACTGGTCAGCACGCTAGAGCTCGGGCACCGGCGGCTGCGCGAGGCGGCGCGCCGCTGTCGGAGCATGCTGCTGGCATTGCGGCACCATGGCGCCCATTCGGTGCCGGAGACCGGCAAAGCCGGCGGAGGACAGCCGTGAGCGACAGTGCAGCCCTGCCGCGATTCAGCCGCATGCCCGCACCCCCCGGATCGAAACGCAGTCTTCTGGACAATCACGCTGCGAACGCGCCGCGACTGGCTGGCTCCCCGCGGATCCAGCTGGCGAGCGCTCGCGACTTCGCAGCCTTGGACGCTGAATGGAGCGACCTCAGCAGCCGCGCGGCAGTTCCGAATGTCTTCATGGACCCCGCCGTCGCGCAGGCTTTCGCTGCCGCCTGGCCGGACAAGGTTCGGGTCCTGCTGGCCTGGGCCGACGAGCCCGAGGCCGATACGCAATCCCGTCTCATCGGCGTCTGGCTTCTTGTCGAGCGCAGAACCCGGCTCAGCTGGCCCTGGAAAGCGCTCGTCAGCCCACCGGGTCCGGTCGCCTATCTCGGCACGCCGGTGATCGACCGCGCCCATGTTTCCGCGGTGCTGGCGGCAATGCTGGAAGCGGTTCGCAAGACACCGGAACTGCCCAAGCTCATCCAGGCCGGCGACATGTCGGAGGGTTCGGCGGTGATGGCGGCACTCGAGGCGATACAGGCTCGCGGCGCCGGACACTGGCAGCTGCTCGAAACGCGCAAGCGCGCGAAGCTGACATCCTGCGACGACCCGAAAGCCTTTTGGGCGGGTTCGATGTCGGCGAAGCGGCTGCAGGGCTTTGCCCGCAAGCGGCGCCAGCTCGGCAAGGAAGGCGAGTTGGCGACAACGGTCGCCGAACAGCCGGCGGCAGTCACAGCGGCACTGGACGAGTTTCTCCGGCTCGAGGCCTCAGGCTGGAAGGCAGCGCGGCACAGCGCACTCGCCTCCTGCCCCGCCACGGAACGGTTCACGCGCGAGATGATCGCGGGGCTCGCCGAACGCCGGCTGGTCCTGATCGAGGCACTGCGGCTGAACGGAGCCCCCGTCGCGATGTGGGTCATCCTGCTCTCGGGCGATACCGCCTACACCTGGCGCACGGCCTATGACGAGGCCTATGGCCGCTTCTCGCCCGGCACCCTCCTTCTCGAGGACACCACGACACGGCTGCTCAGCGACCCTGCCATCGCCTGCACGGATTCCTGCAACCACCGCGACGTCGGGCATCAGGCGGAGCGCTGGCCGGAGCGGCATGAAGTGGGCGACCTACTGATCGATGCCGGCCCCGAGCGCCGCTTGCGACTGCTGCTGCTCTCAGCTCGCGAGAAGGCATTCCGAAGCGGCAGGGAAGCTGCGCGGCAGCTCTATCACCGCCTGCGCCCGGAGATCGAACGCATCCGGGAACGTCTGCGCGGCGCACGGCCCCCCCAAGCACAAGGGTGACAGGCGATGGCACAATCGGCGGACATCGTCATCGTCGGGGGCGGGCTTGCCGGCGCCAGTGCCGCGGTGATGCTCGGGCGGGCCGATCTCGACGTCATGCTGATCGATCCCTACGACCCGCCCCGACCCGATTTCCGGTGCGAGAAACTCGACCCGTCGCAGGTGCGCCTGCTGCGCCGCATGGGGCTCGCCGGGTTGGTCCTGCCGGCAGCGACACATAACCGAGAGCTCTGGGTCGCGCGCCTCGGACGGCTGGCCGACAAGATGGCCATCGACCAGTACGGCATTCTCTACCAGCCCCTCGTCCGCGCCGTCCGGCAGGGCATCCCGCCGCGCGTGCGCTGCCTGCGCGGCACAGTGGCCGCAATCGCGCTGAGCGAGGACGAGCAGACGGTTTCACTCGTCGACGGCGAGGTCGTCACCGCCCGTCTGGTCGTACTCGCCAACGGGCTGAACCGTGCCTTGCGAAGCTCTCTCGGAATCGAGTGCCGGACGATCAGCGCGAACCATTCGATCACCATCGGCTTCGACGTCGTACCGCGCTCCAGCGCGCGCTTCCCCTTCGATTCCCTGACCTATTATGGCGAGCGTCCGCAGGACCGCACCGCCTATCTCACCCTGTTCAGGCTCGGCACGGTGATGCGCGCCAACCTGATGACCTATCGCGATATGGACGATCCCTGGCTGAAGGCGATCCGCGAGGAGCCGGAAGCCGCGCTTGCGAGCCTGATGCCGCGGCTGGGCAGGCTGATCGGCCCCTACGCGATCCAGGGCCCTGTGCGCGTACGGCCCGCCGATCTCTATGTCGCGGCCAATTTCGAGCAGCCCGGCCTGGTGCTCGTCGGCGACGCCTTCGCAACCTCCTGCCCGGCCGCCGGCACCGGCACAAACAAGGTGCTGAGCGATGTCGAGCGGCTTTGTGCAGTGCATGTGCCGCGCTGGATGGAGACGCCCGGCATGAGCGCGGGCAAGCTCGCTTCCTTCTACGCCGACCCGGAGAAGCGTGCCACCGACCTGTATTCGAGCCGAGCCGCCTTCGCTCTGAAGGCGCGCTCCCTCGCCGACGGGCCGCTTGGCTATGCGGGCGGCTATTCGCGCTATCTCGGCCGCCTCGCCAAGGGCACGGCGCGCCGCTGGCTCAGGCGCCTGGCTGCGCTGTCGCAGCAGGCAAGCCGCCTTTCCTGGCGGCGCAGACCGGCACGGGCTGAGCGATGAAGGCGTTTCTGCTCGGGGGAGCCAACAATATGAATGAGACCGCGCCTTCAATTCACTTCCTGTCAGCGGCCGATTGGCCGGACACCACGCTTCGCTGCGAAGAGGCCGGCTGGGACCAAGAGTTGCTCGGACCCTGGCGCGATCTCGAAAAGCGCAGCGCCAACGCCAGCTTCTTTCAGAGTGCTGCCTGGTGCGAAGCCTGGATCGAAGCTTCGAGCGCCTGCGGAATGCCGGAGGCGCCGCGGATTGCGACCATCTGGCGAGGCGGGAAACTGGTGCTGGTCTGGCCGCTCACCGTCCGGCGACTTTCGGTCTTCAAGATCCTGCACCATCTTGGCGAACCCGCGACGCAATACGGCGACGTCCTGATCGACAAGCGTGAAGACCGCCGCGCCCTGCTCGGCATGGCCTTGGAGATGATCCGGTCCTGGCACGATATCGATGCGATCGAGCTTCGCCGCGTCCGCGACGGTACCGTACTCGCCAGTCTGCTTGCCCGGCACAGGGTGGAAGGCTCGGAGGCGAGCGCGCCGATGCTCGACTTTCGCAGGCTCGATGCGGCCAGCGCCGACGGCCAGCGCACGAGCCGGACGCGCCAGGCCCTGCGGCGGCACCAGCGCCAGCTCGGCGAGCACGGGCCGGTGACCTTCGAGCTGGTGCGGCGACCGGAGGAGCAGTGCCTGCTGCTCGAGCACGCCTTCGCGCTGAAGCGAGCCTGGCAACAGGAAAAAGCGGCGGTCAGCGCCGGCTACGCCCACGGCGCGAGCCTCGGCTGCCTCCAGCACCTTGCGCGCGAAGGCAACCTGCTGGCTGCCTATCTGCGCGCTGGCGACGAGATCGCCGCCGTCGAGATCGGCGCCTTGGATCAGGGGCGCTACTGGTCGCTGGTCCAGAGCTACGATCTGCGCTTCTCGAAACATGCACCCGGCCGGCTGCTGTTCTGGCATCTGCTGGAGCGCTGTCCGGAATTGTCGATCGACATCTTCGACTTCCTTGCCCCGGCCACGCGGCACAAGCTGGAATGGTCGAACACCGAGGTTCCAATCGCCGACTACCTCGTGCCGGTCTCGACACGCGGCTACTTGGCCACCTCCTATCTGGCGCGGATCAGACCGATGCTGCGCGAATGCTACCGCCGCCTTCCCTCGGGACTGCGCCAACATGCCAACGGCCTGCTGCGCAGGTTGAACTGAGGCCTAGGCCGATCGCCTGGACCAAGCCAGGCGGGGTACCCCCCTCGCCCGCTCGACGACGGCCGGAGAGGCGTCTTCAATAAGCTTGCGATGAGCAGATGAGAGGCGCCGAGAATGCCGCTACACCTCTCGGTCGAGACGCCGGCGAGCTTCGCCGCTGCGCCGCGGGCGCGAGCGGACTGGGGCGACCGCTATCTCGGGCTGCTATGCTTCGTGCTGGCGGGCTATGCCATATTCGGCAAAGGCTTCGCCTATGTCGGCGTGCCCCCGCTGTTCATCGGCGAGATCACGCTGGTGCTCGGGATACTCGCCTTGATGGCATCGCGCAGCTGGATCGCCATGCTGATGACGGTGCCGAGCCTTGCGCTCCTTGCCTTCATGGGCTGGGTCGCGGTGCGGACCGTACCAGGGATTCCGGTCCATGGCTTCGATGCGCTGCGCGACAGCGTCATCGCGCTCTACGGCGCCTTCGCCTTCATCATCGTCGCGCTCTTGCTGCAGAAGCCGGCGCGACTTGGCCGGCTGCTCGGCACCTATAGCCGGTTCGCTCTGCTGTACGGGCTTTCCGGCGCCGTCCTTGCCTATACAACCAGTTCGCTCTCCCATCTGCTGGCCTGGCCGTTCTCCGGCGTGCCCGTGGTCTATGTCCGCATGGGCGAGGCGGCGGTGCATCTGTGCGGCGCGACCGTCTTCGTGCTGCTCGGGCTGCGCCGCGTGCCCTGGCCCTGGCTCGTCGCGGTCCTCGTCGGCTTCCTGATGATCGCGGTCAGCCGCGGCGCGATGCTGGCGTTCCTGCTCCCGGTACTGCTCGCCGCCGTCGTCGGCGGACAGGTGCGGCGGCTCATGCCGATCGCAGCCGGAGGCGCGGCGGTGCTGGCGGTCGTGCTGATGTTCGACATCCAGGTCGAGATCGAGGGCGGGCGCGTGATCGGGCCGGCCCAACTGATCAACAATGTCGAGAGCATTGTCGGGCGCAGCGAGGCGTCGAATCTCGACGGCACCAAGACCTGGCGCCTGCGCTGGTGGCAGGCGATCCAGGATTACACGCTCCGCGGTCCCTATTTCTGGACAGGCAAGGGCTTCGGCGTGAACCTCGCCGAGGATGACGGCTATGTCGTCGGGGCGGAGGGCGGCGGCGCGCCGGTCCGGGCACCACACAATGTCCATCTCGGCATCCTGGCGCGGGCCGGGGTGCCTGGCCTCGCCCTCTGGATCGGGTTGCTGCTGTGCTGGTTCGGCATGCTCGCGCGCAGCTATGTCGTCGCGCTGCGCCATGGCGACGAGCGAGCGGCCAAACTGTTCATCTGGATCGGCTGCTATGGCCTGTCGATGCTGATCAACGCCTCCTTCGATGTCGCGCTGGAAGGGCCGATGCTGGGCATCTGGTTCTGGTCGCTCATCGGCCTCGGCATAGGCAGCTCGATGCTGCAGGATTTCGCCCACCGGCGGAGGCAGGCATGGCCCCCGACCTCCTGAGGGCAGCGGCCGCGAGCACATTGCTGCTCGCCGCCGCACCGGCCCCCGCGACGGTTCCAGCAGTCCTCGAACCGAAGCCCGCCTCCGTTTGCCCGGCCGAGGCGCTTCGCATCACCACCGAGCACTCCCTCTCCCAGGCCGTCGCGACGGCGCCGAACGGCACCGCCTTCTGCATCGAGGCCGGCCTGCACCGGCTGCAATCGGCCCAGCCGAAGCGCGGCCAGCGCTTCTTCGGCGAGCCGGGAGCCATTCTCAGCGGCGCTGCAATCCTCGGGGGCTTTCGCGCCGTCGACGGCGTCTGGGTCGCCGCCGGGATCGCGACGCCCGCGCCGGCGCGCGGTGTCTGCAAGGCCGGATACGAAGCCTGCCAGTGGCCGGAAGCGGTCTTTCTCGACGGCAAGCCGCTGCAAGCGGTCGCCGACCGCGCGCAACTGCAGCCCGGCCGCTTCTTCCATGACCGCCTGCGCAACGAATTCGTGCTCGCCGAAGCGCCGGACGGGCGGCTGGTCGAGGTCGCGCGCGCCCGCTACGCCCTGTTCGGTGCCGCCGCGGATGTCACGGTCCAGGGGTTGACCTTCGAGAAGTACGCCAACCCGCCCCAGGAAGGCGCGGTCCGGGGTGACGGGCCGAACTGGCGGATCGAGGATTGCGATTTCCGGCTGAACAGCGGCGCCGGCGTCTCGGTCGGGCCGTACGGACAGGTCCTGCGCAGCCGGATCCACGACAACGGCCAGATCGGCGCCACCGCCGACGGAGCCGATATCCTGTTCGAAGGCAACGCCATCTACGGCAACAACCGCTCGGGCTTCGATCCGAGCTGGGATGCCGGCGGCATCAAGGTCACCGTCAGCCAGAACGTCGTCTTCCGGAACAACGACGTGCACCATAATGACGGGCCCGGCCTGTGGTGCGACGAAAGCTGCGAGAACACCACCTTCGAGGGCAACCGCGTCTCATACAACAGCTCGGCCGGGATCTTCTTCGAGCTCTCCTCCAAGGCGGTGATCCGCAACAACGTGCTCGTGCAGAACAATCAGGAAGGTGCGCCCTGGTACTGGGGCGCCGAAATCCAGATCGCGGCCTCGGAAGGGGCGATGGTGCACGACAACGTCCTGGTCGTGCGCGAGTCCGGCCGCGCGATCATGCTGATCGACCAGAACCGCTGGAAGGTGGGCGGGGGCTTCTACAAGACTCGCGACAATCGCGTCACCGACAACGAGATCACCTTCCTCGGCCGGGGCTCGGCCGGCGGCGTCTCGGACGCCGCCCCGAACGCGGAGAACTTCGGAATCATCGAGCGCGGCGGCAACCTGTTCGACCGCAACCGCTACCGGACCGTCACCGGCGCACCGGCACCGCGCTTCGTCTGGGGGAGCGTGGAAATGGACTTTGCGAACTTCCGTGGCCGCGGCCAGGAAAAGCAGGGCAGCCTGACGGTAGGGTTCAGCGCTCCTCGCTGAACCTGTCGGTTCAGCCCGGCTTCTTCCGGATCGGCGCCGGTGCGGGGGTCACAGCGGGTGGCAGGAGACCGAAGCTGCGCAAGCGCCCGCCCGGCCGGAGCCAGCGATCGACCGGTTTCTCGAGAGCGACATAGAACGCCACGCCGACCGCGAGCGCCAGCGCCACCCCGACGAGACGCACCGGCAGATCATAGCTCGCCGGCATGCCGAAATGGCCGAGCAGCTTGCCGCCGGCGGAAAGCACGAACCAGTGTGAGAGATAGATGCTGAAGGATGCCTCGCCGAGCAGCACCATGGTGCGTCCGAGCCGATTTTCCTTCTCCAGTGCATGCCGGCACAGGAGGAAGCCGGCGAAGACGAGGCCGGCGGCGGCGATACGCCAAAGCGGCATCAGCTTGCCGGCAGGTGCCTCCCAGGCGGCCCAGAGCAGGAGCAGGGTCAGCGGCAACAGCTGCAAGGCCAATTCGGCAGGCTTGCGCCCTTCGAGCTCGCGCACCAGCCAGCCCAGGGCGAAGGCCAGCATGAACGGGTTGAAGACATGGGTCAGGAAGGCGGCGCCCAGCGTGCCGCCGCCGGCGATCGGCCCGGCCGGCGAGCCGAGCGCCAGCCCGATCGCACCGAGCCCCGTCAGCAGCCAGGCGAGGCCGAGCCGCGCGCCGCGGCCGGAGCCGACGGTCGCCAGCATCAGCGCCACGCCGAGATAGAACAGGACTTCATGCTCGAGCGTCCAACCCACGCCGAGGATCGGGAATCCCTGCTGCGGCAAGATCAGATAGGTTTTCGCCATGCTGATCGGATCGGGACTGAAGCCCATCAGGTGCCAAGCAGGCTTAACGAGGTAGACCGCAACCACGATGCTGGTGAAGAGCCAGTACATCGGCAGCAGCCGCAGCACGCGCGCGGCGAAGAAGGAGCCGCCCGTGTCCTTGGTGCCGACCCGCATGGCGATGACATAGCCGGAGACGATGAAGAAGAGCTCGACGCCCAGCGCCGAGAACGGCTGATACCAGGACCGGGCGATCGCGAAATCAGAGAAGTGCTTGGTCAGCAGGTCGGAATGACAGAGCACGACCTCGCTCGCGGCGAAGGCGCGCAGCCATTGCAGTTCCAGACGTCTCGACGGTTGCACCGCTCTGTCCCCCGCCGGGCCAGCCCGTCGGGGCCGGGCGCCCTGGCTTTCATTTCCGCCTTCCGGCAAGCGGCGCTCCGGAGCGAAAACTTCGGAACGCTGCCGTCCAGGCAGCCATGTCAGCCGGTTCTCCGCATCGTTGCTTTCCTCCGCTCCCGGCGACTTTGCCGGGCTCCAGCCATCGCGGAGGGCCATCGTCTTCTTCTAGCTCCCGCGCTAGCGCGCGCCTCGCGAGGTCAGCACCGCCGGGAAGGTCTCGAGCAGGATGTAGATGTCGAGCCAGAGCGACCAGTTCCGGATGTAGAACAGGTCCTCCTCCTGCTGCACTTCGAGGTCGCCGCCACTGCGCGAGCTGACCTGCCACAGGCCGGTCAGGCCGGGTGGGACGCTGACGCGGACCGACTGGAAGCCCGGATCGAAGCTCGCCATGTGATAGTCGGGGAAAGGCCGCGGCCCGACCAGGCTCATGCCGCCGCGAACGATGTTCCAGAGCTGCGGCAGTTCGTCGAGGCTGGAGCGGCGCAGGAAGTGCCCGATCACCGGCAGAATCCGCGGATCGTCCTTGAGCTTGAAGAAGCGCTCCCATTCGGCCCGCGCCGCCGGGTTCCGCTCCAGATGCTCCTGGAGGCGGGTTTCTGCATCGGCATACATGGTGCGCAGCTTCAGGACGTGCAGTTCGCGGCCGTCGCGCCCGACCCGGCGCTGCCGATAGAAGGCGGAGCCGGGATCGGCGATCTTCACCGCGAGAGCGAGAAGCAGGATCAGAGGAGCGGCCAGCGTCAGCACGGGCACGGTCACCGCCAGGTCGATCCAGCGCTTGACCGCGAGATGCCCCGGCCTGAACAGGTCAAAGCGCACTTCGAGACCGAGTGCCCCGCCGAGATTGCGGGTGTTCAGGCCGATATTCGGCAGCCCGCCGACATTCTCGGAGACGACAACGTGCGGCGCGCGAACATCGGACAGTGATATTGCAGCCCTGCCCTCGCCAGGCGCGAGATCGGCCGCCGTCACGATGGCGACTTCAGCCATCTGGGACAGCCGGGGCAGGTCGGCGAGGCCGCCCAGGATCGGAACCGGCAAGCTCTCGGTACCGTCCCCATCAGGCCGGTTGCTGATCAGCCCGACCGGGCGCAGCCCCAGCTTCGGATCGCGCAGCAGGCGCCGGGCCATCGGGCCGCAGATCTCCGGGGAGCCGACCAGGACCGTTGGCGCCCCCCACAGGCCGGCGCGCATCAGCATCAGGCGGACCAGCCCTTCCATGTAGTAGCCGATGACGAACAGCCCCGCGCCCAGGCAGAGGATGGCGAGCAGGTTCTCTGGCGCATGCCAGATGCTCAGCGCCAGAGCCGCCATCACGGCAAGCATCAGCGCCGCCTGGGCCCGCAGCCGCAGCCGATCGATCGGGCAAGGGCCCCAGCAAGCGTATATGCCGAACAAGGCGTGCAGCGGCACGACCAGAACGGCTGCGGCCGATCCAAATTCCCAGGCGTCCCATCCCGTCGCTGGCGCGACCTGCGCGGCCAGCGCAGCGGCGAGGCCGACGGCAATCAGGTCGCCGGTCACCAGCGCCGCGACCACGACGCTACGGCGTCGCGACCAGGCGCCGCGGCGCCATTCCGTGCGCGCAGCCGGCGGAAGGCGCGCCGCGCTCAGCTCCGGCGAAGCCGCCGGCGATACGGCCACAGGCATGATGCACGCCCTCCCGCTTCCCCTTTGTCTGCCGCAGCGCTATTCCGCCGCCTGCACATGCGGCGCGTCGGCCTTCCGCGCCAGCATCTCAGCGATCCAGCGATAGGTCGGCTTCAGCCCATCCTTCAGCAGGATGCTGGGCTCCCAGCCGAGCACTTCGCGCAGCCGTGAATTGTCGCTGTTGCGCCCGCGGACACCTTGCGGACGCGAGCGGTCATGCCGCTTGACGAGCCGCTTGCCGGCGATCTCGGAGACCATGTCGACGAGCTGGTCGACGGAAACGAGCTCGTCCGTGCCGAGATTCAGCGGCCGGTCGTAGTCGGACCGCATGATGCGGAAGATGCCCTCGACGCAGTCGTCGACATGCATGAAGGAGCGCGTCTGCTGGCCATCGCCCCAGATCTCGATGGAGGAGCCGTCGGCCGCCAGGGCGACCTTCCGGCAGATCGCCGCCGGCGCCTTCTCGCGGCCGCCATCATAGGTGCCGAGCGGTCCGTAGACATTGTGGAAACGCACGGTGCGGGTCGGGAAGCCCCAGTCCTCCGAGAAGTACTGGCACATCTTCTCCATATAGAGCTTCTCGAGCCCGTAGCCTTCCTCCGGATCGGCCGGGAAGGCATCGTCCTCACGCAGCGGCGTCACATCGGGCTTGTGCTGCAGATATTGCGGATAGATGCAGGCCGAGGAGGAGAACAGGAAGCGCTTTACGTCGGCCTCCCGCGCCGACTTGATCATGTTCACGTTGATCAGCGTGTTGTGCAGCGTGATCGCGGCATGGGACGAGGTGATGTAGCCGATCCCGCCCATATCGGCAGCGAGGTGATAGACCTCGTCGACCCCTGAGACCGCTCTCTCGCAATTGCCGGGGACGCGCAGATCGAGCAGCTCGAACTCATGCGCCTTGCTCGCCTCGTACTCCGGCGCCTTGATGTCGACCCCGCGAACCTTGTGGCCCTGAGCGACCAGATACGAGACGAGATGGTGGCCGATGAAGCCGCCGGCGCCGGTGACCAGTGCGATCTTTTCAGGCATGTCGATCTCCAGCTCTGGATGAGAAACGGGATGTGAGGTTCAGCCGGCGATGAGACGGCGCAGACGCCGTCTCGTGCCGAGCCAGACGGTGGTCGCCGAACGCCGGACGAGATCGCCGGCGACGGCCGTGAGGAAGCCCGGAACGATGCGCAGATAGCGACTGCCGAGGCGGCGCGGTTCCTGGCAGAGCCGGAAGAACCATTCCAGGCCGTTGCGCTGCATCCAGAGCGGGGCCTGGGCCTTGCGGCCGGCGAGGAAATCGAAGGCGGCGCCGACACCGATCAGCACGGGAGCATCGAGGCGCGCACTATGGCTCGCCATCCAGTACTCCTGTTTCGGGGTGCTCAGCCCGACCCAGACGATGTCGGGCTTGGCCGCATTGATCTGCGCGACGACGTCGTCATCCTCCTCGCTGGTCAGCGGGCGGAAGGGCGGGCAGAGCGTCCCGGCGACGACGAGGCCCGGGCAATCGCGCTTCAGGACGGCGGCGAGTTGGTCGGCGACGCCCTTGTCGCCACCATAGTAGAACTGCCGGTAGCCGCGCTTGGCCGAAAGCGCGCTGAGCGCCCGCATCAGATCCGGGCCGTAGACCCGCTTGGTGTCGGCGTGGCCGAGCAGGCGCGAGACCCAGACCAGCGGCATGCCGTCCGGCGTCGCCATGCCGGCCTTGTTGTGGATCGCCCGCAGGACGGGGTCGCGCCGGCTCTCCATCACGCCATGGGCGCCGGTGATGCAGACATAATGGTGCTTGCCGGCAGCGATCCACGACTCGATCGTGTCGAGCGCCTTGGGCAGGTCGATGGCGGCGACGCGGACACCGAGGATGTCGACACGCGACAGCTGGGGGCGGGAGATCGGCGCGTTCATGCCACCACCTTCAGCTCCAGCGATTGCGGGGGAGCCGGCTCCCTGGCCAGGAGCTCGTCGAAATAGGCGATCGTGCGCGAGAGGCCGTCCCGCAGTTCGACCCGCGGCTTCCAATGCAGCAACTCGGAAGCGCGTCCGATATCGGGGCAGCGCTGGCGCGGATCATCGGCAGGAAGCGGGCGGAAATCGAGCACCGAGCGCGAGCCGGTCAGCTCGATCACCGTCTCGGCGAGTTCGCGCACGCTGATCTCGTGCGGGTTGCCGAGGTTGACCGGCCCGATCACGTCGCCATCGACGTTCATCAGGCGGACGAGCCCGTCGACGAGATCGTCGACATAGCAGAAGGAGCGGG
This sequence comes from Allobosea rubneri, assembly GCF_032464875.1. Taxonomy (NCBI): domain Bacteria; kingdom Pseudomonadati; phylum Pseudomonadota; class Alphaproteobacteria; order Hyphomicrobiales; family Alloboseaceae; genus Allobosea; species Allobosea rubneri. Next base: position 140,008 of record NZ_JAWDID010000001.1, read on the forward strand.
TCTGGCTGCCGTCGCCATAGAGCGTGATCGGCTCGTTGCGCAGCGCCTGGATAATGAAGTTGGAGACCACGCGGCCGTCCTGCGGGTGCATGCGAGGACCGTAGGTGTTGAAGATCCGGGCGACCCTGATACCGATGCCGTGCTGGCGCTGATAATCGTAGAACAGGGTTTCGGCGCAGCGCTTGCCTTCGTCGTAGCAGGCCCGCGGCCCATTGATGTTCACCAGCCCGCGATAGTCTTCGCGCTGGGGATGCACCTCCGGATCGCCATAGACTTCGCTGGTCGAAGCCTGAAGGATACGACTGCGCAGACGCTTGGCGAGGCCGAGCATGTTGATCGCGCCCATGACGCTCGTCTTGGTCGTCTGGACCGGATCATGCTGATAGTGGATCGGTGAGGCCGGACAGGCGAGATTATAAATCTCATCGACTTCGACATAGAGCGGGAAAGTTACGTCATGCCGAAGAACGTCGAAGTTCTTGTTTTCAAGCAACTCTGATATGTTTGCACGCGTCCCAGTGAAATAATTATCGACGCATACGACCTCATTCCCCTGAGCCAGCAATTTCCTGCAAAGATGAGATCCGAGAAAGCCGGCGCCGCCGGAAACCATAACCCGTTTCATTCTACTCTCCGGATTGCATACTCTGATGAGATCAGCCGCACTTAAGAGAACAGTCATTCCTGATCTTGTATTTTTATGCGTCGAGAATGACTTCTTTTCGCCCCGTATCGATTTTGAATTTTTACTTACATTATCAGATTGCTAAGTATTTATAATTGCGTGCCGCCACAATTGCTATTTTGGAGCATCCTCGACAGGCCGCTCTCATCTTGGGAGGTACCTCATCGCACCGCTTGGAAAGTGGCAGCCCATTGGGGGGAGGCGTGGCGATTAACCGCCGGCGAAATCCTCGTTTGCGACGGCTGCCTGTGCTGGCCGCGAGGCGCTTCTTCATCAGCAAATTCCAAAAATAACCGAACATATTCAGCAATTTAAATATTGACGGCCGCGGGGTAGCCCTTTCGCGCCCTCCTCTTCGCCCGAATGCGCCCGATCGAAAGCGGCGCGGTGCTCTAGCCTGTCTGCCATGCCTGCTTCTTCCGGCCGGGAACGACGACCTCGCCGGCCGGGTGCGAAGGCATCGAGGAAGAGGCCGAGCCAGGAAGGGTGGAGCGATGTCCGTCTCCCAGAAGATCGCACCGGCAGCCATGCCGAGAGCGCCCGGGCACGGTCCGCAGAGGCGTAATGGGACGCGGCAACTGACCTGGTTGGCGGCATTCTGTGCGATCGCGCTCCAGGCATCTCCCGTGAGAGCGACCGAAGCCACCGCCTACCGCGTCGCGCCGGGGGACCGGATCGGCATCACCGTCTTCGGCCAGGCCGACATGTCCGGCGAGACGATGATCGATGCCACGCACAGCATCGCCGTGCCGCTGGTCGGATCGATATCGGTGCGCGGCCTGACGCTGAAGGAAATCGAGCAGCGCGTCGCGAAGAGCCTGGCCGACGGCTATCTGCAGAACCCGGTCGTCTCCGTGAAGCTCACCGAGCCACGCCCGATCTACGTCGTCGGCGATGTCCGTACCGCCGGCGTCTACCCCTATCGCCACGGCGTTTCGGTGCTCGGCGCCGTCGCGCTGGCCGGCGGCTTCACCGTGCCCGAGGAACAGGCCCGGGCCGCGCTGCGGACCGATTTCGTCCAGGCCGACGAGCGCGTCAAAAGCCTGGAGGCGAGCCGGCTTACCCTGACCGCGCGCCGTATTCGCCTCGAAGCCCAGCGCGACGGCCGCGAGCCGGATTTCGGCGGCCTGGAGAGCGGCCGGGGCATGGAGGAATTCACCGCGCAGCTGAAGACCAGCGAGGCGCAGCTCCATGCCTTCCAGACCTCCGCCCTGCAGCAGCAGGTCGAGATGCTGCAACAGCAGGAGCCGAAGCTTCTGGAGAACAAGCGCTATGTGCAGGAGCAGCTCAATGCCGAGAAGCGCCAGCTCGAGCTGATCCAGCAGCATCTCGTCGACTACAACGCCCTGCTCAGCTCGGGGCTGGCGCGGCGCTATACCGGAATCGAGCTGCAGCGCGAGGAAGCGCGCAACCGCGGCAATATCGCGCGCTTCAACGCCGACATGTCGAACATCGCAATCGCACAGGGTGAACTCGGCCTGCGGATCCGGGAAGTGCGCGAAGCCTTCCAGCGCCGCGTCTGGACCGAGATGCAGGACGGCGTGCAGCGCCTCGCCGAGGTGGAGGCCGCACTACCGGCGGCACGTCTCACCCGCGAGCTCCGGCTGCGCCAGATCGGCTTCGCCGAAGAGGCCAGCGGACCGCCGCGGCGCTCCCTGTTCGTGACGCGCCAGACCGATCAGGGCAGCGAGACCTTCCCGATCGCAGAAGGCGCCCTGCTCGCGCCGGGCGACATCCTGCGGGTCGAGCGCCAGCGCGAGACCGATGCAGCGTTGCCGCCAACCGCCGCCGCAATGCGTTGACGACCCCTTCTCCGCCGCCACCGAACCTGGAGCAAAACATGAGCTGCCCAATCCGGCCCTTGATCCTGTGTGGCGGCGCGGGGACGCGCCTCTGGCCGATGTCGCGCGAATCCTACCCGAAGCAGTTCGCCTTGCGGGTCGGAGGCTACTCGATCTTCCAGCAGACGCTGCTGCGGGTCTCCGGGCCGGAATTCGGCAGGCCGCTCATCATCACCAATCAGGCCTATCGCTTCATCGCCGAGCAGCAGCTCGCCGAGATCGACATTCTGGCTGATTTTGTCCTCGAACCCGCCCGGCGGGACACCGCTCCCGCGATCGTGGCCGCCGCAGCCGTCGCAGGCCAGCTCGACCCCGACGTGCCCCTGCTGGTCCTGGCCTCGGACCACCAGGTCCGTGATGGCGAGGCGTTCCGTACCGCCGTGCTAGCCGGGCTGCCCGCCGCTAAGGCCGGCTGGCTGGTGACCTTCGGCATCAGGCCGACCGATCCCGCCACCGGCTACGGCTATATCGAAGCGGGCGAGATGCTGGCGAATGGCGCCCGCGCCGTCCGCCGCTTCGTCGAAAAGCCGGATGCCGAGCGGGCCCGGCACTATGTGATGGACGGGTTGCTGTGGAACTCCGGCAACTTCATGGCCAGCGCCCGGACTTTGCTCGAGGAGTATGCGCTGCACCAGCCGACGAGCTCGGCGGCGGTCACGCTCGCCGCGGAGCGGGCCAAGGCGTCGCCGGGCGTCGTCGCGCTCGACGCCGCCGCCTATGCCGAAGCCGAGCAGCTCTCGATCGACTACGCCATCATGGAGCGGACGGTGCGGGCGGCGGTGGTCCCGCTCGCCTGCGGCTGGTCTGATGTCGGCAACTGGGACCTGCTCTGGTCGGTCAGCGACCAGGACGGGGCCGGCAATGTCAGCCGAGGCGAGGTCGTCCTCTCGGACGCCCAGCGTTGCTATGTCTCCAGCGACGGGCCGCTGACCTCGGTGCACGGCGTCGAGGATCTGATCGTCATCGTGAACAAGGACGCGATCCTCGTGACCGACCGCCACCGCAGCGGCGAGGTCAAGCAGATCGTCGAGGGCCTGCGCCGCACCGGTCGGCAGGAGGCCGACACCCATTGCAAGGTCTACCGCCCCTGGGGCTGGTACCAGGTCACCGATTTTGGCGACGACTTCCAGGTCAAGCGTATCGTCGTCAATCCGAAGGGGCGCCTCTCCCTGCAGAAGCACGGGCATCGCGCCGAGCACTGGGTCGTGGTCCGCGGCACGGCGCAGGTGACCGTCGGCGACAAGGTCAGCCTGCTGACCCCGAACGAGCACGCACACATCCCGCTCGGCGCCGTCCACCGCCTCGAGAACCCCGGCAACACGCCGGTCGAGCTCGTCGAGGTTCAGTGCGGCGATTATCTCGGCGAGGACGACATCGTCCGCCTTGAGGACATCTATCAGCGCGCCTGAACACGGGCGCGCCGCCGCCCTCGGCCGACCTGCCTCAGCGAAGCGAACGGCGAAGCCCAGCTCGATCCGCCCGCCCCGCGACGAAACAAGACAAAGGCGATGCAACCCACTCCGATCAACCCAGGCAAGCGCACCGCTTCCCCCTCAGAAGGCCGCGTCAAGGTCATGAACTGGGCATTCCAGAATCCGATCAGGCTGGAAGACGGTGCGCCCCGACATTTCGAACATGTCGGATACGAGGCCGGCCTCGCCCTGTGGCGCCGCCGGCGGATGATCGCGGGCCTGATCGTGCTGGCATTGCTCGGCGCGGCAGTCTTCGTCCTGCTGAGCGCGAAGCGCTACACCGCCACGGCCCTCGTCCAGATCGATTTCAGCCGGGACGATCCGGCCGGCGGGCGACGCAGCGCGGGCCTGCCGCTCGATGCAAGCGCGCTCGTCGAGACGGAGGCGCGGTTCGTGCGCTCACGCACGATCACGCGCCAGGTCGCCGAACAGCTGGCGGCCGAGGAAGCCGCGAAGCCCGACGCCCGGCCCAGCGATATCGCTCCCAGCCCGGCCCAGCGGGAGGCCCAGATCCAGGAGCTGATGCGCAATCTCACGGTCAGGAACGACAGCCGCTCCTATCTGATCGAGATCGGCTACACCGCCGGCTCCCCGGACAAGGCGGCGGAGATCGCGAACCGTTTCGCCGACACCTACCTTGCCAACCGCGGCGAGACGAGCTCGGCCTCGTCGCGCCGGGCCGCCGAGTGGTATTCGGATCAGATCGAGGTCACCAGGAAGAGCCTCGAACAGGCCGAATGGTCCGCCGCCGAATATCGGCGCAGCTCGGGCATCGTCGAGACCGGCACCGAGGGCGCGGCACTGCTCCAGCAGAGGATGCGCGAAATCTCCAGCCAGGCGAGCGCGGCAACACTCGCCCGGGTGAACGAAGAGTCGCGGCTGCAGCGCGCCAAGCAGGCCGTCGCCGAGGGCAACATCCCGGCGGACATCGCCGCGCTGCCCCAGATCCAGCGGCTCATCGAAAGCCGCGAGGCGGCCCGCCGCCAGGTGAGCACGCTGGCCGCCGCTACCGGCGAACGCCACCCGTCGGTGATCCAGGCGCGCACCCTGCAGCAGGAGGCGGAAGCGCGCCTTCAGACCGAGGTCACGAACGCCCTGGCGACGATCGCCGAAGACGTGAAGAGCGCAAAGCGGGTCGAGGAGGAGATCGAGGCCGGGGCCAGCAAGGCCAAGTCGACGCTGATCGACACGCGGGGGAGAGAGGCCGAGCTGCGGACCCTGCAGGGCCGGGCCGACGCCCTCCGCGAACGTCTCAAGACCCTGAACGAAGGCCATATGCAGGCGCGGGCCCTGGCGGAGCTGAAGCCGGTGGCCGCTCAGATCATGGCCGCCGCCGAGCCGAACCAGGTGCCGACCGGGCCGAAGAAAGGGCTGACGCTCGCTCTCGCAGGGATCGGGGCCGCTGCGCTCGGCGGGCTGCTGACCTTCCTGCTCGAGCGCCGGGACCTCGGCTTCCGCAAGGAAGAGGAAGTGCTGCCGACGACCGGCAGCCCCTGCATCGGCATGCTGCCGGCGCTGCAGCCGGGCGATGCCCGGGTCAACGCCGCAACGCAGCGCGAAACCCTGCGGGCGATCATCGCTTCCCAGCACCTCGCCGAATCCGGCAGCGCCAAGGTCGTGCTGATGACCTCGGCCCTTCCCGAGCAGGGCAAGTCGCAAGTACTCCACGACATGGCCCACTGTCTGGTCGAGATGGGGCGGCGCGTGCTGATCGTCGATGCCTCGCCGCGCAGCGAAATCGACAGCACCGGCAAGGTGGCGCTGGAAGACGTCATCGCCGGCAGCGCGGCCCGAAAGCGGGTGCTCGAAGGCGGCCGGCAATGGACGCCGGCCGAGGTCACAGCACGCAACCCGCTGCTGCGCCGACGCGCGCCCCCTGCGGTCGGAGAGTCGCGCCACCTATCGATCCTGCAGCGGCGCGGTGGCCTGTCGGATAGCGGTCCGGCCTTCTCGCCGGCGACGCTCGCGGACCTCGTGACCGAGGCGCGCTCTTCCTTCGACGTGGTGCTGGTCGAGGCGCCGCCGGTGCTGCTCGCTGCGGACGCGCTGATCCTCGCCCAGTTCGCCGACATCGTCCTGCATGCGGCGCGCTGGCACGACACGCCGAAGGCTACCGTCGCCGCAGCCATGAAGCGGCTCTACGACGGAGCGGTCAGAGTGCACGGCGTCATCCTGACCCAGGTCGACATGGAGCGCTACGAGAGCTTCCGAAGCTTCCGCGCCCCGCCATCGGCTCGCAAGATCCGCAAATACTACGCCGACTTCGACTGAATACCGGGAGGCAACCTTGGGCCTGCGCGATCGTATCATCATTACTGGCGGCAACGGCTATGTCGGCCGCCAGCTGACCCGCCAGCTCTACGACAAGCACGATGTCTGTGTCGTCGACAATCTCCGCTATGGCGAGCTCCGTTTCACGCCGACCGATCTCGAACGCATCCGCTTCGAGCGGCTCGACATCACCGACGAGCTGGCGATGGCGCGGCTCGTCCGGGACTTCCGCCCGGACGTCATCGTCCATCTGGCGGCGATCCACTACATCCCGGAATGCGAGAACGACCCGGCGCTGGCGCTGCGGGCCAATCTGCTCGGACTGGTCAGCGTCCTGCTCGCCGCGCAGCCGGGCACGCGCTTCGTCTTCGCGAGCAGCGGCGCCGTCTACAAGCCCGACCTCGCGCCGCATTGCGAGGGCTCGGCGGCACTGGAGCCGAACGACATCTACGGAATGAACAAGCTGCATGGCGAGCAGTACGTGCGCTATCTCGCGCAGCAGCGCTCGCTCTCGGCGGTCATCGTCCGGCTGTTCAATGTGGTCGGCCCCGGCGAGACCAATCCGCATCTCCTGCCCGAAATCGTCGCGCAGCTGAAGGCCGGCAGAAGGGTGGTCCGGCTCGGCAATCTCTGGCCGAAGCGCGACTACATCCATGTCGAGGATGCGGCACGGGGCTTCGCCACCATCGCGACCGCCCGGCGCCAGCAGTCGGAAAGCACGATCACGGTCAATCTCGGCACGTCGCAGCCCTATTCGGTCGAGGAAGTGCTGCAGAAGCTGCGTGCCGTCGCCGATGTCGAGTTCGAGCTGGAGCAGGATGGCAGCCGGGTACGGCCGGTCGACCGCCCGTTCCTGGCCGCCGACACCACACAGATTCGTCAGCGCTTCGGCTGGGTCCCCGCCCTCACCATCGACGATGCGGTGCGCGACCTCTGGCGCGCTCCGGATCTCGCCAGCGCGCTGGTGGAGAAATACCAATGATCAAGGTCCTGGCGGCGATCGTCGCCCCGCCGCATCTCAGCGTCAGCGGTGCCGGCCGAGCCGCCGAGCAGCTCAGTGCCGCGCTCGCCAGGCATTGCGAGATCACCATCGCCAGCATGATGGGCGCGCAGACGTACGAGGCGGAGGCTCCGGGTCTCCGCCGCGTGCCGGTCAAGGTGGGCTTGCCGCCGGTACTGCCCTGGAGCCGGGTCCCGAACCGCTATCGCACCCTGTTCTACGGCTCCGACATCCCGGCGATGGTGCGCTCCGGGCAGTTCGACCTCGTGCACCTGCACAATCCGATGCCGGCGCTGGAAATGGCCAGGATCGCCCGGACCTGCCGCGAGGTCGGCGTTCCCTATGTCGTCTCCACGCATGGCTTCAACGAGATCGCCAATGGCAACCGGATCTACGGTTTCGGTCCGCTTCGTCGCCTCGCCTGGCAGATGCTGGTGACGCGCCCGGTCCACCAGGCCGTGCGTGGGGCGGCAGCCATCCTCGGATTGTCGCCGGCGGATCGCGAGATCGTCGAGGCGATGGGTTTTTCCGGGAGCTTCGCCGTGGTCCCGAACGGCGTGCCGATGCCCGGCACGTCCGATGCGGGCGAGGACGCCGCCATCTGCACCCGGCTCGGCGTGCCGGCTCGGCGAAATGGCGAGCTGACCTGCATGTTCCTGGCGAACCATACGCCGAACAAGGGCCTGCCGGTCCTGCTGGAAGCCTTCGACGGCCTGAACTGCCCCTACACCCTGATCGTCGGCGGCGAGAAGCGACCCGAGATCGACTACGGAATCGCTTCGGCGACACGCCGGCCCGACCAGCGGATCGTCGTGACCGGGCGCCTGTCGGACGCCGAGGTCCAGGCCCTGTTCCGCCGCTCCGACCTTTTCGTCTTCCCGACGCTCGCCGACACCTTCCCGCTGGTCGTGCTGGAAGCGATGTCGCATGGCGTGCCGGTGCTGGCCTCGCGGGTCGGCGGCATTCCGCACCAGCTCGATCAGGCCAGCGGCCAGCTGGTCGAGCCCGGCGATGCACGCCAGCTGCGCGACGCGGTCGCCGCGCTGGCCGCCCGATCCGACATGCTCCCGAAAATGGGACAACACGCCAGGGCGCGGGTCGCCCGGCATTTCACCTGGGAGAACGCGGCCAAGCGGGCCTTCGCCGAATACGAAAAGGCACTCGAGGCACCCGCGCAGGCGCGCGCCGCCGACTGGTCCAACGTCTCCACACTCCATCCGCTTCAGCGAGGAACGCGAGCATGAGCTCTGGCATCCCCCAGCGTCTGGCCATCATCGGCTGCGGCGCGGTCGTCGACCATCACATCCTGCCGGCGCTGCGCCGCGCCGGCTGGCAGCCTTCGGTGCTGGTCGACCGTTCGCCGGAGCGGCTCGCCTTGCTCGCCGGCAAGCTCGGCCGGCACGGCCGCGACGTCGTCCGCGTCGCCGACTGGCGCGAGGCCGCCGACAAGTTCGATGCGGCAATCGTCGCCGTGCCGCATGTCTTCCACGGCCCGATGGGGATCGAGCTGCTCAAGGCCGGCAAGCATCTCTTCATGGAGAAGCCGCTCGCCGTGACCTCGGAGCAGTGCGAGACGATGATCCGCGAGGCCGATGCCCGCCGGCTTACCCTCAGGGTCGGGCTGCTGCGGCGCTACCTGCTCGGTGCGCGCTGGCTCAAGGCGCTGATCGAATCCGGCACGCTCGGCACGATCCGCAGCTTCAGCATCCGCGAAGGCTTCGTCTTCAACTGGGCGACCAGCTCCGACGCGCTGCTGCGCCGTGAGCTCGCTGCCGGCGGCGTGCTGATGGACACCGGCGCGCACACGCTCGATCTCCTGCTCTGGTGGCTGGGCGAGGTCGCCTCGCTGAGCTACCGCGACGATGCCGACCAGGGCGTCGAGGCGGATTGCCTGATCGAGTGCCGGATGGCCTCGGGCGCCACCGGGACGATCGAGCTCAGCCGCACGCGCGATCTGCGCGACACGATCCAGATCCAGGGCAGCACCGGCTTCGTCGAGGTCCACCTCTCCAAGAACATCGTCCTCGACGGCTCCCCCAACGCCCTCGCCTTCCGCCATGAAGGGCGAGCCGCGGCGGACCTTCCGCTGCAGCTCTTCCCGGAGCTGTTCGACTCCGAGCTTCGCGATTTCGCCCGCAGCGTCTCCGGCGAGGCCTCCGCCGGCATTCCCGGCAGCGAAGGCGCGCGCTCCGTGGCACTGATCGAGCGCTGCTATGCCAACCGTGAACCGCTGACGCTCGGCTGGCGCGCCGAGGCCAAAGCCGCGGACAAGGATGAGATGCCCCGCCTGCCGGCCGGCAGCACGGCGCTGCTTACCGGCGCAGCGGGCTTCATCGGCGGCAGGCTCGCCGAGCGGCTGGTCGAGCAGGGCGTCAAGGTGCGTTGCCTCGTGCGCAGCTACGGGCAGGCGACGCGCCTCGCCCGGCTTCCGGTCGAGATCGTCAACGGAAAGCTCGGCGAAGCCGGGCCTGCGGCCCAGGCCTTCGACGGCGTCGATTACGTCTTCCACTGCGCCTATGATCACCGCTCCCGCAAGGCCAATCTCGACGGGCTCGAGCAGTTGCTCGCCGGCGCCGTGAAGCAGAAGGTCAAGGGCTTCGTCTATCTCAGCAGCTTCTCGGTCTATGAGCCGTTTCCGGACGGCAAGCTGACCGAGGAGACCCGCGACGGCGATGTCTCCTGGCCCTATGCCCGCAACAAGCTCGACCTCGAGGCGCGCACGCTGAAAGCCGCCCGCGAGGAGGGCGTGCCGGCCTCTATCATCCAGCCGGCCGTGGTCTATGGCCCGTTCTCCAAGCCCTGGGCCGACGCGCCGGCCCAGATGCTGATCACCGGCGACGTCATCCTGCCCGATGCCGGAGAAGGCATCTGCAACGCGGTCTACATCGAGGACCTGATCGACGCGATGCTGCTCGCCGCGCAACGCCCGGAGGCGGTCGGTGAACGCTTCATCATCTCCGGCCCGGAGCCGGTGAGCTGGGGCAAGTTCTTCGGCGCCATCGCACAGGCGATCCAGGTTCCGCCGCCGGTCTACTGGCCGAGCGCGCGTATCCGGGGCGAGAACAGCGGTGTGGTGCGCGACATAAAGGCGGTGCTCGCCAATCCGAAGCGCCTGGTCCAGATCATCGTCCGCTGGCCGCCGGCCCGCCAGGCGCTGCAGGCGGGCTATGACGCCTTGCCGCCAGGCCTCCACAAGCTCGTCACCAAGGCCTATTTCGGCGGCGGCGGCGGCCGGCGCTTCGGCCTGCGTCACCTACCCGATCCGCGCGCGCTCGCCCTCTATGAATCCCAGGCCTATGCGAGCAACGACAAGGCGGCGCGCCTGCTCGGCTACCGGCCGCGCCATGGCTTCGCCGAAGGGATGGCGGTCACGGGCGCCTATCTGCGCTGGGCCTATGGCGACCTTTGTCGTGCGGGCGAAGCCGCCCGGGCCTCGGCCCCTGCAGCGCCCGAGCCTCCCACAGCCCTGGCCAAAGCGAGCTGAGCCCTTGCTACGCCATGCTTCCTGGACGTTGATCGACCAGGGCGTCGTCAGCCTCGGCGCCTTCCTGCTCAACATCGTGCTGGCGCGCCATATCGCGCCGGTCGAATACGGTGTCTTCGCGCTGATCTTCGGCATCCTGCTGATGATCCAGCTCTCGATCAGCTCGGTGATCTTCTATCCGATGTCGATCCGGATCGCGCGATTGCCCGAGGAGGAACGCGCGGCGCTGGCCGGGCGCAGTCTCGCATTGCTGCCCATGCTGCTGCTGCCGGCAGCTTTGCTGCTCGCCCTCGGCCTCGCCATCATGGGGCGCGCAGACCTTGCCCTGCCGGTCTCGCTCCACCTCGTAATCTGGCAGGGGCAGGAAGCGCTGCGCCGCATCCTGTTCGCCGAGTTCCGGCATCGCGACGCCCTCGCCGGCGACAGCATCGCCTATCTCGGCGCGCCGCTGGCCGTGCTGTTCCTGCTGCAGCAGGGCACGCTGACGTTGCCGAGCGTCTTTTTCTGCATGGCCGCGGCATCGGGCGTGGCGCTCCTGGTCTCGTCCCGCCTCGTACGCGCCGAGCGACCGGCGGCCGGGACGCTGCGACCGACCTTCAGCGAATTCTGGTCGCTCGGGCGCTGGTCGCTCGCCAACAACTTCGTCGGCGCGCTGCGGATCCAGCTCTTCCTCTGGGGGCTGACCGCGATGTTCGGCGCGGCCTCGACCGCAGCCTTCCAGGCCGCGCTGAACGTGGTGAACCTCGCCAACCCGATCCTGCTCGGCCTGTGCAACGTCATCCCGCAGGCGGCCGCCCGAAAGTCCCGCGAAGGCTACCGGGCCGCCTGGAAGGCCGCACGGGACTATGCGCTGATCGGCACGCTGCCGCTGCTGCCTTGCTATGCGGTGCTGCTGGCGGCTCCGGACTTCGTCCTGCTGCTGCTCTATGGCGCGGATTCAAGCTATCTCGGCCTTGCTTTGCCGATCCGCATCCTCGCGATTAGTTGGCTGCTCGGCTACTCGGCCGACATGGTCTGTTCCTTCATGCATGGCGTCGACGCCGCCCGGCTGGCGCTGCTCGTCAGCGCCGCCGGCACGCTCGCCGCCGCTGCCCTGTTCCTGCCACTGACCCAGCAATACGGGCTGGCCGGCGCCTGCTTTGCGCTCGGCGGTTCGAATCTGGTCCGCCTTTTGACCGCGCACTGGTTCCTGACGAGGATGATCGCCCATGGCCGACCTTCTGCTGCCTGAGGCCACGAGTCCGGTATCGCTCGCCATGCCGCGCGAAAGCCTCGACATCAGGCATGTCGTGATCGACGACGCCGGCCCGCATCCCTCCGCCGCCAACGGCGTCCACCATGTCGTGCGCAGGATGGTGCGCGAGCAGCTCGCCGCCGGCGATCTTGCCAAGATCCTCTTCCTGCGCAGCCCCGACCAGGATGGCGGTGGAGAGGCGGTCGACCTGCCGACGCTGATCCTTCCGCTCGACGGAAGGCGGCTGGTGGGACACGTCTACGGGCTGGCGGAGCCGATCATCGAAGCGATGGCGGCGGGCGCCGGCCCAGGCACGGTCTTCCATATCCATACGGCCCGGCAGGTGCTGCTGCCCTCGCTGGCCTCGGCACTATCCCGACGAGGGCTGCGCTTCGGCGTCACCGTGCACGGCCGCTATTCGCATGTCTTCGCGCCGAACGGCTCGATCGCCAACTGGCGAACGGCCGCCTATCTGCGCCTGTTCGAACGACGGGCACTCGAGCAGGCGCGCTTCGTCCAGGCGGTCTCCGCGGCGGAAGCCCGCATCATCGCCAGGCTCGCCCCGGCCGCGCGCGTTCATGTCGTGCCGAACGCCGCCTATTCCAGCGTGTTCGACGGCATTCCGCGACGGCCTGCCCGCAATGTCGACTTCACCGACTTCCCGGTGTTCGGCTTCTGCGGCCGTTACGAGATCCAGCACAAGGGACTCGACCTCCTGGTCGAAGGCTTTGCCCTCTATCGCAGGCAAGGCGGCCGCGGGCGGCTCGTCCTGATCGGCACCGGACCGTCGCGGGACGTGCTTGCCGCGATGGCCGCGACACTCGACATCAACGATGCGATCGAGATCCAGGGGCCATGCTTCGGAGAGGAGAAACACAGGAAGATGGCCGGCTGGCACTTCTTCGTGCAGCCTTCGCGCTTCGATGGTGTCCCGATCGCAGCTCTGGAAGCCGCATTGGCCGGCCTGCCATTGGTGGTCTCTCAAGAGACCGGGCTCGCGGAGCAGGTCGCCAGTGCGAATGCCGGGCTCGTCATGCGCGATCTCACGGCAAACGCCGTCGCGGAAGCCTTCCACAAGGCCGCGCTGCTGTCCGAAGAAAGCTGGCGGAGCATGATGCTCGGGGCCCATGCAATGGCCACGCAGATCGGCGACTGGACGCCGATCTCCGCACAGCTTCGAAAGCTCTATCTCGCGAAATGAGCCGCAGACGGCCCGTCAGCCCAGCAGCCTAGGTGGCAGCGCCGATGATCGCATCACCGCCATGCACGATCCCGTTCAACTCCGCGGGCGGCGGCGCCTCGAGATGATTGACCGCCCAGATCGCAGCCTGCGTCCGGTTCTGGACCCTGATCTTGCGCAGGATCGCTTTGATATGGACCTTGACCGTCGCCTCGCCGATCGCCAGGCGCCGCGCTATCACCTTGTTGGAATCGCCCTGGATCAGGCATTTCAGGATCTGCATTTCGCGAGCAGACAGACCTCGACCAGAGTTCGAAGGCGGCGGCGAATACGCGATCACCTCCTTTTCGACCTGAATATCGACACCGTGTTCCTTGCCGATCTCGGTCAGGACATCAGCCGGGAACAGGCTCTCTCCGAGCATGACAAGCTCAAGCGACTTCACAAGCGTCACGAAATTGATCCGCTTGAGGAGATAGCCAGACACGGAAAGCCTGAAGGCAAGCTGAACTTGTCTTATGTTATAATTATCCGAAAGCATGACCATTTTTGCTTCCGGGAATAATTTCTTGAAGCTTACAATATTCCTTTCCATTAATTCATAATCATCATTGATACAAACTATGATCAAAGAAATACTGCCAGAATCCTTCCACCTTTCAGAAAAATCATCGAAATCGCTTGCCGAAGCAACGATGTCGAAGCCACGATTGCCAAGTATCTCGCGTACACCTTCAGAAAAGAGAGCGCACCGATCGATAAATGCAGTACTTACCCCACTCATAGAAGGCCCCTTTGTCTACCGCATCTTGTTCTTCGAAGGTATTCATAGGCAGTTATCCTATTGTATAACTATAATAGAATACCCATTCCGGTGCGGCATGACAAGCTATCGACAGTCTGCACACGAAAATTTGATTAAAACATTAACGTTTAATTTGCATTGATTAAACCATCTCAAAGGAACAACATTGGAACTGCAGGCAAATACAAACTACAGTTGCGAGCAGGCGCGACCAAAGTCCCAAATCGAACTAAAAATAAATACCAATTTAATTCCAATTAAAAATCCATGTCTTCGTTCGCATGCTGCAATGAAATGGTAAGAATCTGACATTCGCCAAAGGGAGTTGGACATATATTTCAGATTTTGAGCAATCGACATGTGTTACCGAGGAATTTCATCAGCGCCCCTTGACCCACCTCGAACGGGGTACCTCTTAGGAGCCTGAGCACCACCCGGGAGCCCAGCATCATCAAAATCGGGAAATCGCCGCGATATCAATATCTTCTGATCTTATAGCGCAGAAAAAAAATGCGCTAGGTCCGCTACCCTTCCCACTCACAGGGACTTTCGGGGTAGTTGCACGCCCTGTCGATGCTCCAATCGGCTGCCCCGCGAGCCTTTGCGTTGCCGTTGCCGCACCGCCCATCCAGATCATTAACAGCTGCTCGGCTCCGGCGCGCCGGAATACCCCTGACCGAGCCGAAGCTTGAAGATCGCCTCGGCTGGCACGTCGGCGATTTCGCGGCCCTTTCGAGCCCGATATGATCGGTATTGCCGCCAGACGGACCGAATTGACAGTGGTGCCGGCAAGTCCAGCTTCTGAAAAGCTTATGGGCCCACCAGGCCTGGACGTTCCGGAGCACCGCGACCTCGCAGCGCAATCCCCTGAAATTCCAACGCACCATATTGCAATGGCCGCACAAGAAGCGCGACCATTAACCAAGTATCTTAGTAATGAAGGTTAGTAGATCGCATGAGCAGATCCATGGGTTCTTTTTGCATCGACGATGCCGTCGCCGTGATCACCGGCGGCGCGCGCGGAATCGGCCTGGCTACGGCCGAGGCGCTCGCCGGTGCTGGAGCACGGCCCATCCTGCTCGACCGCGACGGCAATGCCGCAAACCAGGCGGCAGAGGCGCTCGGAGCCGGCGCGTCGGCACGCCAGCTCGACGTCACCCAGGAAGCGGAGGTCGATGCGGTCTTCGAGGATATCGCCCGCGAGCACGGCCGCATCGACATCCTCGTCAACAATGCCGGCGTCGCGATCAGGCGGCCCACGACAGAGCTTTCGCTCGCCGACTGGCAGCGTGTCGTCGACGTCAACATGACCGGCGCTTTCCTGTGCGCGCGGGCTGCCGGCCGCGTGATGACGGCACAGGGCGCGGGAGCGATCGTCAACGTCGCTTCGATCATGGGCCTGTCGGGCGGCGGGCTCTATCCCAACATCTCCTACCAGACGACCAAGGGCGCGGTGGTGAACATGACCCGCGCGCTCGCCGTCGAATGGGCGCGGCGCGGCGTGCGCGTCAACGCAGTCGCGCCGACCTGGGTCGAGACCGACTTCATCGCGGCGCTCAAGGACAACCCGGAATTCGTTTCTGCAGTCGAGCGCCTGACGCCGATCGGGCGGCTGGCCCAGCCCGAGGAGGTGGCGAACGCGATCCTCTTCCTCGCCAGTCCGGCAGCCGCGATGATCACCGGCCATGTCCTGCCGGTCGATGGCGGCTTCCTGGCACAGTGAGGGCTATCCCGCCGCGGCGTGGATGAACACCCACTGGGCGCGACCTGCCTTAGGCTTCGTAGGTCGACAGCCCGGCATCGGTGGCGGTACGGGCCGGATTGAAGGCACCTGGATGCGGCCAGCCGGGTTCTCCGGAGATCCCGGCCATCGTCGCGTGCCGCTCCGTCGCGGTTGGACAGTTGTGCAAGGCCAGGAATGCGGCGCATGCTGTCCTTTGGCTGGCCTCGGACGTTGCCTCTTCCATGCCCGGTGTCGCGCTGCCGGCAGATGGCGGCTTGACCGCCCGCCGAGACGAAGGAGCGCTCCGCATGGCCGGACCACTGGACGGTGTCAGGGTCGTCGACCTGAGCACGGTGATTGCCGGCCCCTATGCGACCCAGATGCTGGGCGAGATGGGGGCCGAGATCATCAAGATCGAGCCGCCAACGGGCGACATCATGCGCGCTCCGGGGCCGGGCCGGTCACCGGGAATGGGCGCCACCTTCCTCAACTGCAACCGCAACAAGCGCAGCCTGATCCTCGACCTGAAGGACCCTGCGGCGCTGGCGGAACTGCTCGGGCTGATCGCCGACGCCGACGTCTTCGTCCACAGTATGCGCATGGCGGCAGCCTTGCGTCTCGGCCTCGGCCAGGAAGCGCTGCTCGCCCGCAATCCGCGCCTGATCTACTGCGCTATCGTCGGCTTCGGCCAGGACGGCCCCTATCGGGATCGACCAGCCTATGACGACATCGTCCAGGCCGCCGCCGGCTGGGCCGGGCTGCAGGCGAGGGTCGGCGGCGAGCCGCGCTATGCGCCGACGATCGTCGCGGACAAAACCACGGCGCTCTTCGCGGTCGGCGCGATCAATGCCGCGCTCTACCATCGCGCTGGCTCGGGCCGCGGCCAGGCGATCGAGGTGCCGATGTTCGAGGCGATGGTCTCCTTCCTTTCGGTGGAGCATCTCTCCGGCCTGACTTACCGCCCCCCTCTTGGCGAAAGCGGCTATGGCCGCACGCTCTCGCCGAACCGGCGGCCCTACCGGACGCAGGACGGTTACATCGCCGCCATGCCCTATACGGCTGCTCACTGGCGCGCCTTCTTCCGCGCTGCCGGCCGCGACGACTGGGCGGCCGAGGAAGCGCTCGGTTCGGATAGGGCCCGGGCCGGGATGATCGACGAGCTCTATGCCCGGCTGGCCTCGTGCTTGGCGACATTGCCGACGGCGGAATGGCTCGCCCTGCTGCAGCCGCTCGACGTGCCGTGTGCGCCGGTCAACAGCATCGAAGATTTGCTCGACGACCCGCATCTGCGTGCCGTCGGCTTCTTCGAGGAAACGCACCATCCGAGCGAGGGCGCGATCATCAGTCCGCGCCACCCGGTCCGCTTTTCCGGCACGCCCTGCACGGCGGGGCTCCCGGCACCGAAGCTCCCCCGGCACCGGAAGAGCTGAATCGCGCCGGGCGCAACCCTGAACGCATTGCGCTTTCCCTGCGCCGCGCAAGCGCCTAGCCTCCCGATGACGAGGCTAGGCGGAAAGGCGACGGACGATGAAGAAGGGATCGGATCTTCTGGTTGCGGCGCTCGAGAACGAGGGCGTCGACCGCATATTCGGCGTGCCGGGCGAAGAGAATCTCGACGTCGTCGAATCCTTGCGGACATCGAAGATCGAACTGGTGCTGACGCGCCATGAGCAGGCCGCAGCCTTCATGGCGGCGACGCATGGCAGGCTGACGGGCAAGCCCGGGGTTTGCATCGCGACGCTCGGCCCCGGCGCGCTGAACTTCTCGACCGGCGCGGCCTATGCCCATCTCGGCGCCATGCCGATGATCCTGATCACCGGCCAGAAGGCGATCATGACCGCCAAGCAGGCGCGCTTCCAGATCGTCGACGTCGTCGCCTCGATGAAGCCGCTGACCAAGATGACCCGGCAGATCGTCAGCGCTGCCAGCATTCCCTCCGTGGTGCGAGATGCCTTCCGCGTCGCTATGGAGGAGCGGCCGGGGCCGGTGCATCTCGAGCTGCCCGAGGATATCGCGGCGGAGGAGATCGACGATGTCCCGCTGATCCCGGTGCATCCGCTGGAGCGGCCGGTTGCAGATCCCGCGGCGCTCGACCGCGCCGCCGGGATGATCCTCGCCGCCAAGCGCCCGCTCGTGATGATCGGCGCCGCCGGCAATCGCCCGCGCCTGGTCGAGGCGCTCTCGGCCTTCGTGCGCCGCGCGCGCCTGCCCTTCTTCAATACCCAGATGGGCAAGGGCGCCGTCACCGGCGGCTCCAATCTCTATATGGGCACCGCCGCCCTCTCCGAGGGCGATTATGTCCACCGCGCCGTCGAGCAGGCCGATCTGATCATCTCGATCGGCCATGACACTGTCGAGAAGCCGCCCTTCCTGATGAAGAGCGCCGGCGGCTCGAAGGTGATCCATATCGGCTACCAGTCGGCCACGGTCGAGCAGGTCTACCATCCCGACGCGGAGGTCATCGGCGATATCGGCGCGAGCGTCACGGCGCTCGCCGACAGGCTGGGCGGCAAGCTTGACGCCGATCCGCACCTGCTGGAGCTGCGCCAGAAGATCCTGGCGCGGATCAACGACCGCGCCGAGGAAGACCGCTTCCCGCCGACGCCGCAGCGCATCGTGCACGACATCCGCAAGGTGATGCCGGAGGACGGCATCGTCTGCCTCGACAACGGCATGTACAAGATCTGGTTCGCGCGGAACTACCGCACCCATGTCGCGAACACGCTGCTGCTCGACAACGCGCTGGCGACGATGGGGGCCGGCCTGCCCTCGGCGATGATGGCGGCGATGCTCCACCCCGGCCGCCGGGTGATGGCGGTCTGCGGCGATGGCGGCTTCATGATGAACTCGCAGGAGATGGAGACCGCCGTCCGGCTCGGTCTCAACCTCGTCGTGGTGATCCTGAACGACAGCGCCTATGGCATGATCCGCTGGAAGCAGGCGGTCGACGGCTTCCCGGATTACGGGATGAGCTTCGGCAACCCCGATTTCGTCCGCTATGCGCAGGCCTATGGCGCCAAGGGCTCAAGCGTCGGCGCGGTCGAAGACCTCGTACCGGCACTGGAAGCGGCCTTCGCCGGCGGCGGCGTCCATCTCGTCGAGGTTCCGATCGACTATTCGGAAAATACGCGCGTGCTGGTCGAGGAACTGCGCAACCGTTCGCCGGATGTCGAGTTGGCTTGAGCCGGAGCAAATCCGTATCTCCAGCCCTCGTCCTGAGGAGCCATTTCATCTGAAATGGCGTCTCGAAGGATGCTCCAGTGCTCTCTGGAACCATCCTTCGAGACGCCGCTATCGCGGCTCCTCAGTATGAGGGCTGTGGCTGGAAGGAAGGGACATGCCATGCTGCAGGTGGTTCAGGCTTATGATCGCGCGCCCATCGAGGAGATCGCGACCGACGACGCGGCAGCGCTCGAGGCCAAGCTCCAGGCCGCCGAGAAGGTGTTCCGGGATCGCGAAGGCTGGCTGAAGCCGCATGAGCGCATGGCAATCCTGCGCCGGCTAGCCGGCCTGCTGGACGGCAAACGCGATCATTTCGCCCGCCAGATCGCCCGCGAGGGTGGCAAGCCGCTCACCGATGCCATCGTCGAGACGACCCGGGCCATCGACGGCATCCACAACGCCGTCGAGGAGCTGCGCAACTTCGCCGGCCGCGAGATCCCCATGGGGCTGTCGCCGGCCGCGGCCAATCGCTGGGCCTTCACCACCAAGGAGCCGATCGGCATCGTCGCGGCGATCTCGGCCTTCAATCACCCGCTCAACCTGATCGTCCACCAGGTCGTCCCGGCGATCGCCACCGGCTGCCCGGTGATCGTCAAGCCGGCGGGCACGACGCCGCTCTCCTGCCGGGATTTCGTCGCCCTGGTGCATGAGGCGGGGCTGCCCGAGGCCTGGTGCCAGAGCTTCATCCCCGAAAGCACGGAGCTGGCCGAAAAGCTCGCCACAGACCGGCGGATCGCCTTCCTCAGCTTCATCGGCTCGGCCAAGGTCGGCTGGTACCTGCATTCGAAGCTGGCGCATGGCGCGCGCTCGGCGCTGGAGCATGGCGGGGCCGCGCCGGCGATCGTCGACCGCAGCGCCGATCTCGACAAGATCATCGAGCCGCTGGTGAAGGGCGGCTACTACCATGCAGGCCAGGTCTGCGTGTCGACGCAGCGCATCTTCGTCCACCGCGAGATCATCGATGCTTTCACCGAGCGGCTGGTCGCACGCGTCAAGGCGCTGCGTACCGGCGACCCCGTGCTGAAGGACACCGAAGTCGGACCATTGATCCAGCCGCGCGAAGCGGATCGCGTCGCCGCCTGGATCGACGAGGCCGTCAAGGGCGGCGCGAAGCTCGCGACCGGCGGCAAGCGGCTCTCGGAGACGACGCTGGCGCCGACCGTGCTGCTCGACCCCACCGTCGATGCCAAGGTCTCGCAACTCGAGATCTTCGGGCCGGTGGTCGGCATCTATCCCTATGAGAAGCTCGACGACGCCATCGCACAGGCGAACGCGCTGCCCGTCGCCTTTCAGGCGAGCATCTTCGCTCAGGACATCGACGTCGCGCTGCGCGCCGCCGAGCGGCTCGACGCCTCGGCGGTGATGGTCAACGACCCCACCACTTTCCGCACCGACTGGATGCCTTTCGCCGGGCGGCGTGAATCCGGCTACGGCACCGGCGGCATCCCCTACACCATGCGCGACATGACGCAGGAGAAGATGATCCTGTTCAACCGGCGCTGAGCGAGAGCCGTCGCGCCCCTCCAGCGGCGGCAGCCGGCCGCCTTCCAAACCTTCGTCTCGATCCAGCGGGAGCAGCATGCAGTTCCATCTCGACGGATTCCGCCCCGGAGACCCGGCAGTCGCTCCGGCCTCCGCACAGGCGTTGCCGCCTACGGATGCCCTCCCCGCTGAAGTCGACGTCCTGATCGTCGGCTGCGGCCCCGCCGGCCTGACCCTCGCGGCGCAGCTCGCCGCCTTCCCCGAGATCAGAACCTGCATCGTCGACCAGAAGGACGGCCCGCTGCTGATGGGCCAGGCCGACGGCATTGCCTGCCGCACGATCGAGATGTTCCACGCCTTCGGCTTTGCCGAGCGCGTGCTGAAGGAAGCCTACTGGGTCAACGAAACGGTGTTCTGGAAGCCGGACGGGACCAAGCGGGAGAACATCGCCCGGCACGGCCGGGTCCAGGACGTCGAGGACGGGCTGTCGGAATTCCCCCATGTCATCCTGAGCCAGGCGCGGGTGCATGATTTCTACCTCGAAACCATGCGCAATGCGCCAGGCCGGCTCGAGCCGCATTATTCCCGACGCCTGCTCGACCTGACGACAGAGCCGGGCACCGGTTCTTCACATCCGGTGACGGCCCGGCTGGAGCGCCTGGACCCCGCCCATGCCGGCAAGGTCGAGACGATCAAAGCGCGCTATGTCGTCGGCTGCGATGGCGCCCGCAGCATCGTGCGGAAATCCATCGGGCGCGCGCTGCATGGCGATGCCGCCAATCAGGCCTGGGGCGTGATGGACGTGCTGGCGGTGACCGATTTCCCGGACATCCGCCTGAAAGCCCTGATCCAATCGGCAGGCGAAGGCACGATCGTGCTGATCCCGCGCGAGGGTGGCTACCTCGTGCGCATCTATGTCGAGCTCGACAAGCTGAGGGCGGACGAGCGGGTCGGCAGCCGCAACATCACCGTCGACTACCTGATCGCGGCGGTGCAGCGCATCCTGAGCCCCTACACGATCACGGTGAAGGAGGTTGCCTGGTGGTCGGTCTACGAGATCGGCCAGCGGCTCTGCGACAGGTTCGACGACTTGCCGGATGCGGAAGCCGGCGAGCGGTTGCCCCGGATCTTCATCGCCGGGGATGCCTGCCACACGCACAGCCCCAAGGCGGGGCAAGGCATGAACGTCTCGATGCAGGACAGCTTCAACCTGGGCTGGAAGCTGGCGGCGGTCTTGCTGGGCCGCTGCGCTCCGGAACTGCTGCACAGCTACTCCGCCGAGCGCCAGGCCATCGCCGGCGAGCTGATCGCCTTCGACCGGGAGTGGGCGGCCCTGCTCAGCGCGCCGCTGAAGGCCGCTGGCGATCCGCAGGGCGCGGGCGTCGACCCTACCGAAGTGCAGGATTACTTCGTCCGGCATGGGCGCTACACCGCCGGAACGGCGACACGCTATGCGCCATCGCTGCTGACCGGCGAGGCCTCGTTCCAGCATCTCGCCAAGGGCTTCTTGGTCGGCACACGCTTCCACTCGGCGCCGGTCATTCGCCTTGCCGACGCCAAGCCGGTCCATATCGGGCATGCCGGCAAGGCCGATGGCCGCTGGCGGCTTTTCGCCTTCGGAGGAGCCGGGGACAGGGCGACACCGGGAAGCCCGATCGGTGCGCTCTGCGAGTTTCTCGCGGGATCGGCGCGCTCGCCGGTCAGAAGCTACACCCGCGACGGCGAGGACATCGACGCAGTGTTCGACTTGCGCGCCGTGCTCCAGCAAGGCCACGGCGAACTCGACATCGGACAAGTGCACCCGCTGCTGCTGCCCCGAAAGGGTCGCCACGGCCTGCGCGACTATGAGAAGGTCTTCTGTCCCGACCTTTCCGGCAGCAAGGATATCTTCGCGCTGCGCGGCATCGACCGGCAGGCGGGCTGCCTTCTCGTCGTCCGGCCGGACCAGTATGTCGCGCAGGTGCTGCCGCTGGAGGCGCATGACGAGCTCGGTGCCTTCTTCGCCCGCTTCATGCTGCCGCAGAGGTGAAGCGGGCCATCGCTTCCTCTTCCAGGGAAATTGGATGCCGCCAGCAGCCCGCTGGCGGCATTCCGGGGACTGAGGCCGTCCTTTGACCGCTGTATCGCGCGGGCTGTCAGCGGATCGGCGGCGCGTAGTGCAGGCCGCCATCCTTCCATGAGGCGTTGATGCCGCGCTTGATCTTCAGCGGGCTGTCCTTGCCGATGTTGCGCTCGAAGACCTCGGCATAGGAGCCGACCTTCAGGACGATGTTGTAGGCCCACTCATTCGGCAGGCCGAGCGCGGCGCCGAGCTTTCCTTCCTTGCCGACGAGGCGGAGAATGTTCGGATTGGCCGTGGTGCTCGCGGTCTCGGCGATGTTGGCCGATGTCAGGCCGAACTCCTCGGCGGCATGCAGGACATGGGCGGCCCATTTGACGACGTTGTACCATTGGTCGTCGCCCTGGCGGACGGAGAGGCCGAGCGGCTCCTTGGACAGCGTCTCGTTCAGGATGGTGTGCTTCTCGGGCTCCGTGAGCTTGGTCCGGAAGGCATAGAGCACCGAGCGGTCGGAGCTGAACGCATCGCAGCGGCCGGCCTGATAGGCTTGGGCGGCCTCTTCCTGCGAGGAATAGGCGACGATCTCGTTCTTGAGCTTATTGATACGGAAGAAATCGGTCAGGTTCAGTTCGGTGGTCGAGCCCTGATTGGTGCAGATCGTCGCGCCGTTCAGCTCCTTGGCGCTCTGGATCTCCCCGGAACGCACCATGATGCCCTGGCCGTCATAGTAGTTCACGCCGGCGAACAGGATGCCGTTGGTCGCTTCCCGGCCCAGCGTCCAGGTCGTCGTGTTGAACAGCACGTCGACTTCGCCGGTCTGAAGTGCCGTGAAGCGCGCCGCCGCGCTCAGCGGGATGATCGAGATCTTCTCAGGGTCGCCGAAGATCGCCGCGGCGATCGCCCGGCAGAAATCGATATCGAGGCCCGTATACTTGCCGCTCTTATCAGGTATGGCGAAGCCGGGCGTGCCGACGGTAGAACTGCATTTGATGGTGCCGCGCTTGGTTACATTCTCAAGCGTATTGGCATTCGCGGCACCGCACATCGTTGCCACAAGAATTGCCGCGGCCGTAATTGTTCTCATCGTTCCATCCTCCGGTTATCGTTGCTTGTTTTTGCTATGGGTCGTCTGCGCAGTTCGTGGTGCGGGCGCCCGCACGGCACCGCACCAGCGCCTCTGGCAAAGCGGCAGGGTGAGCCTTCAGCGGGTGGGAGACGGACTATGCGGGGCGAAGGCGCTGCCGCGTGATCGCGGCGTGGAACCGCGCACCGTGGATCAGGCCCTCATCGTTGAAATCATAGGTCGGGTTGTGCAGCGGCGCTGAGCCCTCGCCATTGCCGACATAGGCAAAGCAGCCCGGCACGTGCTCGAGGAAGCGCGCGAAATCCTCCGAGCCGGTCATCGGCTCACGCGCAATGGCGACGCCGCCCTCCCCGAAGACCGTGCGCGCGGCGGTCGCAGCCTCCTGTACCAGGGCATCGTCGTTCACCAACGGCACGAATTCGCGCGTATAGGTCAGCTCGGCGGTGACGTTGTAGGCCAGCGCGGTGCCCTCGACGATGATGCCCATCTGCTTCTCGATCTCGGCGCTGATCTCCGGGCGGAAGCTGCGCGCGTCGCCGAGAATGCGCGCCAGTCCCGGCAAGGCGTTGCGCGTGCCGTCCGTCAGCAGCTCGGTGACCGAGACGACGCCGATATCGGTCGGGCTCAGGCGGCGGGAGACGATGGTCTGGAGATTGGTGACGAGCGCGCAGGCCGCGACTAGGACCTCATTGCCAGAATGCGGGCGCGCGGCATGTCCGCCGACGCCCCTGAGCACGATCTCGAAATTGTCCTCGGCCGACATGAACGGCCCGGCTCGCGTCTTGAAGCGGCCAACAGCGAGGCCGGGCGCATTGTGCAGCCCGTAGATCTCCTCGAAAGGGAAGCGCTCGAGCAGCCCATCGGCCAGCATGGCGAGGGCGCCCTTGCCCCATTCCTCGGCCGGCTGAAATAGGAAGCGCACCGTGCCGTCGAAGCCGCCTTCCGCGGCGAGCAGCTTGGCCGCCCCCAGCAGCATCGTCGTGTGGCCGTCATGGCCGCAGGCATGCATGACACCGGGCGAGCGCGAGCGGTGGGCGTGGTCGCCCTGTTCGGTGATGCGGAGCGCGTCCATATCGGCGCGCAAGGCGATCGAACGGTTGCCGCTGCCGCGTTTCAGCGTCCCGACCACGCCGGTGCCGCCGACGCCCTCGGCGACATCGTCCAGTCCGAATTCGCGCAGCTTGGCGGCGACGAAGGCCGCGGTCTGCTTCTCCTCGAAGCCGAATTCGGGATTGGCGTGCAGTTGGCGCCGCCAGCCGGTCATCTCGTCCTGCAGGGCGTCGTGATCGAGCTTGGCCATCAGAAGCCGCCTTGTCGCGTTGACGTCGGATTGGATGAATGTACGGCGTCCGGCGCAAGGCCGACGAGCGCCTCGTAGCGGCCGGGATCGGTCGCGCCTTCGGTGTTGACGACGAGGACACGCGAGGAAGCGTCGAGCCGCAACGCGGCGCGCATCGCCGGATCAGCCGCGGCGCGCCGAAGTCCGGCGAGGCCGGCCCCGCCGCTCTCGCCCGCGACGATCGCAGGGTCGCCGGCCGAGGGGCGGGCCAGCCGGTTCATCACCGCGACCGCATCGGCGTCCTCGACGGTCATGAACGCGTCGGCGACGCGCGACAGCACGCGCCAGGCAATGGGGGATGGCTCATAGCATTCGAGCATCGCCATCACCGTCGGCTCGGCATGTGCGACCTTGACCGGACGGCCCGCCTTGGCGGTCTCGAAGATGCAGGCGGCGCGGGCGGGGTCGACGACGGTGAAGATCGGCCGCTGCTCGCCCAAGGCGAGGGCAAGATGGGCCGCGAGCGCCGCGGCGATCCCGCCGACCCCCGCCTGGACGAAGACATGCGTCGGGGGGCGGTCGAGCTGTTGCAGCGCCTCCCGCACGATCACCGTGTAGCCCTGCATCACCAGCCCGGGAATCCGCTCATATCCGGGCCAGGAGGTGTCCGAGACGACGGTCCAGCCTTGTTCCTTCGCGACGCGCGAGGCTTCCAGAACCGAATCGTCATAGGTGCCGGCCACACGGCGCATCTCGGCACCGAAACGGGCGATCGCCGCGACGCGCTCGTCGCTGACACCACCATGCACGAAGATCACGGCCCTCGCGCCGACGAGTTCGGCGCCCTGCGCCACCGAGCGCCCATGGTTGCCGTCCGTCGCGCAGGCGAATGTCATGCCACCCGCGACCGCCTTGACCTCGGGCGCATGCAGATCCGCGACATCGACGGGGCGGCCGAGACGCTTCGACGCCTCTTCGAGCACGAGCAGCATCACGGCATAGGCGCCGCCCAGCGCCTTGAAGCTGCCGAGGCCGAGCCGCTGCCCCTCGTCCTTCACTGCGAGCTCGCCGATGCCGAGCTCGGCAGCGAGGCCGGGGAGGAGATGGAGCGGCGTCGCGGCGTGGTTGCGGCGATGGGACAGGAAGCGCTCCACCGTGCCCGCCGCAGCGACACCAAGCGTTTCAGCATCGACAGGGTCGAGCAGAGTGCGGTGATCGGGGTGTTGGTTGAGGAGAAACATCGCCGTCCTTGCGCTAGGTAACGGCGCAAAGATATTAGACCGGACGCGAAAAGAGCGCTGCAATCGCGCGCTTCAAATGCAAGTTTGTTTCATCGGAGCGCCGATTGACCAAGCCCGCCTCCCCGAACTCGCTGACGCTCGACAGCTTCGACATCGCGATCCTCGGCATATTGCAGCGCGATAACACGACGCCGCAGCGGGTGATCGGGCAGGCGGTGAATCTCTCCGCTCCGGCGGTCCAGCGCCGGATCAAGCGCCTCGAGCAGGCCGGCGTGATCAGGGCGAATGTCGCGGTCGTCGATCCCGCCGCCGTCGGCCAGGCGATAACGCTGTTCGTCGAGGTCGAGCTCGTCAGCGAAACGGCCAAGGATATCGACGCTGCCAAGCGCGAGTTCACCGCCGCCGAGCAGGTGCAGCAATGCTACTACGTCACCGGCGAGGCGGACTTCATCCTGATCGTGGTCGTGCCCAGCATGACCGACTATGAAGCGCTGACCCGGCGCCTGTTCTTCGAGAACAACAATGTCCGCAAGTTCCGCACCTTCGTCGCGATGGACCGCGTGAAGGTCGGCCTGACGGTTCCGCTGGGCTGAGGGCGGTCAGAGCCTTGCCCCACGTGCTCACCTGAACGAAAAAACGGCGCCTCGTTGCCGAAGCGCCGTCCTTCTACCGTAATCGCAGTCCGGCCTGGACTATTCCGCCGCCGCCCGCGTCACCGCGCCGGTGGCGCCGGACTCGACGATCGCCGCAATGCGGGCCTCGTCGAGCTTCAGCACGTCGCGCAGCACCTCGTCGGTGTGCTCGCCGAGCAGCGGCGAGCGCTTGACCTCGGACGGGCTGTTGGAGAGCTTGATCGGGTTGCCGACCGAGAGGTATTTGCCGCGCTTGGGATGGTCGACCTCGACCACCGTGCCGGTCTCACGCAGCGACTTCTCCTCGGCGATCTCCTTCATCGAGAGGATCGGCCCGCAGGGGATGTCGTATTCGTTGAGGATGTCCATGGCCTCGAACTTGGTCTTGGTCATGGTCCACTCTTCGATCCGCCCGAAAATCTCGTTCAGCCTGGGCAGGCGCGCCGGCGGCTTGGCGTAGTTCGGATCGGTCTTCCAGGTGGGCTCGCCGATGACATCGCAGATCTTCTCCCAAACCGGGGCCTGGGTGATGAAATAGATGTAGGCGTTCGGGTCGGTCTCCCAGCCCTTGCACTTCAGGATGCGGCCGGGCTGGCCACCGCCGGAATCGTTGCCGGCGCGCGGCACGGCGTCGCCGAACGGCACGCCCTCGCCGAACTGGCTGTATTCCTTGAGCGGACCGTGATCGAGGCGTTGCTGGTCGCGCAGCTTGACGCGGCAGAGATTGAGCACGCCATCCTGCATCGCACAATCGACCTTCTGGCCGAGGCCGGAATGGGTGCGATGGTAGAGCGCGGTGACGATGCCGAGCGCCAGATGCAGGCCGGTTCCCGAATCGCCGATCTGGGCGCCGGTGACGAGCGGCACGCCATCGCGGAAGCCGGTGGTCGAGGCTGCGCCGCCGGCGCATTGCGCGACGTTCTCGTAGACCTTGCAGTCCTCATAAGGACCCGCGCCGAAGCCCTTGATCGAGGCGACGATCATGCGCGGGTTGACCTCATGGACCTTCGCCCAGGTCAGGCCCATGCGGTCGAGCACGCCGGGAGCGAAGTTCTCGACCATCACGTCGCAGACCTTCACCATCTCCCAGAGCACTTCCATGCCTCTGGGATTCTTGGTGTCGAGCGTGATCGAGCGCTTGTTGTGGTTCAGCATCGTGAAATAGAGGCTGTCCGCATCCGGCACGTCGCAGAGCTGGCCGCGCGTGATGTCGCCGGTGCCCGGACGCTCGACCTTGATCACGTCGGCGCCGAACCAGGCGAGGAGCTGCGTGCAGGTCGGGCCCGACTGCACATGGGTGAAATCGAGAACCTTGACGCCTTCTAGCGCTTTCATGTCTGCCTCCTCCCTTATTTCTTTTTGAGTGCGCTTTGCGGATTGAGATTGCCGATGCGGCCGCTCTCGCTGCCGGCGGTCGGGTCGATCACCGCGTTGATCAAGGTGGGCTTGCCGCTGTCCATCGCGGCGTTGACGGCGCGTTTCAGCTCGTCGGGCGAGATCGCGTTGACGCCGACGCCGCCGAACGCCTCCATCATGCGGTCGTAGCGCGCGTCCTTGACGAACACGGTCGTGGCGGGATCGTCGCCGGCAACGTTGACGTCGGTGCCGCGATAGATGCCGTTATTGTTGAAGATGACGATGCAGACCGGCAGGTTGTACCGGCAGATCGTCTCCACCTCCATGCCCGAGAAGCCGAAGGCCGAATCACCCTCGACGGCGAGTACGGGCTTGCCGGTCTCGACGGCGGCGGCAACGGCGTAGCCCATGCCGATGCCCATCACGCCCCAGGTACCGACATCGAGGCGCTTGCGCGGCTGGTGCATGTCGATGACGCCGCGCGCGAGATCGAGCGTGTTGGCGCCTTCGTTGATCAGGATCGCGTCCGGCCGCTCCGCGATGATGGTGCGCAGCACGCCGAGCGCACCGTGATAGTCCATCGGCACGTTGTTGTTCATCAGGCGCGGCGCCATCTTGGCGACGTTCTCGTCGCGCTTCTTGGCGATGGCCGTCGTCCATTCGGCAGGGGGCGCCTGCCACGCGCCGCCCATCCCTGCGAGCAGGGCCGAGACGCAGGAGCCGATATCGCCGACCACGGGGGCGACGATCTCGACGTTGGAGTCCATTTCCTTGGGCTCGATGTCAATCTGGATGAACTTCTTGGGCTGGTCGCCCCAGCTCTTGCCCTTGCCATGCGACAGGAGCCAGTTGAGCCGCGCGCCGATCAGCAGGACGACGTCGGAATCCTTCAGCACGGTCGAGCGCGCCGCGCCCGCGCATTGCGGATGGAGATCCGGCAGCAGCCCCTTGGCCATGCTCATCGGCAGGAAGGGAATGCCGCTCTTCTCCACGAGCTGGCGGATCTCGTCATCGGCCTGGGCGTAGGCCGCGCCCTTGCCGAGGATGATCAGCGGCCGCTTGGCACCCTTCAGTACGTCGAGCGCACGCTTGATCGAGTCCGGCGCCGGCAGCTGCGCCGGCGCGGCGTCGATCACCTTGACCAGCGACTTGCGGCCTTCCTCGGCGTCCATGACCTGGCCGAACAGCTTGGCCGGCAGATCGAGATAGACGCCGCCGGGCCGTCCGGAGACCGCGGCGCGGATCGCACGGGCCAGGCCGATGCCGATGTCCTGCGCGTGCAGGACGCGGAAGGCCGCCTTGCACAGCGGCTTGGCGACGGCGAGCTGATCCATCTCCTCATAGTCGCCCTGCTGCAGGTCGACGATCTCGCGCTCGGAGGAGCCGGAGATCAGGATCATCGGGAAGCAGTTTGTCGTCGCATGCGCGAGCGCGGTCAGGCCGTTGAGGAAGCCGGGCGCCGAGACGGTGAGGCAGATGCCGGGTTTCTTGGTGAGGAAGCCGGCGATCGAGGCCGCGTAGCCGGCGTTCTGCTCATGGCGGAACGAGAGCACGCGGATGCCCGCCGCCTGCGCCATGCGGCCGAAATCGGTGATCGGGATGCCCGGCACGCCATAGATCGTGTCGAGGCCGTTGAGCTTCAGTGCATCGATGATGAGGTTGAAGCCGTCGGTCAGCTCGCGCTCTGCTTCGGGCGCGGCAGAAGAGATGCTTTGTACGACTGCGGACATCCCGCTTTCTCCCTAGTCTATTGTTTTTTATTGGCTATCGGTGGTTTCTTCGGCGCTGCTCAGTCGAGCAGGACGAATTGCTCGACATGCTGTCTCAGCTTGAGCGTGTGCTCGCGGACGAGCCGCTCGGCGCGTTCCCCGTTGCGCGTTTCCAGCGCCTCGATGATCTCCTTGTGATCGACGATGGAACGGCGAGCCCGGTCCCGCTCAAAGATCGTGCGCTCGCGGATGGCGCGCACATGGGTGAACAGCCCGTGGGTGATCTCGGCGATGAGCTTGCAGCCCGAGAGCGCGATGATCGCCGCGTGAAAGCGGATATTGGCGTCGGAGTACTCGCCCATGTGCTCTTCGATCGCGTCGCTGTCGAAGGTGTCGACGAGGCCATGCAGCCGGGCGATCTCCTCATCGGAGGCGACCTCGGTGGCGAGCCGGGCGGCCATGCTTTCGAGCGCGGCCCAGACCGTGATCATCTCGAGGATCTCGGCCTTGGTCTTGCGCACGATGAAGATGCCGCGACGCGGGGCGATCCTGACCAGGCCCTCCTGCTCGAGCTGAGCGAGCGCCTCGCGCAGCGGCGTCCGGCTGACGCCGAACTGCAGCGAGAGCGCGCGCTCGTCGAGCCGAAGCTCGGCGCCGGCGTCATAGATCTTCATCGCGCCGATCGCGGCCTTCAGCGCATCATAGGTGCGGCTCTTGAGGCTCTGCACCTCCTCGATGGGCTGAATTTCAAGCTGTGCCTTGACCATGACGAAGTCGATTTCCGTGCTGCCTTGCCCGCACGCCGTCGGCGCTGGACGCGCACTTCGGAGCGGTGGTTTCTGGCATACCATATAATGAAAGAAATGGTCGCGCAACGGCACAAATCCCGCAACTATTATGCTGCAGCGCATCCAAATATGGCATATTGCATGCCACGAAGTTTCATCCTAGGCTAACTCAAACAAGGCCAGTCGGTTCTGCGTTGGTCATTTGCGCGGTCCCAGAACACGGCCAATCTGTGGGGACGAAGCGCTATGGATGAACTGAACGCCTTGTTCGGCGGATTCGCCGTTGCCCTCTCCGCCTACCACCTCATGCTCATGGTGATCGGCATCACGCTCGGTGTCGTCATCGGCGTTCTGCCAGGGCTGGGTGGGGCCAACGGTGTCGCCATTCTTCTGCCATTGACCTTCACGATGCCGCCGACCGCGGCGATCATTCTGCTGACAAGCATCTACTGGGGCGCGCTCTTCGGCGGCGCCATCACCTCCATCCTCTTCAACATTCCGGGCGAGCCATGGTCGGTAGCGACGACCTTCGACGGTCACCCGATGGCGCAGAACGGCAAGGCCGACGAGGCGCTGGTCGGCGCCTTCACCGCCTCCTTCGTCGGCGCGATCTTCGCCGTCTGCCTGATCACATTCCTTGCGCCGGTGGTCGCAAAATTCGCCTTGAAATTCGGCCCGGCGGAGTTCTTCGCCGTGCAATTCCTGACCTTTGCCAGCTTCATCGGCATGGGCAGGGGCTCTCCGTTCAAGACCGTCGCCTCAATGTGCCTCGGCTTCGCGCTGGCCTCCGTCGGGCTCGACGGCGTAACCGGCACGCTGCGGATGACATTCGGACAGGACGAGCTGCTGAACGGCTTCAAATTCCTGGTCGCCGTCATCGGCCTTTTCGGCATCGGCGAGATCCTCTGCTCGATGGAGGATGGGCTGAAGTTCAACGGTGCCACGGCCAAGCTGCGCATGGATGCGGTGATCCGTACCTGGAAGCAGCTTCCGAAGATGACGATGACCTTCCTCCGCAGCTGCATCGTCGGCTGCTGGATGGGCATCACGCCAGGCGGCGCGACGCCAGCCTCCTTCATGGGCTACGGCATCGCCAAGCGCCTGTCGAAGCGGGGTGATAATTTCGGCAAGGGCGAGCTCGAGGGCGTGGTGGCGCCGGAGACCGCAGCCCATGCCGCCGGCACCAGCGCGCTGCTGCCGATGCTGACGCTCGGCATCCCTGGCTCGCCGACCGCGGCCGTGCTGCTCGGTGGCCTGCTGATCTGGGGCCTGCAGCCCGGCCCGCTGCTCTTCGTCGAGCAGAAGGAGTTCGTCTGGGGCCTGATCGCCTCGATGTATCTCGGCAACGTCGTCGGCCTCGTCATGGTGCTGACCTGCGTGCCGCTGTTCGCCGCGATCCTGCGCGTGCCCTTCTCGATCATCGCGCCGGCCATCGTCTTCATCTGCGCCATCGGTGCCTACACCGTGAACAACGCGATGTTCGACGTCTGGATGATGCTGGTCTTCGGCGTGCTGGGCTATCTGTTCAACAAGCTGCGCTACCCGCTGCCGCCGCTCGTCCTGGCGCTGGTGCTCGGCGACCAGGCGGAGAGCTCCTTCCGCCAGGCCATGCTGGTCTCGCAGGGCAATATCAGCGTGTTCTGGTCGAACTGGCTCTGCGGCGGCATCATGACGCTCGGCCTGCTGATGGCCTTCTGGCCGGCGCTGCAGGCGCTTCGCGCCAAACTCTCGGGTAGCGGAGCCGTCGCCCGCACGGCCTGACGCCGTTCGGCGCGGCTCTCACAAACATGTTCGCCTTCATGACTTTACCAACGCGGCGCCAAAGCCGCCAATAAAGGGAGGAAGCGTGATGATCCGGAGGGGAGTGTCGAAACCTAGGACGATTGCGGCAGCGCTGGCGGCAAGCGCCTGCCTGGCTTGGCCGACCTGGGCGCTAAGTTGGGAGCCGACCAAGCCCGTGACGCTGGTGATCCCGGCGGGCACCGGTGGCGGTGCCGACCAGATGGCGCGGTTCATCCAGGGCGTCGTCCAGAAGCATAACCTGATGAAGCAGCCGCTGATCGTGATCAACAAGGCCGGCGGCGCGGGCGCCGAAGGCTTCCTGGAGATGAAGTCTAGCGCCAACGATCCGCACAAGATCACCATCACCCTGTCGAACCTGTTCACGACGCCGCTCGGCACCGGCTCGCCCTTCAACTGGAAGGACATGAAGCCCGTCGCGATGCTGGCGCTCGACCAGTTCATCCTCTGGACGAACAGCGAGAAGCCCTACAAGACCACGAAAGACTATGTCGACGCGGTCAAGGCCGGCGAAGACCGCTCCTTCAAGATGGGCGGCACCGGCTCGAAGCAGGAAGACCAGATCGTCACCGCGGCGATCGAGGAGCAGACCGGCGGCAAGAAGTTCACCTACGTGCCCTATGCCGGCGGCGGACAGGTGGCGGTCCAGCTCGTCGGCAATCACGTCGACTCGACGGTGAACAACCCGATCGAGGCCGTCGGCCAGTGGCGGGCCGGGCAGCTGCGCCCGCTCTGCATCTTCGATGCGAAGCGCTCGACCTACACCAACAAGGTCACCGACAAGGAAGCCTGGAGCGACATCCCGACCTGCAAGGAGACGGGGCTGCCGGTCGAGTACCAGATGCTGCGCGGCATCTTCACCACCAAGAACGCCAAGCCCGAACAGGTCGCCTTCTATGTCGATCTGCTCAAGAAGGTGATGGCGACGCCGGATTGGAAGGACTTCATGGAGAAGGGCGCCTTCAACCAGACCTTCATGTCCGGCCCCGACTTCGAGAAGTGGCTGACCAGTGCCGAAACGCTGCATGCGGACCTGATGAAGAAGAACGGTTTCCTCGCGACGCAGTGAGACCCGCCAATACCGGAGCGCGGTGCAAGCGTTCGCGCTCCGGTCTGCCAATCATCACAGAGCCTACGCGCCGGGACAGGAGCCCGCGAGGAGCAACACAATGAGCAGCAACGAAGAAGCCGAAGGTCGTCCGCTCTTCAGCTACCGCACGCTGGATATCGCCGTGGCGCTATTCTTCCTTGTCGTCTGCGCGATCGTCATGACCGACAGCCTGCGCCTCGGCATCGCCTGGAAGCCAAACGTAGGACCGCAGCCGGGCCTCTTCCCCTTCTACATCGTCCTCGCCATGGGGATCGCCTCGCTCGTCAATCTGGCCCATGCGCTGCCGCATACCGAAGCAGGTGCTCAGACCGCGACGAGCGTTCCTGGCATCAAGCGCATGGCCGCGATCTTCGTTCCGGCCGTCATCTTCGTGCTCGCGACGAACTATATCGGCATCTATGTCTCGGCCGCGATCTATATCGGCGCCTTCATGGTGTTCTTCGGCAAGTTCCCGGTGTGGAAGGCCCTGACGATTTCGCTCAGCATCGCGATCGTCAACTTCATGATGTTCGAGGTCTGGTTCCTGGTTCCGCTGCCGAAGGGGCCGCTGGAGACCGCCCTCGGCTACTGACCCTTCGCTGTCTCTGCCAAAGCGGGCCGGGCGCACAACGCCCGGCCCGCTTCGTTTTCCTCTGTCGGCGAGATGCGTCGGCGAACCAGTCCTTCGACCAGCGCTAAAGCGCCATTCTCTGGTCGTGCGGATGTCCGAGCTGAGTCGTGCCGGGACGCATCCACCAAGCCGATGGTGGACGCGCAGAATCGCCCTGCTGTGTTCACAGTTCGCGCAGGGTGCCGCGCGCCGGGCCTTATTCGGCCGCCGTGGTCAATGCCTGATCGACCGGAAGCGCCCTGACCGCGCAGAACTTGAACTCCGGGATCTTCCCGAACGGATCGAGCGCCGGATTGGTCAGGAGATTCGCCGCCGCCTCCGCATAGCAGAACGGCAGGAACACCATGTTCTGCGGCACGTCCCGATCTGAACGCACCTTGACGGCGACCGCGCCGCGGCGCGTCTCCAGTCTGACGAAGCCGCCGGGCACGATGCCGAGGCGGCCGAGATCGCGCGGCGACATCAGCGCCACCGCCTCCGGCTCGAGATCGTCGAGCACGCCGGCGCGCCGCGTCATCGAGCCGGTGTGCCAGTGCTCGAGCACGCGCCCGGTCGACAGCACCATCGGGTACTCGTCATCCGGCACTTCGTCCGGCGCGACGATCTTGGCCGGCACGATCCTGGCCCGCCCGCTCTCGGTCGGGAAACCGCGGGCGAAGATGATCTCGTTGCCGGGCTGGTCGGGACCGTCGACCGGATAGGTCACCGCCCCCTCCCGCTCCAGCCGCTCCCAGGTGATATTGCGGAAGGACGGCATGACCAGCGCCATCTCGGCGAAGACGTCGGCCGGGCCGTCATAGTTCCAGCCGCAGCCCATGCGCCGGGCAATCTCCTGGATGATCCACCAATCCTGCCGGGCATCGCCCGGCGGACGCAGGACCTGACGGGCCATCTGGACCCGCCGGTCGGTATTGGTGAAGGTGCCGATCTTCTCGGCGAAGGCGGAAGCCGGCAGCACGACATCGGCGTGGAAGGCTGTCTCGGTCAGGAACAGGTCCTGCACCACGAGATGGTCGAGCATCGCGAGCGCCTCGCGGGCGTGGTTAAGGTCCGGATCCGACATCGCGGGGTTCTCGCCCTCGATATACATGCCGTTGATCTGCCCGGCATGGATCGCATCCATGATCTCGACGACGGTCAGGCCCCGCTTCGGATCGAGCGACTGGCCCCAGAGGTCCTCGAAGATCGCACGGACGGCGTCCTTCTCGACCGATTGATAGTCCGGATAGACCATCGGGATCAGGCCGGCATCGGAGGCGCCCTGGACGTTGTTCTGGCCGCGCAGCGGATGCAGGCCGGTACCGGGACGGCCGATCTGTCCGGTGACCATGGCGAGCGCGATCAGGCAGCGGGCATTGTCGGTGCCGTGGATGTGCTGGCTGACGCCCATCCCCCAGAAGATTATCGAGGCGCGCGAACGAGCATAGGCGCGGGCGACCTCTTTCAGCGTCTCGGCCGGAATGCCGCAGACCGCCTCCATCTTCTCCGGCGGGAAGGCCTGGATGCTCTCCTTCAGCCGCTCATAGCCCTCGGTGTAGCCGGCGATGTACTGCTCGTCGGTCAGGCCCTCGGTGATGATGGTGTGCAGCAGCGCGTTCAGCATGGCGACGTCGCTGCCCGGCTTGAAGGCGAGATGCTTCCAGGCATGGCGCGAGAGCGTCTGCCGGCGCGGGTCCATGACGACGAGCCTGGTGCCCTTCTTGGCCGCGTTCTTGATGAAGGTCGCCGCCACGGGATGGTTCACGGTCGGGTTGGCGCCGATGACGATGATCACCTCGGCGTCGAGCGCGGCCGCGAACGGCGCGGTGACCGCGCCGGAATTGACCCCTTCCATCAGGGCCGCCACCGAGGAGGCGTGGCAGAGCCTGGTGCAATGGTCGACATTGTTCGAGCCGAAGCCGGTGCGCACCAGCTTCTGGAAGAGATAGGCCTCCTCGTTCGAGCCCTTGGCCGAGCCGAAGCCGGCGAGCGCCTTGCGGCCCTTCTCGTCGCGGACGCGGTTCAGGCCGCTTGCCGCGAGATCGAGCGCCTCCTCCCAGGAAGCTTCGCGGAAATGGGTCCAGGGATTGGCGGGATCGACCTGGTCGCGCGCATCCTTGGGCATGTTCGGCAGGCGCACCAGCGGCTTGGTCAGCCGGTGCGGATGGTGGATGTAGTCGAAGCCGAAGCGGCCCTTGACGCAGAGCCGGTTGCGGTTGGCCGGCCCGTCGCGGCCCTCGGCGTAGACGATCTCCTCGTCCTTGACGTTGTAGGTGACCTGGCAGCCGACGCCGCAATAGGGGCAGAGCGAATCGACCTTGCGGTCTGGCCAGACGGTGCGCGTCTGGTTCGCGTCGAGGAAGGCGGCGGGCATCAGCGCGCCGGTCGGGCAGGCCTGCACGCATTCGCCGCAGGCGACGCAGGTCGACTGGCCCATCGGGTCGTCGAAATCGAAGACGATCTTGGCGCCGGCGCTGCGGTAGGCCATGCCGATCACGTCGTTGACCTGGACCTCGCGGCAGGCCCGCACGCACAGGCCGCACTGGATGCAGGCGTCGAGATTAACGCTCATCGCGGTGTGGCTGACATCCGAGCTCCAGCGCCGGGCCGCGGGGAAGCGGCTTTCGGTGACGCCGGTCCGCTCAGCCCAGCTCCAGAATTTCGAGGTCGGATCGTGCGAGGTCGCGCGCGCCGGCTGGTCGGCGACGAGCAGTTCCATCACCATCTTGCGGGCCTTCTCGGCCCGCTCGGTCCCGGTGTGGACCTTCATGCCGACGGTCGGCTTGCGCATGCAGGAGGCGGCGAGCACGCGCTCGCCCTCGATCTCGACCATGCAGGCGCGGCAATTGCCGTCGGCCCGATAGTCGGGCTCCGGCGAGTAGCAGAGATGCGGAATCGCGGTGCCGAGGCGCTGCGCCACCTGCCAGATCGTCTCGCCATAGGCGGCCTCGACGCGCTCGCCATTCAGTTCGAAGCTGATGCCCTGGGTCATTCGGCGGCATCCCTCGTCATGAATTCCTCCGGGAAGTAACGCATCACGCAGGTCAAAGGGTTCGAGGCCGCCTGACCGAGCCCGCAAATCGAGGCGTCGCGCATCGCCTGCGAAAGCTCGCCGAGCAGGTCCTGGTCCCAGACCGAGCGCTGCATCAGCACAACCGCCTTCTGCGTGCCGGCGCGGCAGGGCGTGCACTGCCCGCAGCTCTCATCCTCGAAGAAGCGCATCAGGTTGAGCGCCGCGCCGCGGATGTCGTCATGGTCGGACAGCACCACGACAGCGGCCGACCCGATGAAGCAGCCATGCTTCTCCAGCGTCCCGAAATCGAGCGGAATGTCGTCCATCCGCGCCGGCAGGATGCCGCCGGAAGCGCCGCCCGGCAGATAGGCATGGAAGCGGTGGCCGTCCTGCATGCCGCCGCAGAACTCGTCGATCAGCTCGCGGATGGTGACGCCGGCGGGGGCGAGCTTGACGCCGGGCTCCTTGACCCTGCCCGAGACCGAATAGCTGCGCAGGCCGGTGCGGCCGTTGCGGCCATGGGAGTTCCACCAGCCATTGCCCTTCTCGACGATGTCGCGGATCCAGTAGAGCGTCTCGACATTGTTGATCAGCGTCGGCTGGCCGAAGAGCCCGACCTGGAAGGGATAGGGCGGCTTGTGCCGCGGCAGCCCGCGCTTGCCCTCGATGCTTTCCAGCAGCGAGGATTCCTCGCCGCAGATATAGGCCCCCGCACCGCGGCGCATATGGATCTCCGGCCCGCCCGGCGGCAGCTTGGCGATCTCGCGCGTCAGGATCTCCCGCGCCAACGGG
Source organism: Allobosea rubneri (assembly GCF_032464875.1). Lineage (NCBI taxonomy): Bacteria > Pseudomonadati > Pseudomonadota > Alphaproteobacteria > Hyphomicrobiales > Alloboseaceae > Allobosea > Allobosea rubneri. The sequence continues at coordinate 177,860 of NZ_JAWDID010000001.1, forward strand.
TACTCGTCGCGAAGATAGATGTAGGCATCGGTCGCCGCGACGACATGAGCGCCGATCAGCATGCCTTCGAGGAAACGGTGGGGATCGGTGTTGAGGTAGTGCCGGTCCTTGAAGGTGCCGGGCTCGCCCTCATCGCCATTGACCGCCATCAGGCGCGGGCCCGGCTCACCGAGCACGGCCCGCCATTTGCGACCCGTCGGGAAGCCCGCGCCGCCGAGGCCGCGCAGCCCGGAATCGTCGAGGATGGCGAGGATCGAATCGACGCTGCGCTCGCCGGAGCGCAGGCTGTCGAGCAGGTCGTAGCCGCCTCCCGAACGGTAGGCGTCGTAGTCGACATAGTCGGCCATATGCGGGTGTGTGTCGCCGGCCTCGATCGCGGCGAGGACGCCCTGCGTCGTCGCGGCATGGATGAAGTGATGGCCGACTTCCGCCACAGGGGCCTGGTCACACAGGCCGAGGCAGGGCGCCCGGACGACCCGGACCGACGGGCCGACGGCACTGGTCAGGCTTTCGAGCAGCTCTTCCGAGCGATGCATCGCGCAGGTCAGGCTATCGCAGACGCGCACGGTCAGCGGCGGGAGCGTCGGCTCGCCCTCCTTCACGATGTCGAAATGGGCGTAGAAGGTCGCGGTCTCGAAGACCTCAGCGAAGGAGAGCCGCATCTCGTCGGCCAGCGCCGCCAGATGCGCCGCCGAGATCTGGTGATAGCGGTCCTGGATCAGATGGAGGTGCTCGATCAGGAGGTCGCGCCGGCGCGGGCGCTCGCCGAGCAGCTCGGCGATCTCCTGCAGCGCACGAGGCTCGACCTGCCGGCCCTTGGGGGTCGATCTGGCGCGCTTCCGGCCGAGGCCGGGATGCTCGAAAGCATGGACATTCTGGCTGTGCTGCCCGCTCATAGGCCGAACCGTCCTCCCCACCGGGAACCAAGACCCCGTCTGCCCCGTGCTGTTATCCCAGCACTTGCGGCAAAGCGCGACGATATCCGAAAGATTCTAAGGTGCCAACCTCTGGCATGCATAATGCCAGATTGAAAACAGCCACCCCCGGGGCATCCGCACGCACCACTCACCTTCTCAGATTCCGACCCTCACTCCCCTCTTGACAGCGGCATGGATTGGCATGCCAAATACCAATCAAGATCCCGAACCAGGCGGACGCACCGAAAAACGGGCAGCCCGACGAGGATCGGCAAAAGAAGATTCCAAGGGAGGAAGTGCATCATGGCGACGCAGGCTGCCCTCAAGATCAAACCCGGTGAAACAGCAGGAGACCAGGCGACCGTCCGCAAGGTCCTGGACGGGGTCAAGGCGGATGGCCGCACCGGCCTGACCGCCCCCGAGGCCAAGCTCGTCTGCGACGCCTACGACATCCCGCTGCCGAAGGAAGGTCTCGCCAAATCGGCCGACGAGGCCGTCAAGCTGGCGAGCGGGATGGGCTACCCCGTCGTGATGAAGATCGTGTCCGCCGACATCCTGCACAAGACGGATGCAGGCGGCGTGATCGTCGGCGTCAAGAGCGACGCCGAGGCCCTCTCCGCCCATGACACGATCCTGGCCAATGCCAAAAAGTACAAGGCCGACGCCAAGATCGAGGGCATCCAGGTCCAGCAGATGCTGCCCTCGGGCGCGACCGAGACGCTGGTCGGCGCGATCACCGACCCTTCCTTCGGCAAGCTCGTGGCCTTCGGTCTCGGAGGCATCCTGGTCGAGGTGCTGAAGGACCTGACCTTCCGCCTCGCGCCGGTCAACGAAGCGCAGGCCCTCGACATGATCGGCTCGATCAAGGCCAAGGAGATGCTCGACGGCGTACGCGGCGGCGATCCGGTGGACCGCAACGCCCTCGCCGCGATCCTCGTCCAGGTGTCGGCCCTGCTCGAGGACTTCCCGGAGATCGAGGAGCTCGACCTCAACCCCGTCTTCGCGACGAAATCCGGCGCGACCGCGGTCGATGCCCGCATCGTCTGCAATTTCGAGGCGCGCAAGGAACGCTTCCGCCCGGATCAGGACGCCATCGTCACGGCGATGAACCGCATCTTCCATCCGAAGGCCGTGGCGGTGATCGGCGCCTCCAACGAAGCCGGCAAGATCGGCAATTCGGTGATGAAGAACCTGATCAATGGCGGCTACAAGGGCACCATCGTTCCGGTGCACCCGAAGGCCGACACGATCGAGGGCATCAAGGCCTACAAGTCGATCCTCGACTATGACGGCGTTGTCGACGTCGCGGTCTTCGCCGTTCCGGCCAAGCTCTGCAACGGCGCCATGGACGAGGTCGGCCGCAAGGGCGTGCCCGGCGCGGTGATGATCCCCTCCGGCTTTGCGGAATCGGGCGAACCCGAACTGCAGGAAGAGCTGCTCGCCACCGCCCGCAAGCACAATGTCCGGATCATGGGGCCGAACATCTACGGCTTCTACTATACGCCGGAGAACCTCTGCGCGACCTTCTGCACGGCCTTCGACGTCAAGGGCAAGGCAGCCCTTTCCTCGCAGTCCGGCGGTGTCGGCATGTCGATCATCGGTTTTGCCCGCTCGACCAAGATGGGCGTCTCCTCGATCGTCGGACTCGGCAACAAGTCGGACCTCGACGAGGACGATCTCCTGACCTTCTTCGAGCAGGACCCGAACACCTCGGTCATCGCGATGCACTGCGAGGATTTGAAGGACGGCCGCGCCTTCTCGGAAGTTGCCGAGCGCGTCTCCAAGAAGAAGCCGGTGATCGTGCTGAAGGCCGGCCGTACGGCCTATGGCGCGAAAGCCGCCGCTTCCCACACAGGCGCGCTCGCCGGCAACGACAAGATCTATGACGACATCCTCAAGGCGTCCGGCGTCATCCGCGCGCCCTCGCTGCGCGGCATGCTGGAATATGCCCGCGGCGTGCAGGTCCTGCCGGCGCCCAAGGGCGAAAACGTCCTGATCATCACCGGCGCCGGCGGCTCCGGCGTGCTGCTCTCGGATGCCTGCTTCGACAACGGCCTGACGCTGATGAAGATGCCGGACGATCTCGACGCGGCCTTCCGCAAGTTCATCCCGCCCTTCGGCGCGGCCGGAAACCCGGTCGACATCACCGGCGGCGAGCCGCCGCTGACCTACCAGAACACCGTCCGGCTCGGCCTCAACGACGAGCGCATCCACGCACTGATCCTCGGCTACTGGCACACGATCGTCACCCCGCCGCTGGTCTTCGCCGACAAGATGATCGAGGTCGTCACCGAGGCGCGCGCCAAGGGCATCGACAAGCCGATCGTCGCCTCGCTGGTCGGCGACGTCGAGGTCGAGAAGGCCTGCGAGAAGCTCTACGACCACGGCATCGTGGCCTATCCGTACACCACGGAAACGCCCGTCGAGGTGCTGGGCGCCAAGTACAAGTGGGCGCGCGCCGCCGGCCTGATCAAGGGCTGAGCGCCAGGCTCCCGCTTCCGCCGACGCCCGGATTCCGTCCGCCGTCGGCCACACGCACCGCGTGATCGCCGCTGCCTTCCTGCAGGAGGGCAGCGGCCCTCATAAAATCGTCAAGGCTTGTGTTCCGAATGGCCGGCGCCTCGGAAAGGCCCGGTCGCTCTCCCCGACATTCGAGAGAGATCGCGATGAACATCCATGAATACCAGGCGAAGGGGTTACTGAGGGAATTCGGCGTACCTGTCCCGGACGGCTTCCCGGTGCTCTCGACCGAGGACGCCGACGCCGCCGCGAAGCGCTTGCGCGGGCCGGTCTGGGTGGTGAAGTCCCAGATTCATGCCGGCGGCCGCGGCAAGGGCACCTTCAAGGAGCCGGAGGCCGGCGAGAAGGGCGGCGTGCGCCTGGCGAAATCGATCGAGGAAGCGAAGTCGTTCGTCGACCAGATGCTCGGCCGCACGCTCGTAACCGTGCAGACCGGCCCGGCCGGCAAGCAGGTCAACCGGCTCTATATCGAGGACGGCTCGCTGGTCGACCGCGAGTTCTACCTTTCCATGCTGGTCGACCGCGAGACCTCGCGGATCTCCTTCGTTGTCTCGACCGAGGGCGGCATGGACATCGAGGCGGTCGCCCATGACACGCCCGAGAAGATCAAGACCTTCTCGGTCGACCCTGCCATCGGCGCCATGCCGCTGCACGGCCGCACCGTCGCCGAGGCGCTCGGCCTTTCCGGCGATCTCGCCAAGCAGGCCGAGGATCTGACGGCGAAGCTCTATACGGCCTTCATCGCCAAGGACATGGCGATGCTCGAGATCAACCCGCTGATCGTCACCAAGGACGGCAAGCTGCGCTGCCTCGACGCCAAGATCTCGTTCGACGACAACGCCCTCTACCGGCACCCGGACGTCTACAATCTGCGGGACGAGACGGAGGAGGACGCCAAGGAGATCGAGGCCTCCAAACACGACCTCGCCTATATCGCGCTCGACGGCACGATCGGCTGCATGGTCAACGGCGCCGGGCTCGCCATGGCGACGCTCGACATCATCCAGCTCTACGGCGAAAGCCCCGCGAACTTCCTCGATGTCGGCGGCGGCGCCTCCGAGGAGAAGGTCACGGCGGCCTTCAAGATCATCACCGCCGATCCGAATGTGAAAGGCATCCTGGTCAACATCTTCGGCGGCATCATGAAGTGCGACGTCATCGCCCGCGGCGTCATCGCGGCGGTGAAGACGGTCGGACTCGAAGTGCCGCTGGTGGTGCGGCTGGAGGGAACGAACGTCGAGCAGGGCAAGGCGATCATCCGATCCTCCGGGCTCAACGTCATCCCGGCCGATGACCTCGACGATGCGGCGCAAAAGATCGTCGCCGCCGTGCGCAAGACGTGAGGGGGAACGAGCATGTCCATCCTGATCGACAAGAACACCAAGGTCATCTGCCAGGGCTTCACCGGCAAGAACGGCACCTTCCACTCCGAACAGGCGATCGCCTACGGCACCAAGATGGTCGGCGGCGTCGCCCCGGGGAAAGGCGGCCAGAACCATCTCGGCCTGCCGGTCTTCAACACGGTCGCGGAAGCCAGGGCGAGGACGGGGGCGGCGGCGTCCGTCATCTATGTGCCGCCTCCGGGCGCGGCGGATGCGATTTGCGAGGCGATCGATGCCGAGGTCCCGCTGATCGTCTGCATCACCGAGGGCATCCCGGTGCTCGACATGGTCCGCGTCAAGCGCATGCTGAGCGGCTCGAAGTCGCGGCTGATCGGGCCAAACTGCCCGGGCGTCGTCACCGCCGGCGAGTCGAAGATCGGCATCATGCCGGCCAACATCTTCAAGCCGGGCTCGGTCGGCATCGTCTCGCGCTCCGGCACGCTGACCTATGAGGCGGTATTCCAGACCTCATGCGAGGGCCTCGGCCAGACCACGGCCGTCGGCATCGGCGGCGACCCGGTCAAGGGCACCGAGTTCATCGACATGCTCGAAATGTTCCTCGCCGACCCCGCGACCGAGACGATCATCATGATCGGCGAGATCGGCGGTTCGGCCGAGGAGGAGGCGGCCCAGTTCATCAGGGACGAAGCCAAGCGCGGGCGATCCAAGCCGATGGTCGGCTTCATCGCCGGCCGCACGGCGCCTCCCGGCCGCCGCATGGGCCATGCGGGGGCGATCATCTCCGGCGGCAAGGGCGGCGCGGAAGACAAGATCGCCGCCATGGAGGCCGCCGGCATCCGGGTCTCGCCGTCGCCGGCGCGCCTTGGAAAAACGCTGGTGGAGCTGCTCAACGGCGAGGTCGGCGTCAAGAAGCGCTGCGCCGAGATCGAGTGGTCCTTCTGATTCCCGACGGTCTCCTTCCCGCACCAGGCAAACCCGTTATAGCCGCCGGACAACCGGCGGATCCGGCCTCCTCCTGACTGAGAGCCCGTGTCCATCAAGGTCGCGGGCCTCATTTTTGGCTGCCGCAGGGGCAGCCAACCTCACCTCCTGCATGGACGTGGCGCGCTCACGGCGTTATGCGCTGCAGCGATGCAGGAGCCGCGACCGTGAAAGCCCCCAGCGCAAACACCACTCTCGCCGCCGCGACCCAGGGCCTTGCGCTGAAGCGCTTCGCTCCGGAGGAGACCTTCAAGACCAAGGTCTATGCCGCGCTGAAGCAGGCGATCATCACCATGGACATCTACGCCTCGCCAGAGCCGACCTGGATCGACGAGCGCCAGCTCTCCGAGCAGCTCGGCGTCAGCCGCACCCCGGTGCGCGAGGCCGTCGCCATGCTGGAGCAGGAGGGGCTGGTGAAGTCGATGCCGCGTCGCGGCATCATGGTGCTGAAGAAGACCAAGAGCGAGATCGTCGAGATGATCCAGGCCTGGGCGGCGCTGGAGAGCATGGCCGCACGCCTCGCCGTGGAGCGGGCCAGCGATGCCGAGATCGCCAAGCTTCGTACGCTCTTCAAAGCCTTCGACGAGGCCCACAGGCCGTCCGACCATGTCGGCGAGTACTCCTCGGCCAATCTCGTCTTCCACCAGACGCTGATCGGGCTGAGCAAGTCGCAGCTGCTCGTCGAGATGACCGACAATCTGCTGCTGCATGTGCGCGGCATCCGCCAGATGACGATCGGGCGCGAGGACCGCGCCAGCCGCTCCATCGTCGACCATCTGCAGATCATCGAGGCGCTCGAACGCCGCGACGTCGCCCTCGCCGAGCGCTTGTCGCGCGACCACACGCTGGGCCTTGCGGCCTTCGTCGACCAGCACGCCGACATCTTCGACTGAGACGCCTCGCTCAGCCGCCCTGCACGAAGCTGTTGGTCAAAGTGCCGATCCCCTCGATCGCGACCTCGACCGTGTTGACCGGCTCCTTCATGGTGCCGACGCCGAGCGAGGTGCCGCAGCAGATCAGGTCCCCGGGCAGCAGCGTCATGTCGTGGGAGAGCCGGCTGACCAGCTCGTGTGGCTGGAAGACCATGTCGGCGACCGGGTAGTTCTGGCGCTCCTGACCGTTCAGCAGCGTGCGAACCGTCAGCGCGCGCGGGTCGAGGCCACTCGTCACCACCGGCCCGAACGGGCAAAAGCCGTCGAAGCTCTTGGCCCGCACCCATTGCGGAAAGGTCGGGTCGGCGGCGATCAGATCCAGCGCCGTGATATCGTTGACGCAGGTGTAGCCGAAGATGAAGGCGCCGGCCTCATCCGGGCTGACAGCGCTGCAGCGCTGGCCGATGACGATGCCGAGTTCCCCTTCATAGACCACCTTGCCGGCATAGGATCGCGGCCGCGGGATCGTCGCGCCCGGTGCCGTCGCGCAGGACGGAGCCTTCATCAGATAGAGCGGCTCCGCCGGCACGGGATTGGACAGCTTCGCAGCGAGCGCGTGGAAGTTGTTCCAGAGCGCGATGATCTTGGATGGCCGCGTCGGCGCCAGCAGCGCGACCTCGGCGAGCGCCATGGTCTCGCCCGTGGGCTGCGCCTCCGCGAACATGTCGCCTCGATGGACCGCGATCCGCTGCCCCTCCAGCCGGCCGAAGCCCTCGCGTCCGTCATGTGCGAAGCGCAGCCAGTGCGACGGCGCGATTCCGGGTTCCACCCGCGCCGTCTGCCGGATTGCCGTGATCGTCGACATCGCTCGTATCTCCTCCGGCCTCAGGACGCCGCCAGCTCGGGCAGCGGCAACGCCCGCCTTCCCTGCGGCGCCTTCGCCGCAAAAGCCTCGGGCGGAAAGGTCGGATAGAGCCCCTTCACGCTCGCCGCCTGCTGCACGAGCCCGAGCACGGCGTCGATATAGGGCGTCGGGATCTCGACGAGATGTCCCATCTCCTGCACGGCGCCGAGCAGGGCATCGATCTCGAGGGGGCGGCCCTTCTCCAGATCCTGGAGCATGGAGGTGCGATGGGCGCCGACGCCGGCCGCGCCGTCGATCCGGCGCTCGACATCGACACGGAAGCGGGCGCCGAGCCTTTCGCCGATCTGCTTTGCCTCCAGCATCATCTTGCGAGCGAGCGCGCGCGTGCCGGGATCGGTCGCGACGATGTCGAGCGTCGCATGGGTCAGCGCCGAGATCGGGTTGAAGCAGAGATTGCCCCAGAGCTTCAGCCAGATATCGTCCCGGATATCGGTGAAGAGCCTCGGCTTCATGCCACCGGCGGCGAGCGCATCGGCGAAGCGCGTCAACCGCTCGCTCTCCTGGCGGCTGGGCTCGCCAAGACCGAACTGGTCGCCATAGATGTGCCTGATCACGCCCGGCTCGGTGATCTCGGTCGCCGGGTAGACAGTGCAGCCGATGACGCGCTCCGGACCGATCGCGCTCCATTGCCGATCGCCTGGATCGACGCTGCGCAGGCGCAGATCGGCATAGGGGTGATCCAGCCCGTAGAAATACCACCAGGGCACGCCGTTCTGGGCGGTGACGACGGCGGTGTCCGGCCCGAGCAGCGGCTTCAGCTCCTCCGCCGCCTCCCAGGCCTGGTGGGCCTTGAGCGCGACGATCACCACGTCCTGATGGCCGAGATCGCGCGGGTCCCGGCTCGCCGGCATCCGCTCGATGATCGTCTCGGTCTTGGTGACGAGGGTCAGGCCCCTGGCCTTGATCGCTTCCAGATGCGCGCCGCGCGCCACGAGCGACACATCGAGCCCACCGCGCTTGAGCATCACGCCCATATAGCCGCCGATCGCGCCGGCGCCGTAGATGCAGATCTTCATGGGCCTCCCCTTTCCTTGGCTATGAGCTCGCGACCTCGTGGTTCGCCATGATTTCCAGCGCCCGCACCATGGCCGAATGGTCCCAGTCCCTGCCGCCATGGGCAGCGCAGGCGTTGAACAGTTCCTGCGCCGTCGCGGTGTTCGGCAGCGACACGCCGAGCGAACGCGCGCTCTGCAGCGCGAGGTTCAGATCCTTCTGGTGCAGCCCGATGCGGAAGCCGGGGTTGAAGGTCCGCTTGATCATGCGCTCGCCATGGACCTCGAGAATCCTCGAGGAGGCGAAGCCGCCCATCAGCGCCTGCCGCACCTTGGCGGGATCGGCGCCGGCCTTGGATGCAAACAGCAACGCCTCGCCGACCGCCTCGATGGTCAGCGCGACGATGATCTGGTTGGCGACCTTGGTGGTCTGGCCGTCGCCATTGCCGCCGACCAGCGTGATGTTCTTTCCCATCAGCTCGAACAGCGGCTTCACCCGGGCGAAGGCCGCTTCCGGTCCGCCGACCATGATGGTCAGGCTGGCCGCCTTGGCCCCGACCTCGCCGCCGGAGACCGGCGCGTCGAGATAGGCGCCGCCGGCCCTCTCGATCCGCTGCGCGAAGTCCTTGGTCGCCATCGACGAGATCGAGCTCATGTCGACGACGACCTTGCCGGCCGACAGGCCGGCGGCGACGCCATCGGCCGAGAAAAGGACATCCTCGACCTGCGGCGTGTCGGGGAGCATCAGGAAGACGATCTCGCTCGCCGCCGCGACCGCCTTCGGCGTCGCATGGACGACCGCGCCCCTCTCGACGAGGTCCTGAGCCACCGGCTTGTGGTGGCTGGAGCCATGCAGCCGATGGCCGGCGGCGAGCAGATGCTCCGCCATCGGGCGCCCCATGATCCCCAGTCCGATGAAGCCGATATCCATCATGTCGCTACCTGCCGTTTCGCGCGTCGTTCATCCGTGTTCCGGTCAGGCGGCAAGCGTCGTCGCGGGCAGCCAGGAGAGGCCTTCGCGCGTCTCCCGCGCGGGCTTGTATTCGCAGCCGACCCAGCCGGCGTAGCCGATGGCGTCGAGATGCCGGTACAGGAAGGGGAAGTTGATCTCGCCGGTGCCGGGCTCGTTGCGGCCGGGATTGTCGGCGATCTGGATATGGCCGATCCGATCGAGATTGACCTCGATCGTCCGCGCCAGATCACCCTCCATGACCTGCATGTGATAGACGTCGTACTGCAGGAAGACATTGGTGGAATCGACGTCGTCGAGCAGCTTCAGCGCCTGCGCGGTGCTGTTCAGGAAAAAGCCGGGCATGTCGCGCGTGTTGATCGGCTCGACCAAGAGCGCGATGCCCTCCTGCGCCAGCTCATGGGCGGCAAAGCGCAGATTGTTGACCAGGGTCTCGTGGAGTCTGGCGGGCTCAACGCCTTGCGGTGCGATGCCCGCGAGGCAATTGACCTGCCGGCAGCCCAGCTTGATCGCATAGTCGATCGCGTCGAACAGGCCGCGTTGGAACTCGCTGATCCGGTCGGGCAGAATCGCGATGCCGCGCTCTCCGGCCGCCCAGTCGCCAGCCGGCAGATTATGCAGCACCTGCGTCAGGTTCCAGCGCTTCAGCCTGCCCGCCAGCTCGTATTTGTCGTAGCCATAGGGGAACAGGTACTCGACACCGCTGAAGCCGGCTTCCGCCGCCGCCTGGAAGCGCTCCAGGAAGGGCAGCTCGTTGAACAGCATCGTCAGGTTGGCGGCGAAGCGAGGCATGGATCTCTCCCTGGCGTAGACTGATCGGGCTTACTGGGCCGGCTGCAGCGCGGGTTCGGGCAGAGGCAGGTCGAGCAGCTCCTCGAACTCGACGACATTGTCGATCTCGGTGCCCATCGCGATGTTGGTGACCCGTTCCAGGATGAACTCCATCACCACCGGAACCTGATGTTCCTGGAGCCAGGCCTTCGCTTGGGCAAAAGCGGCCTTGAACTCGTTCGGGCTCTTCACCCGGATCGCCTTGCAGCCGAGCCCCTCAGCGACCGCGACATGGTCGACGCCATAGCCGTCGAGATCGGGCGCGTTGATGTTCTCGAAGGCGAGCCCGACCTGGAAATCCATGTCGAAGCCGCGCTGGGCCTGGCGGATCAGGCCGAGATAGGAGTTGTTCACGACGATGTGGATGTAGGGCAGCTTGAACTGCGCCCCGACGGCGAGTTCCTCGATCAGGAACTGGAAGTCGTAATCGCCCGAGAGCGCCACGATCTCGCGCTCGGGATCGGCGGCGCGCACGCCGAGGGCCGCCGGCAGGGTCCAGCCGAGCGGGCCGGCCTGGCCGCAATTGATCCAGTGCCGCGGGTTATGGACCCGCAGGAACTGCGCGCCGGCGATCTGCGACAGGCCGATGGTCGAGACGTAACAGACGTCGCGGCCGAAGGCCTCGTTCATCTCCTCGTAGACCCGCTGCGGCTTCAGCGGCACATTGTCGAAATGGCTCTTGCGCAGCATGGTCGCGCGCCGGTCGCGGCAGTCCTGTGCCCAGCCGTTCCGGTTCTTCAGCAGCCCCTTCCCTTCCCGCTCGCGCGCCACGTCGACGAAGAGCTCCAGCGCCGCCTTCGCATCGGAGACGATGCCGTAATCAGGGTTGAAGACGCGGCCGATCTGGGTCGGCTCGATGTCGACATGAACGAAGGTCCGGCCCTTGGTGTAGGTCTCGATCGAGCCGGTATGCCGGTTGGCCCAGCGGTTGCCGATGCCCATCACGAAATCTGCGGCGAGCATCGTCGCATTGCCGTAGCGATGGCTGGTCTGCAGCCCGACCATGCCGGCCATCAGCGGGTGATCGTCCGGGATCGCCCCCCAGCCCATTAGCGTCGGCACCACCGGCACGCCGGTCAGTTCGGCGAACTCGACCAGGAGCTCCGACGCATCCGCGTTGATGACGCCGCCGCCGGCGACGATCAATGGCCGCTCCGCGGCAGCCAGCATCGCCATCGCCTTCTCGATCTGGCGGCGCGAGGCGGCCGGCTTGTAGACCGGCAGCGGCTCATAGGTCTCGTCGTCGAACTCGATCTCGGCCATCTGGACATCGACCGGCAGGTCGATCAGCACCGGGCCTGGACGACCCGAGCGCATGATGTGGAAGGCCTGCTGGAAGACGCGCGGCACCAGGGCAGGCTCGCGCACCGTCACCGCCCATTTGGTCACCGGCTTGGCGATCGCCTCGATGTCGACGGCCTGGAAATCCTCCTTGTAGAGCCGGGCGCGCGGCGCCTGGCCGGTGATGCAGAGGATCGGGATGGAATCGGCGCCGGCCGAATAGAGCCCGGTGATCATGTCGGTGCCGGCCGGACCGGAGGTACCGATGCAGACGCCGATATTCCCGGCCCTGGCCCGGGTATAACCCTCGGCCATATGCGAGGCGCCCTCGACATGGCGCGCCAGGATATGGTGGATCGAGCCGCAGCTCTTCAGGGCGGCATAGAGCGGGTTGATCGCCGCGCCCGGCACGCCGAACGCCTGGGTCACGCCTTCGCGCTCCAGAACCCTGACCGCAGCCTCGACAGCTCGCATTTTCGGCATGCCCGTTCTCCCGCGAGAAAACTGTTATTGGCATACCAAATGCCAGATACTGGCGTCGGTCAATTTATTTCAGAATATTTTTTCATACTCGTCAAAAATATGATTACCTGTTTTATATCAATATTTTACCTTTAATCATGTCATCGCCAACCAGAAGCCCGAAAAATCATTTCGCTTTGAATTCGCCATGGCAGCCCGCCTGTGCTCTCATGCTTGCGAGCAGGCGATCACGGAGGCGCGCATGAGCGCGATCGAGCAACGCAAGGGACGCGGGCGACCACGCTCGCTGAAGTCGGCAGTCGTCGGCGGGGCGGTGCAGGCGCTCGATCGCGGGCTGACATTGCTGGAGATCCTCGCCGAGGAAGACGGGCTGACGCTGAGCGAGCTCAGCCGCCGCTCGGGCGTCTCGGCCTCGACGGTGCATCGCATCCTGCTGACCCTGGAGAGCCGCGCCTACGTCCAGCACGACATGGAGCGCGGCCTCTGGCTGGTCGGGGTCGGCGCCTTCAAGACCGGCTCGGCCTTCCTGCGCAATCGCCGCGTCGCGAGCATGGGACGCGCCGCCATGCATGCGCTGATGGAGGCGACCGGCGAGACCGTCAATCTCGGCATCGAGGATGATGGCGAGGTCGTCTTCATCTCCCAGATCGAGAGCCATGACACGCTTCGCGCCTTCTTCCGGGCGGGGAGCCGCGGCGCGATGCACGCCTCGGGCGTCGGCAAGGCGCTGCTGGCCGAGTTTCCCGAGCACCGCGTGCGGCAGATCTGCGCCGTGCGGCGGCTCGAGCGCTTCACCGAGCACACGATCACCGATCTCGGCGAGCTCCTGAGCGAGCTCACGCAGGGTCGCCGGAATGGCTGGGCGCTCGACGACGAGGAGCGTTCGCTGGGCATGCGCTGCGTGGCCGCCCCGATCTTCAACGAGCACGCGGAGGCGATCGCCGGCGTTTCCGTGTCGGGGCCGGCCGTGCGCGTGACCCCGCGCAAGCTGGACGATTACGGTCCGATGGTCCGCCGCGCCGCCGACGAGATCACCCGCTCGATCGGCGGCCGACTGCCGAAGCGGGAAGAGGCTTGAGCCAGCGTGTTGCGGATTGCCGCGGCACAGGGGAAGGTGACGACGCTGCCAGACGGACCGAATTCAGCAAATCTGCCGAACCTGCTCCGATGCCGGAGCCGTTTTTTGAACGAGGCCGGTATGAGCGCCGATGATAACAAGCTGCTGGTGCGCGATTTCGTCGAGCGGGTCATCAACGGCCGGGACCTCGACGCGGCGGGCACCTATGTCGCCGAGGATGTCGTCGAACAGGTACCGTTTCCGGGACAAGGGCCCGGCCTTTCCGGGCTGAAGGGCGTGCTGCGCGGGCTGTTCGCCGCCTTCCCGGACATGCATTGGACCATCAACGAGCAGATCGCCGAAGCCGACAAGGTCCTGACGCGCTTCACATGGACCGGCACGCATGATGGCGAGTTCTTCGGCGTTCCTGCCTCCGGCCGGACGGTATCGGTCTGGGGCATGGTGATCGATCGCATCGAGCGCGGCCGGATCAAGGACACGCGAATCCTGATGGATGCGCTCGAGCTGATGCGGCAGATCGGGGCCTGAGGCGAGGTCACCCCCGCCCGGCCAGCGCCTGCCTGACCGTCTCGCCGACAAGATGGGCGCTCGGCGCGATCCTGACCCCGGCCGCCTCCAGCGCCCTGATCTTGCCGGCGGCATCGCCCTTGCCGCTGAGGGCGAACGCCCCCGCATGCCCCATCCGGCGCTCGATCGGCGCCTCGCGGCCGACGATCAGCGCGACGACTGGCTTTGAGGTCCGGACGTCGGAAAGATAGTCGGCGACCTCTTCCTCCTGCGTGCCGCCGATCTCGCCGATCAGCACGACACAGTCGGTGTCGGCATCCTCCAAAAGGAGCGCGAGGCATTCGCGCATGCCGATACCGTGGACGGGGTCGCCCCCGACCCCGATCGTCGACGATTGGCCGAGCCCCGCCGCGGTGACCTGCGCCACGACCTCGCTGGTCAGCGAGGCCGAACGCGAGACGATGCCGACGCCGCCCGGACGTTCGCTGCCGGTCGCCATGACGCCGAGCTTGCCGACGCCCGGCACCAGGATACCCTGCGAGTTGGCGCCGACCAGGGTAGTGCGCCCGCCCTTCAGCGCGGCCTTCACCCGCACCATGTCGAGCGTCGGCACGCGCTCGGTCACGGTGACGACCAGCGGCATCTCGGCCTCGATCGCCTCGATCATCGCGGCGGCGGCATCGGCCGGCGGCACGAAGACGATGCTGGCATTGGCGCCGGTCTCGCGCCGCGCTTCGGCAACGCGCTCGTAGACGGGCAAATTCAGGTGCGAGCGCCCGCCCTTGCCCGGCGTCACGCCGCCGACGACCTGGGTTCCGTACTCCATCATCCGCGCGACGTGATGGGTGCCGGCCCAGCCGGTCATGCCCTGGCAGAGGACACGGGTCTCACGGTTCAGAAAGACGGCCATGGCTCAGGCTCCCCTCTGCGCCAGCGCGACAGCCTGCGAGGCGGCGGACCACATGTCGGGACAATCGATCACGGCGCAGCCGAAGTTCTGCAGGCGTGACCGGGCGAAATCGGCATTGTTGCCGGCCAGACGCACGACCAGCGGCAAGGACCGCCCGCTACGTCGCAAGGCGATGCCGAGCCCTTCGGCGATGGTATCGCAGGGCTGCATGCCGCCGCCATGGACGTTGACCACGATCGCGCGTGTCGCCGGATTGTCGAGCAGCAGCCCGAAGCCATGGGCGATGTCGAGACTCTTCGCCGTGGTCCGGATATCCATGAAATTGGCCGGCCGGCCCTTGGCAGCGACGAGCATGTCGAGCGTGGCGAGGCCGAGCCCGGCGCCGTTCGCCACCATGCCGATGTCGCCATCGAGCTGGACATAGTTGAGCTGGTGGCGCTGCGCCTGCAATTCGGCGGCGCTGCCATCATCCTCGTCGCGCAGCGCGGCCAGCTCCGGATGCCGGAACAGCGCGTTGTCGTCGAGCACCATCTTGGCGTCGAGAGCGACGAGTGCGCCCGTCGCCGTGACCGCAAGCGGGTTGATCTCGATCAGGCTGGCATCGAAATCGAGGAAGGCACGGCGCAGCCCGTCGACGAGGGCGCAGCCCTGCTCGTGCAGCGCGCCGTCGAGCCCGAGCGCCGCGACGAAGGTCGCGAGCTCCTTCCCCTGCGCCTCGCTGCCGTCGCCGAGGCCGAGCCAGTTGAGCCGGATGTCGCCGCGCGCCGCCTGCTCCTCGACATCGACGCCGCCCTTGGCGCTGCCGATCAGCATCAGCTCACCCGAGGAGGCATCGATCAGCAAGGCGAGATGCAGCTCGCGCACCGCGGCGACCGCGGCTTCGACGAGGACCCGCCTGATCTTCTGGCCGGTCGGCCCGGTCTGTGCGGTGACCAGCGAGGTGCCGAGAAGCCCGTCCGCGGCTGCCTCGGCGGCCGCGGGATCGTCGACCAGCCGGATGCCGCCGGCATTCTGGCGCCCGCCGGCATGAATCTGCGCCTTGACCGCCGCCGGCCCGCCGAGCCGCCGGGCGATCTCGCCGGCCTCGCGGCCCGTGATCGCGACACTGCCGTCCGGGACGTTCAGCCCGTAGCCCGCCAAAAGTTGCTTTGCCTGGAACTCGTGGATTCTCATGACCCGGTTCCTCCGCCAGGGGCAGTTCAGCGGCACCCTGATCTGGTATACGTTATGCCAGAATTGGGGCGGCGACAACTGGGTGATGGCGAACGGAAGGCCGGTCTATCGGGAGAGCGCAGCGAGCACGCGGTCGATCGGCCCGCGGGAGACGCTCATCGGGCCGCCGAAGGGCACATCCATGTCCACGATCAGATAGATGGTCGCCGCCATGAGCGCCGCGGCCAGCAGGATGGACAGGACGACGATGAAGTTGGCCGGGGCGCGATAGCCGAAGCTTCCAAAGATCAGGGCCAGCCAGAGCACGACCATCGCGAGCAGCGCGGACGGGATCGTCCCGTCAGCCTGCTGAACGAGCTTCCAGCGCAGGTCGAAGACGGCCTGGTACTTCGTCAGCGCCTGCTCCCACAACGCCATCTGGGCGCCGCTCGTCGGCGTGATGGCGCGCAGGCTCTCGCCCGCCCGGTCGAGCAAATCCTCGCCGCGCTGGCTTGAATCGGCCAATCCGTTCGCCTTGGTCCGGGCGACCGCACTTGCCTGCTTCACATAGTTCAGGAGATCCCGGCGGACCTCGTCCCCGGCCTCGCCGAAGCGCCGCAGGAGCTTGTCGAGCAGGATGATCTCGGTCGCGATGGCATGGACGTCCCGGTCGGCGGTTTCGAAGGTGTTCTTTGCCGAGTTGACCATCAGCCCGAGCACCAGCGAGGTCACGACGACGAAGACATTCGCCACCATCCTGATGATCGCGGCGGTGTCGTCCTGACGATAGCGATCGGGCAGCTTGCGATGCAGGAGCAGGCTCGCGAGACCGGCGCCGGACAGCAGGAAGAAGACGAGGATCGCAACGCTGAATTCGTGACCGGCCAACGGCGCGCCCTCCGGAAGATGGAGCTCCCGAGCCGCCGTTATTACAGAGCCGCTACGACTTTTTCCGGGCGCGCCCGGACCGAAGGCAAGGCAATATTCCGGACGCGCCGGCGCCGGGCCTGCAAGCCCGTCCCAGCAGGCCATCTATCGGCCGTCGCGTTACCGCTCCCTTACCGACGAGAGCGGCAGCAACGCTCGACCGAAGGCCGGCGCCCGCGCCTCGTTTCAGCGCGGCGCGGCTTCGGGCGCCGGCGCCTCGACCGGGCGCGGCTTGGCGAGCCGACCTTCCTCCGCCTTGAAGAAATACTGCGAGGCCACAAGCCAGCCTTTCAGCGGTCGCAAGGGCGGAATGCAGGTCAGGAGTACGATCGGCAGCGTCGTCACCAGATGGACCCAGGCAGCCGGCTCGTAGGCGAGCTCCAGCCAGAGCGCGAAGGACAGCGCCGGGATGCAGACGAACATCATGACGAAGAAGGCCGGCCCGTCGGCGGGATCGGCGAAGCTGTAATCGAGCCCGCAGGCCTCGCAGCGCGGCTTCAGCGTCAGGAAGCCGTCGAACAGCTTGCCTTCGCCACAACGTGGGCAACGCCCGCGCATGCCGGTCTTGAACGGCGACAGCTTGGGCCAAGTACGAGGTTCCATCTTCCCCTCCGGGGCGTGCGCACCGTCTTTGTCGATCATGGCCGCACCATAGCAGTCATTAACAACATTGTATGCACTCAATTGTTAGCGCAGCTGGGATTGCGACCCTATGCCTCAGCCACTCACAGGACAGTCGAGCTGATCTCGGGGGGATGCCCGAGCGCATGCGCCATGAATTCCAGCGCGCCGCGGACGGCATCGCGGCTTTGCGGGCCGCCCAGACAGACCCGTACCGCTTCGGGGGGATTTCCGTCGGCGGCGAAGACGTCACTAGCGGCCACGCCGATCCCGGTCGCCTGCATGTGGCCGGCAAAAGCCGAGCGCGTCCAGGGGGCGGGAAGCTCGAGCCAGAGATTGAAGCTCAGCGGATCGGCCCGGTAGCTGCGGGGCGCCAGCACCTCCGCCGCGAGCCGCTGGCGGGCGCCGGCCTCCGCCCGTACGAAGCGCAGAATGGCGTCGGCCGTGCCATCCTCGATCCAGCGGGTCGCGATCGCCGCAGTCAAGGGCGAGGCCATGACGCTGGCAGCGCGCAGCGCCGCCGCGAAAGGCCAGCCCGAGCGGGCATCGGGCGTCACGACATAGGCGATGCGCAAGCCCGCCCCGATGCATTTCGACAAGCCGGCGACATGCCAGGTCAAGTCCGGCGCGATTGCAGCAAAGGGCGACGGCGAAGCGGCTGGCACAAAGCCGTAGGCATCGTCCTCAATGATCGCGACACGATGGCGACGGGCGATCGTCGCAAGCTCGATACGGCGGGCCTCAGGCACTGTCAGCGTGGTCGGATTGTGCAGCACCGGATTGAGGTAGAGCGCCTTCGGCTTCGCCTTCTCGCAAGCTTCGGCGAAGGCGGCAGGCAGGATGCCGTCGCGATCCATGGCAATTCCGACCAGCCGGATCCCGAGCTGCGCGGCAATCGAGCGGATGCCCGGATAGGTCAGCGCCTCCGTCAGCACGACGTCACCCGGGCGCGCCAGCACGTTCAGCATGCCGAGCAGGGCGGAATGCGCGCCGGGAACGACGAAGAGGCGCTCGACTGCCGGCGAGAGGCCGCGCCGGCCAAGCCAGATGGCGGCAGCTTCCTTGTCGGAGCGCGCGCCGCCGAAGCCCTGATAGCGCAGCAGGGAAACCAGATCGGCGCCGACCTCGGCAATGCCGTCGCGCATCCGGGCGATCAGGGCTGGATCATCGGGCTCGGGCGGCAGGTTCATCGAGAGGTCGATCTGCTCGGGCGCGATTGCGCGCTGCCTGACCGGCGCCTTGACGAAGGTGCCCTGGCCGACGCGCGACGCGACGAGCCCGCGCCGCTGCGCCTCGACATAGCCGCGCGCCACCGTGGTGAAGTCCACCGCCAGCCTGTTCGCAAGCTGGCGCTGGGGCGGCAATCGATCGCCGGCCGAGAGTCGGCCGTTGGCGATATCCTCGGCAATGGCCTCAGCGATCGCCAGATAGCGCGGCTTGTCGCTGCGCGTCAGGTCGGGCGTCCAGTCAACCATCGGCTTCGCACTCGCTCGGGACAGGGAAGGTGGTTCACAGAATTGACTGTATATTGTTGCACGCAACTCCTGTCACTACGTCTCAAGGTCGCAGCGAGGAAAAGCCGGGCGGGCGGGTTCCCGGGCGGCCGCGATCGCTCTTCACGGAACCAGCGATTTACAGCCGGCGACTGCGCGCCTATAAAAAGTGTCATCAATTATGTATCTTAAAAAGGATCATCACCCTGATCCCACCCCTTCCCCAGGACGTGTCCGAGCCGCTGGTCGAGCGGATCGTGCATGGCTTCTATGCCCTGGTCCGCCAGGACGCCCTGCTCGGGCCGATCTTCGAGAAACGGATCGGCGATGGCTGGGATGCGCATCTCGCGACGATGGTGGACTTCTGGTCGTCGCTGACGCTGATGAGCGGGCGCTATGGCGGCAAGCCGCATGTCGCGCATTTGGGGCTCGGGCTGACGGTGGAGCATTTCGAGCGCTGGCTCGCGCTGTTCGAAGGGGTCGTCAACGCGCATTGCACGGGCCCTGCCGCCGCACTGTTCATCGGCCGGGCCCGGCGTGTCGCCGACAGCCTGCAGATCGGGCTGAACATAGGCGAAAAGGCACTGCACCTGCCGGGCCGGGCGGCGGCTCCCGTCAACGCTGCCTAGGGCTGCCATCGCCAACGCTGAGGCGGCTCCTGTCGCAGCAGTCGCGGCGGGGCTCTGTTGGCAGGCCGGATTGGCGCGAGACGGAGGAGCTGCAGAACGCTGGCCAGCCGATTCAGAGCTGAATTCCGCCTGGGCGGTTGCGAAAGATGCTACGGGGCCACATCTTTCACCGTGACCCGACTGCAGCCCGGGACGACAGCGCCGGAAGCCGCAATGCGTTTGACGAACTTCTCCGACTATTCCCTGCGCCTGCTGATGTATGCGGCGACGCGGGACGGCCAGCTGATCACGATCGAGGAAACCGCCGCGGTCTACGGTATTTCCCGGGCCCATCTGATGAAGGTCGCCAATCTCCTGGTACGTGCCGGCTTCCTCAAATCGATACGCGGGCGCTCCGGCGGACTCGTTTTGGCGCGGCCGCCCGGCGAAATCGGCGTCGGCGCGGTGCTACGGACAACCGAGCCGGATTTCGCCCTGGTCGAGTGCTTCGAGGCCGGGAATCGCTGCCTCGTCACGCCACGTTGTCGCCTGCGCGGCGTGCTCAACGAGGCGCTCACCGCCTTCGTGACGACGCTCGACCGCTACACCCTGGCCGATCTTGTGCTCAGGCCGGAGGATTTCGGCATCGTAGCGCCGACGCAGGATACCCCCAAGCCGGCGCGGCGCAGGGCGTCCCAGGCCGCCACCTGACCCCGGGGCTGGCATTTCGTCATATCCAGCAGATGAAACCGCGCATAGGCAAGCCCAATAAGATATATTACATATGACTCTTATTGGAATTGCTCGGTCACGCCACTGGGCCATTCAAGGCGCCGGCCGACCGGCAGGGGACGCGCAGCATGGCGACGCTGGTGCTTGATCCGTCGATCTTCGTCGACGACGACATCCTGCACGAGATCGTGCAGTCGCTCAGCGAGCGCCTGCGCCGCCACAGGCGGCTGCGCGGCGGGCTCGACAGGGTCATCGGCAATCGCTGGCAGGAATTCGAGGAGGGTTTCGCGCGCTTTCTCGGCGCGCTGCTGCTGCAGACCGGAGAACAGGGCGGCGGGATCGTCGCGCTGCACGAGGTCTTTCCCGAACTGGCGCCGGGCCATGTCCGGGATGCCTGCGAGGTCTTCATGGAAGCAGCGCTGGAGGTTCTGCCTTTCCACGCCGCCGCCAGCCTGTCGGAGCTCTCCGAGCATGTCGGCGCCCTCGTCCTGCGCGCGCTCGAGCCCGCGACGGAAGCCGCAGCGGCGATGCCGCTGGCCCGGCGCCTCAGCGAGGCCGAGGCGGCGCTTCGGGCGGGGGCGGGCCTACGATAGACTCGGAGTAGGCGGCGGCCTCCCCATCCCTTTCCGAAGCCGGCTCCGCGGGTGGAATCGCCTCGTCATCGAGAAGAATGCGAGCAGCCGCGCCGTCGAGGTCCTCGTACTGGCCGCTGCGCAGAGACCACATAAAGGCGCCGAGCCCGACGACGCCGAGCGCGAGGGCGATCGGGATCAGGTAGAAGAAGTCCATCATCGCAGGGCAAGGGCGGGCGCGCCCGCCACCTTCTCCACCGGTGGCACCGATGTGAGCCCGCCGGCGGCATGCCGGCCGAGCCGCAGCGCATTGCCGATCACCAGAAGCGAGGACAGCGACATGGTCACGGCCGCGATCAGAGGCGTGACATAGCCCAGCACCGCGATCGGGATCGCGATCGCATTGTAGGCGACTGCGAGGAAGAGATTCTGCCGCACGAGCTTGCTCGCCTCGTGCGCCACGGCGAGCGCCTGCGGCACGGCGAGCAGGCTCTCGCGCAGGAAGACGAAATCAGCGGCGTTGCGGCCGATATCGGCCGCCGTCGCCGGCGCCATCGAAGCGTGGGCGCGCGCCAGCGCCGGCGCATCGTTGAGCCCGTCACCCACCATGAGCACCTTGCGCCCCTCGGCCGCGGCGGCCTCGATATGGGCGAGCTTGCCGCCGGGCGAGACCCTTGCGCCATGCGGCAGGCCGAGCGCCGCAGCGAGCCGGCGGACCGGCTCCTCGCGGTCGCCGGAGAG
The DNA here is from genome assembly GCF_032464875.1 of Allobosea rubneri. Lineage (NCBI taxonomy): Bacteria > Pseudomonadati > Pseudomonadota > Alphaproteobacteria > Hyphomicrobiales > Alloboseaceae > Allobosea > Allobosea rubneri. Next base: position 199,316 of record NZ_JAWDID010000001.1, read on the forward strand.
GATCTCGACCTTGAGCCCGGCGGCCGAAAGCCCCGCGATCGCCTCGCGCGCATCGGGCCGCAGCCGGTCGTCGAAGTCGAAGCTCGCCAGCGCCTTTCCATCCCGGCTCAGCATGACGCGGGCTTCGTTCGCCCCGGCCTCCGGCACGACATCGGAGCCGAGCGCCCATTCCGGCCGGCCGAGACGGTAGAGCGAGCCGCCGGCCTTTGCCTCGAGCCCCGCCCCCGGCAGTTCGGAAATCTCGGAGAAGACGATTCCGGCTGCGGGGCGGCCGAGCCCGCCGGAAGCGACGACCAGAGCGCGCGAATAGGGGTGCCGCGAATGGGCCGCGAGCGCTGCGGCCAGCGACAGGGCGGCGGGCTCCTTCGCCGCGGGATCGAGCAGGCGCGGATTACCCTGTGTGAGCGTGCCGGTCTTGTCGAAGACGACGCTGTCGATCTCGGCGAGGCGCTCCATGGCGGCGCCGTCCCTGACCATGATGCCCTTCTCGAACAGCCGGCGTGCCGCCATGATCTGGACCATCGGCACGGCGAGGCCCAATGCGCAGGGGCAGGTCACGATCAGCACGGCGATGGCGATGGTGATGGCACGGTGGGCATCGCCGGTCGCCAACATCCAGCCGAGGAAGGTCAGAAAGGCGGTGAGGTGGATCACCGGCGCGTAGAGCCGCGCCGCCCGGTCGGCGATGCGCCGGTAGAGCGAGCGCCCCTCCTCGGCCGCCTCCATCATGCGTACCATTTCGGCGAGGAAGGAATCCCGGGCGGCAGAGGTCGCGGTGATCTGCAGCGGGCGCGTCAGGTTGAGCGTGCCGGCCTGCAGCGCCTGCCCGGCAACGGCGGGCTGCGGCAGGCCTTCGCCCGAGACCAGCGAGCAGTCGAGTTCGGAAGCGCCTTCGAGCACGCGGGCATCGACGGGCACGCGCTCGCCAGCGGCGAGCAGGATCGTCATGCCGGGCTCGATCTCGGCGACCGGCAGATAAGTCCCGGTGCCATCCGCGCCGATGACGAGCGCGCCGCGCGCCGCGAGCCGGGCGAGGCCCTTCACCGCAACCCGAGCCCGCTCGCGCATGACATGGTCCAGCGTTCGGCCGATCAGCAGGAAGAAGAGCAGCGAGATCGCGGCATCGAAGTAGGCGTGGGGGCCGCCATGCACCGTCTCGTAGAGGCTGAGCGCGAAGGCGAGCGAGACGCCGATCGAGATCGGCACATCCATATTGGTGCGGCCCTTGCGCAGCGCCCCCCAAGCGGAGCGAAAGAAGACGCGGCCGGAATAGGCGAGCGCCGGCAGGGCGATCAGCGCCGAGATCCAGTGGAAAAGGTCACGTGTCGCCGGCTCGGCGCCGGACCAGACCGAGACCGAGAGCAGCATGATGTTCATCGAGGCGAAGCCGGCGACCGCCAGCGCGCGGATGAGCTCGGAGAGCGCCGCGTCGGTGCCGGTTTCGGCGAAATCGGCGAGATGCGCCTCGTATCCGACGCCGGCTAGCGTTTCGGCGAAAGGCGGCGGCGTTCCGTCCCGCCAGCGGATCGAGACCCGCTTGGTCGAGAGGTTGACCCTGGCCCGCTCGACGCCCGGCAGTGCCGACAATGCCTTCTCGATGGTCGCGATGCAGCCGCCGCAATGGATGCCCGGCACGGAGAGATCGGTCTGGCGCGCTCCGCCGCCCACAGGCCGGCTTGCCAGCAGGATCTCGTCGGCGGTCAGCCTGTGATCCGCCGTCGCATAGTCGGCGCCGGGCGCGCAGCAACTCATCGAAGGCTCCCGAAAGCAATAGCAGCCGCTCAGGCCGCGATCGCGCGATAGGCGTACCAGGTGCCGTGCCCAAGAAGCGGGAACACGACGATCAGGCCGAGCAGGCCGGTGGCGAGGCTCAGCAGGAACAGGCCGAGGACGATCGCGCCCCAGGTGAGCATCACCGGAAGGTTGTTCCAGACCAGGGCGGTGCTACTGCCCATCGCCGTCAGCGCGTCGACCCGCTTGTCGAGCTGCATCGGGATCGCAAAGACGCTGATCGCGAAGGAGAAAGCGGCGAACAGGCCGCCGACGGCACTGCCGACGAAAAGCATCGCCAGCCCGACCGGCGTAGTGAACAGCATGCCGACGATATGGTCGAGCCCCGGGAAGGGACGCAGGCCGAAGAACAGCGCGTAGATCAGCACCGCCGCGCGCATCCACACCAGCATTAGCAGGCAGAGCAGCACGCCGGTGAACAGCACCTGCCCACCAGAAGCCGGCTTGACGAAGAGCATGCGACCGAGACCGATGCGCTCGCCGAGGGCATGGCGGCGGCTCTTCTCATAGAGCCCGATCGCGAAGAGGGGACCGACGACCATGAAGCCGGCCAGGGCCGGGAACAGGATGTAGTCCCAGCCGAAGGAGAAGAAGCAGGCGACGACGGCGAGAGAGACTAGGAAGACCAGAAGCCCGTAGCTCAGGCTCGGCATGGGATTGTCGACGATGTCCTGCCAGCCGGCCCGCAGCCAGTCGAAGGCGGCGGAAGCGGGCAGACCGCGGCTCCATTTGTTCTCGCGCGGGAGCGGAGGGACGACGGCCGGGATGATCATGGTTCGCCTCGCTGCGGAGTGGGCTTCATTCCGTCACCTCGACTGGCAGGCCGAACGGGCGGCGCTGTACGCACCCGGCCGGCCCTCGCCCTCACCCCGCCGGAGATGGGGAACGCAATCGGGCTGGGACGAGATCGCGACATGGACCAGATGCCAGTTGGCGCCGGCCAGCAGCAGCAAGCCGCCGCCGATCGCCAGCCCCACGACGAGCTTGCGTCGGCGCGCCTGCGGGCTGGACACGAGCTCGCTCATGGCCGGGGCTTCCTGAGATCGGCGAGGTAGAGCGCCAGGATCTTGCGGTCGACCGGCGAGAGCCGGTTCTCCCAGGCCGGCATCTGACCCTGCCGGCCATGCCAGATCGAATTGAAGATCGACTGCGTGTCGCCGCCATAGGTCCAGGCCTTGTCGGTCAGATCGGGCGCTCCGAGCTCGGCATTGCCCCTGCCCTCGTCGCCATGGCAGGCGGCGCAATTGGCGGCGTAGACGGCCTTGCCGGCCTCGACCTTCGCCGCGTCGAAGGTTCCGGGCGCCGCCGACAGCGACTGGACGAAGGCGGTGACGTTCTCGACATCGGCGCGCGGGATCATGCCGTCGCGGCCGAAGGCGAGCATCTGGGCGGTGCGGCTCTCGCCATGGCCGGAATTGATCCCGACCCGGATCGTCTCCATCAGCGCCTCGGGCGTGCCGCCCCAGAGCGTCGACGCGGCGGTAAGATCGGGGAAGCCCTTGCTGCCCTTCGCGTCGGTGCCGTGGCAGACCGCGCAATTGTCGCCGAACAGGGTGCGGCCGCTCTGGCGCACGATGGTCATCAAAGCGGGATCAGCCTGGATCGCGGCGAAGTCGGCGGTCTCGATCTTCTTGCTCCAGGCGCGCGCCTGCTCGGCCTGCTCCAGCGAGCGTGCGATGTTCTTGCGGTCGTCGGCGCCGAGCAGCCCCTTGGTGTAGCTCACGCCTGTCGGCCAGGCCGGCATCAAGAGCCAATAGAAGAGCGAGAAGACGAAGGTCGCGATCAGGAAGAAGTACACCGCCCGGGGAACCGGCGTGTTGAGTTCCTTGATGCCGCTCCACTCATGACCGGTGGTCAGGAAGCCGCTGTGAGGGTCCCGCTCTTCTACCGCCATGGCCGGTCCTCGTCGCGCAGGATGGAATCGGCGGCCTTGTCGAAATGCTGCTTGTTCGACGGCCAGTAAGTGTAGATCAGAACGGCGACCGAGAGCCCGATCAGGTAGAACAACCCGTAGGATTTCGAGAACCAGACGGCCGTGTCGTGGGCGAGGCTCATGGCTTGCCTCCGGATGGCGTGGCTTCTGCTGGCTTGGTTTCTGCTGGCTTGGCTTCCGCCGACTTGGTGCCTGCCGGCGCGGTTTCCGTTGCGACGGCGGGCTTATGAGCGGCATCGGTCAGGCGGCCGAGGATCTGGAGATAGGCGACGACCGCGTCCATCTCGGTCAGTTCATTGGGCTTGCCGTCGAAGGCGCGCACCGAAGTCGCCTCGCCATAGCGCTTGCTCACGCCCTCGGCGAAGGGCGAGTCCGGCGCCGCCTGGCCATAAGCGTCGGCCGAGGCGTTGGCGATCATCTCGTCGGTATAGGGCACGCCGACGGCGCGCAGCGAACGCAGATGCTTGCCGAGATCGTCGGTCCGCAGCGGCGTGCGCAGGAACCAGGAATAGGCCGGCATGATCGAGACCGGGACGACGTCGCGCGGATTGTTGAGATGCGCGACATGCCAGGCGTCCGAATACTTGCCGCCATTGCGGGCGAGATCCGGGCCCGTGCGCTTCGAACCCCACAGCATCGGATGGTCGTATTTCGACTCGACCGCGAGCGAATAGGGGCCGTAGCGCTCGACCTCGTCGCGCAGGGTCCGGATCATCTGCGAATGGCAGGCATAGCAGCCCTCGCGGATGTAGATGTTGCGGCCGGCCACCTCCAGCGGCGTGTAGACGCGCATGTCGGGCGCGTCCTCCACCGTCTGGTTGATGGTGAAGAGCGGCGCGATCTCGACGAGCCCGCCAATGCTGGCGACCCCGATCACCGCGAGCACGAAGCCGAGCGTCTTGCGTTCGAGGCGGTAGTGAAGACCAAACATCGGCGTCACTCCCCGGGCTGATGGGCCGGGGCCGGAACCGGCACCGAACTGTCCGCGGCCGGATCGTGCAGATGCGCGGCCCGGACCGTCATCCAGATATTGTAGCAGCCGACCAGCGCGCCGATCAGGAAGAGCAGGCCGCCGATCGCGCGGGCGATGTAGTAGGGCCGCATCGCCACCAGCGAGTCGAGGAAGGAATAGGCCAGCGTGCCGCTTTCATTGTAGGTCCGCCACATCAGCCCCTGGATGATGCCGGAATTCCACATCGAGAAGACGTAGATGACGGTGCCGGCGAGGGCGAGCCAGAAATGCACCTCGACCAGCCCGGCCGAGTACATCGCCTTTCGCTTCCAGAGCCAGGGCACGGTGGCGTAGATCGCGCCGAAGGTGATCATCGCGACCCAGCCGAGCGCGCCGGCATGGACATGGCCGACCGTCCAGTCGGTGTAGTGCGAGAGCGCGTTGACCTGGCGGATCGCCATGAACGAACCCTCGAAGGTCGAGAGGCCGTAGAACACGGCGGCGACCATCATGAAGCGCAAAGTCGCGTCGTCGCGCACCTTGTCCCAGGCGCCGTTCAGGGTCAGGAGCGCGTTGCCCGCGGAGGCCCAGGACGGCACCAGCAGCATGACCGAGAAGGTCACGCCGAGGCTCTGCACCCATTGCGGCAGGGCCGTGTAGTGCAGGTGGTGCGAGCCAGCCCACATGTAGAAGAAGGTGATGCCCCAGAAGCTGATGATCGACATCCGGTAGGAGTAGATCGGCCGGTCGGCGCGCTTCGGCAGGTAGTAATACATCATGCCGAGGAAGCCGGCGGTCAGGAAGAAGGCGACGGCGTTGTGGCCGTACCACCATTGCGTCATCGCATCCTGGACGCCGGAGAAGGCGGAATAGCTCTTCGCCTGGCCGAGCGAGATCGGCATGGCGAGGTTGTTGACGATGTGGAGGATCGCCACGACCAGGATGAACGCCATGTAGTACCAGTTGGAGACGTAGATATGCGGCTCCTTGCGGCGGGCGAGCGTCCTTACATAGAGGATGAAATAGGTGACCCAGACGACCACGAGCCAGATATCGGCGTACCATTCCGGCTCGGCATATTCCTTCGACTGGGTGATGCCCATCATGTAGCCGGTGACAGCGATGAGGCAGAAGAGATTGTAGCCGAGCAGCACGAACCAGGGGCTGAGCTGGTCCGGTAGCCGCGCCCGCGAGGTGCGCTGGACGACGTAGAACGAGGTCGCGATCAGCGCATTGCCGCCGAATCCGAAGATCACGCCGGTGGTGTGGATCGGCCGGATGCGGCCGAAGCTCGCCCAGCCGGCGTCGAAGGTCAGCTCCGGATAGACCAGTAGCCAGGCGACCCAGTCGCCGACGAAGAGACCGACCACCGCCCAGGCCATGGCCATGGCGATGCCGAACTTGGTGGGCTCGTCGTAGTAGCTCTGCAGCCGCTCAGCGCTCGGCTCCGGCGAAAGATAGCCGGCGATCACCACGAAGATGCCGGCGACACCTGCGGCCAGGAATATCAGGCCGTGCACGCCGATCGGGTCGCCCTGGCCGGCGACGGTGAGCAGAAGCCCGCACAAGGCCACGGCGACCAGAATGGACAGCGCCAGCCGTCTCTCGGCAATCGTCAACTGGGCGATCATCGGCGATCGTTCCTCGGCTCGCTGCGGTCACATCGTTGCAATCTGCGACATCGAGTCCGCGAACCCGATCCGCGCCGGTCCGGCCACAGTGCCGCATGGGCAGGGCCGAATCGTCAAGGCCATTTAACATACATCAAATATGATTGTTTTAAATCAAGGCAGTGCGTCGCAGGCGCTGGCGGGACGGCGCGCATCCCTGTATGAGCGAAGCGCAGTTGCCGCAGCGCCGACCGCATCTCGACGCAGCGCAAAGACGCGCGCGCCCAGCGCCAAACATCACGGAACGATGCGGGGCCACCTTTCACAAATCGCGCAGGATCAGCTTGTCTTCGCGCGCGCATCGGCGGCAAGTCGCGACAGGACCAGCACTTTTGACCGAAGGCGGGCCTACGCTTGACTTCCCGCCGAAGCATACTAATCCTAGCGCGCCATGATCAGTTTTTGGCTATACGATCCTCTCAGGGCAGGATTCCCCAAGATCGGCGCTTAACCCGGACGCGCGCATTGCAGCCTCGTCCGGGCAATCAGGCATTCTCCGACGGCAACTCGAGCACATGACGCCCATTCGGCGAGAGCGCGCACCATCCGCTCCGCCATGACCGGCGCGGATCGGCATAGATGGAAGCTGCAGTGAACATCATGAAATTTCTGGGAGCCGAGGACATCGCGCTCGACCTGCCTGCCGCAAGCAAGCAGGCAGCGATCGAGAGCGCCGCCGACCGGCTCTGCCGGGGCGATGATGACGGCGACAGGAAGGCGGTGCTTCAGGCCCTCAACGCCCGCGAGCAGCTTGGCTCCACGGCGCTCGGCCGTGGCGTGGCGCTGCCGCACGCACGAACCGACGTTCTGGGCGAACCCAGGGTCGCGCTCATGCGCCTGGAGCAGCCGGTCGATTTCGGCGCCGCCGATGGCGACCCGGTCGACCTTGTGCTGGCCGTCGTCTGGCCGGCCGAGGCTATGGACGACTTCCTGGGCACGCTCTCGAAATTCTGCAAGATGATGCGCGAGCCGCGCCTGCTGCAGGGGTTGCGCGACGCCGCGGACTCCGAAGCCGCAAGCCAGCTCCTGCGGGTCGCCGCAGAGCAGACAGCTCCGGCGCAGAGCGCAGCGCGGGCCTGAGGCCAAGCAAGCTTCGCCAGCCCTCCAACACCGAAGCGCTCCCCTGGGGCTGTTGTGCGTTTCAGCGCCGACAGCCCTGATGGCGCTCGACCCCAATCTGGAAAGGAGATCAACGACGTGCGGACTACCGGTCGCGCCGCTCCCATGCGGAAGATCGCCGATGGAACGATTGACCCAGGCCATGAAAGCCGGACGCCGGGCGAGCCGATCCGCATCCAGTACGCAGCGCTTCCCCATCGGATATCGCAGGCCGGCAGCCTCGACATCATGCTGATCACCTCGCGGGACACCGGCCGCTGGGTTCTCCCCAAGGGCTGGCCGATGCGCGGCAAGACGGCTCCCGAGGCGGCTGCGCGCGAGGCCTATGAAGAGGCCGGCATCATCGGCCAGGCCGATGCCGCCCCGGTCGGCAGCTATCATTATCGCAAGCGGCGGCGCCGCGGCACGTCCGTGCTCTGCCGGGTCGAGGTGTTCCCGCTCGACGTGCTGGACGAGCTGCAGCGCTGGCCCGAGAAACGCCAGCGCAAACGGTCCTGGTTCTCGTCGGAGGACGCCGCCGCGCTGGTCGACGAAGCCGAGCTGAAGACGCTCATCCTGACGGCGCAGGACGCCATCCTGCGCGCGTTCGACAGAGAGGTCACCGCCCCGGCCGGCTGAGCGCTGCATGTGGGCTTCAAGAATAACCACAGAGACCACAAAAAATACCGCCTGCACGCTCATCGTAATATAAAGTTCAAACTTCCACCGCTCGGACCTCTGAGAGCTTTTGTAGGTTCCTGTCACGAAATTCCGAAAAAGCGATGGTCGGTTGATTTTCCCGCGATAGCTGCTATAGGATCATGCATCGCCTAATGCAGGCTACATCTGCTGGTTGGGGAGGACGGCATGTCTGACGACGCCCTCTTCCAATTGGGGATGGGCGCAGTTTTACTGGACGCCTCCCAAAAGGAAGAAACTTTTGCGATGCCGGTCTCGGCCGCATCGATCGAGGTGATCAACAGCGCCGCCCAGCCCGCCGGGCCGCGGCGTCGTGCCGCCATCATGCTTCGCACCGAGAAGAAGAGCCGGAGCAACAGCGCGAAAGCGCTGATCCGGCGCGCGGAGACGGCATTCGCATCGCCGATGCCGTAGCCGCCGGCCGCGCCTTGCCCGGGCGGCCACATACGACCGATCCATTCCCGAATTCAGAACGCCGCCACGACACCGCGCCGCGGTGAGCGTGCCGGCTTGCAACGTCGCGACCGAGGCCACTTGGCCCGGGCGCGGCTCCACGCTTTTCGACAGGTGCGACGCATCGATGATCCAGACCCCCTACTACCTGATCGACAAGGAAGGCCTACTGCGCAATTTGCGGACGATCGACCGTGTCCGTGCGCGCTCTGGCGCCAAGGTGCTGCTGGCATTGAAGTGCTTCGCGACCTGGTCGGTGTTCGACCTGATGCGCGAATACATGGACGGCACGACCTCCTCCTCGCTCAACGAGGTCAAGCTCGGCCGCGAGAAGTTCGGCGGCGAGACCCATGCCTACAGCGTCGCTTTCGCCGATCACGAGATCGACGAGGTCCTGGCCAACTCCGACAAGATCATCTTCAACTCGATCAGCCAGTTCGAGCGCTTCTCCGGCGCCACCAACGCGACGAGCCGCGGCCTGCGCCTCAACCCGCAGATCAGCGCCTCCGGCTTCGATCTCGCCGACCCGGCGCGGCCGTTCAGCCGCCTCGGCGAATGGGATGCGGAGAAGGTCGCGGCGATCATCGGCCGGATCGACGGCTTCATGATCCACAACAACTGCGAGAACGCCGATTTCCAGCGCTTCGACGCGATGCTGGCGCAGATCGAGGAGAAGTTCGGGGCCCTGCTCAAGCAGGTCAGCTGGGTCAGCCTGGGCGGCGGCATCCACTTCACCGCCGACGGTTACCCGCTCGAGGCCTTCTGCGACCGGCTGAAGGGCTTCTCGCAGCGCTATGGCGTGCAGGTCTATCTCGAGCCCGGCGAGGCGGCGGTGACGCGGAGCACGACACTCGAGGTCACCGTCCTCGACACGCTGTTCAACGGCAAGCACCTCGCCATCGTCGACAGCTCGATCGAGGCCCACATGCTCGACCTGCTGATCTACCGGCAGAGTGCCAAGCTCGCCGCCGAAGCCGGGCCCCACCGCTACGTGGTCTGCGGCAAGTCCTGCCTGGCCGGCGACATCTTCGGCGAGTTTGATTTCGCCCATGAGCTGAAGCCCGGCGACCGGATCTCGATCCAGGACGCAGCCGGCTACACGATGGTGAAGAAGAACTGGTTCAACGGCGTCCAGATGCCGGCCATCGCCGTGCGCGAGCCCGATGGCAGCGTGCGCATCGTCCGTGAATTCTCCTTCCAGGACTACCTCTCGAGCCTGTCCTGACCCTCCCCCTCTCCGCAGAAAGGAAACCCCAGCAGAATGAAAAGGAACGTTCTGATCATCGGCGCCGGCGGCGTCGGCCAGGTCGTCGCCCATAAATGCGCCCAGCACAACGACGTGCTCGGCGACATCCACCTCGCTTCGCGCAGCATCGAGAAATGCGAGGCGATCCTTCGCTCCGTTCGCGAGAAGCGCAGCCTGAAGACCGGCGGCCGTCTCGTCGGCCACGCGCTGGATGCGCTCGATGTCGAACGAACCGCCCAGCTGATCCGCGACACCGGCGCCGAGATCGTCATCAATGTCGGCTCGGCCTTCCTCAACATGTCGGTGCTGTCGGCCTGCATCGCGACGGGTGCCGCCTATATCGACACGGCGATCCACGAAGACCCGCTGAAGATCTGCGAGACGCCGCCCTGGTACGGCAATTACGAGTGGAAGCGGCACGCCGACTGTGCCGGCGCTGGCATCACCGCGATCCTCGGTGCCGGCTTCGACCCGGGCGTGGTCAATGCCTATGCGGCGCTGGCGCGCGACGAGTACTTCGACAAGATCGACTCGATCGACATCGTCGACGTCAACGCCGGTGACCATGGCCGCTATTTCGCGACGAATTTCGATCCCGAGATCAATTTCCGCGAGTTCACCGGGCAGGTCTGGTCCTGGCAGAAGGGCGAGTGGACCGCGAACAAGATGTTCGAGGTCAGCAAGAAATGGGACCTGCCGGTCGTCGGCAACCGCACCACCTATCTGACCGGGCATGACGAGATCCATTCGCTGTCGAAGAATCTCGACGTGCCGAACGTCCGGTTCTGGATGGGCTTCGGCGAGCGCTACATCAACGTCTTCACCGTGCTGAGAAATCTCGGCCTGCTCTCAGAGCAGCCGGTCAAGACGGCGGAAGGGCTCGAAGTCGTGCCGCTCAAGGTGGTGAAGGCAGTCCTGCCCGATCCGTCCTCCCTGGCGCCGGACTATGCCGGCAAGACCTGCATCGGCGATGTGGTGAAGGGGGTGAAGGACGGACAGAAGCGCGAGATCTTCATCTACAACGTCGCCGACCATGAGGAGGCCTATGCCGAGGTCGGCAGCCAGGCGATCTCCTACACGGCCGGCGTGCCGGCCGCCGCCGCGGCAATCCTCGTCGCCAAGGGCGACTGGGATGCGCGCAAGATGGTCAATGTCGAGGAACTGGCGCCGCGGCCCTTCCTGCACCTGCTCGACCAGATGGGCCTGCCGACGCGGATCCGCGATGCCGAAGGCGACCGGCCGCTGAGCTTCGAGGGCAAGCCAGCCACCGCCGCGACGCGGGCAGCCGAACCGGCCCTCGCGGGCTGATCGCGCCGGTACCGACCGACAGGCAGAGGGCAGGCCATGGCCGGCCCTCTGCCCCCACTTCCGAAGCCCGGCCGCCTACGCGGCCGGGCCGCGCGCAGCGGCTACAGGACTGCGCCTGCGGCTCACCCGAGCGCGAGCATGTCAGCGAAGGGAGGCAATAGCGATCAATCGCTCAGACATTTTCGAAGTACCGCATGTTTTACAAGCACGATCTCCCAAAATAATTCTTCTAAAGACATCGATCCCTGAGATTTTATTCTCAATTTTGCGAGATTTGACTTTCACTCACCTTCGTCCGATGGTCTCCGCGTCATGATCGGAAACCAGCCCCCCGCAGGGGTTTTCTGCACGGCCCTTCGCCTCGCACGCCGGTAGCCCTGGTTCGGCGCATCGCCTTTTCGGCCTCCGCGCGACCGAGCCAGGGAGAACCGCATCGCCCGCATGTCTTGCGGCGCAGGACCGGACTCTTGGAGCCCGGCCGGCGACGCCGTGCGACATCGCGCCAATCGAGACCCTCCGGATGCTGCCCGCCTCCCGGCCGAGCCCTTTCGCGCGCCGGCCCGGCAGATCCGTGCCCACAGGAACCGGCATGAGCAACAAGCGCAAAGGCAATCGTGAAGCGAAGAAGCCGAAGCAGGTGAAGCAACCGGCACAGGCCGCCTCCTCGATCGCCGATCTGAGCAAGCAGCAATTGGGCAGGAAGCCCAGCAAGTAACCACCGCAGCGCCCACAGCTGCGCGCATGATCAGCGGGCGGGCCATTCCGGTGGTCCGCCCGCACCGTTCGTCAACCCAAAATGGCCCCCACGGCCTATGGAAAGGCACAGGTGAACCCGCTTCCACAGATCACGATCACCTATGAAGACCTCGCCATTCTCTCGGCGCTCGTCCCGCAGGCGATGGCAGCGGGCCGCTATGCCGCAGCCTCGCGACTGGCTGACGAACTGCACCGCGCACACGTGGTCGAGGCTGCGCGGGCCCCGCAGGACTGCCTGTTCCTGCATGTTCCCGGGCAGTATCTGGAGGAGCGCAGCGGCGCCGTCCGCGAGGTGACGCTCGTCCCCGGCCGGGGCAGTGCCGCGGTCGGGCTGGTCTCGGTGCTGAGCCCCGTCGGGACTGCGCTGCTCGGGCTCTCCGCCGGACAGCGCACGGGCTGGCTGGATCCGCGCGGCAAGCCGCGCATGTTGCGCCTGCTGCGGGTCCACCACCAAGATCGAGCGAACGCCAAGCGGCCGGCAACCGAACCGCGCCCCTGACGAAGCCGAAAGGCAATGCTGACCGCGCCATGCTCTGCGGCGGATGGTCGCCGCCGGGCCGACTCGGCCCGGCCCGCCAGCCTTCGCGAAAACCCGCGACCTCAGTCGCGCTCCTGATTCCGCTGCAGCCTTACGCCTGGTCCCTCGCGGCTATCCGGCAGGAAGCGAACGCCGGCCCGCTCGAAAGCGGCGAGAACGAGCGCCTCGGAGGCCCGCTGCAGCTCGTGGCGCTCACGTTCGAAGTCGCGGACCGTGCTGCGCGAGACTCCGGCAGTGGCTGCGAGCTGATCCTGCGTCCAGTTCAGCAGTCCGCGCGCCGCGCGACACAGTTCAGGACGTAAATTCATGGCGTTGGCCCATTGCCTTCGGCTACCTGAGTCAACCATAATGGACGGAATCGGGCAAGGCTGGAGTTTTTTGCGGCAGTCCAACTGAAAGGATCCTTGATCGATCATGGCGGACGATGCCGTATTACTGAGCCTGATCATCGCCCTGCCTTTCGTTGGCAGCCTGTTAGCCGCGCTCCTGCCGGCCAATGCCCGCAATGCGGAAGCCTGGCTGGCCGGTCTGATCACGGTCGGCATCCTGATCATCGCCGCGATCCTGTGGCCCAAGATCGCCGAGCCCGCCGTGGTGCGGGCGCAGTTCGAATGGCTGCCGGAATACGGCCTGAACTTCGTGCTGCGGCTCGACGGCTTCGCCTGGCTTTTCGTTCTGATGATCGCCGGGATCGGCCTGCTCGTCGTGCTCTACGCGCGCTACTACATGTCGCCGGAAGACCCGGTTCCGCGCTTCTTCTCGTTCCTGCTCGCCTTCATGGGCGCGATGCTGGGCGTCGTGCTGAGCGGGAACCTGATCCAGATCGTGCTGTTCTGGGAGCTGACCAGCCTCTTCTCCTTCCTGCTGATCGCCTATTGGCACCATAGCCAGAGCGCTCGCGACGGGGCGCGCATCGCCCTCACCGTCACCGCAGCGGGCGGGCTCAGCCTGCTCGCCGGCATGCTGCTGCTCGGCCATATCGTCGGCAGCTACGACCTCGATGTCGTCCTGGCCTCCGGCCAGAAGATCGTGGCGCACCCGCTCTATCTCGCGGCGCTGATCTTGGTCGCGCTCGGCGCGCTGACCAAGAGCGCGCAGTTCCCCTTCCATTTCTGGCTGCCGCGGGCCATGGCCGCGCCGACCCCGGTCTCGGCCTATCTCCACTCCGCCACCATGGTGAAGGCCGGCGTCTTCCTGCTGGCGCGGCTGTGGCCGGCCATGGCAGGGCACGAATACTGGTTCTGGGTGCTGGCCCCGGTCGGCGTCGCGACGCTGGTGATCGGCGCCTTCCTGGCACTGTTCCAGCAGGACCTGAAGGGGCTGCTCGCCTATTCGACGATCAGCCATCTCGGCCTGATCACGCTGCTGCTCGGCCTCGGCAGCCCGCTCGCAGCGGTCGCGGCGATCTTCCACATCATGAACCACGCGACCTTCAAGGCCTCGCTGTTCATGGCGGCGGGGATCATCGACCATGAGGCGGGCACGCGCGACGTCCGCCGGCTCGGCGGGCTCTACCGTGCCATGCCGATCACGGCGACGCTCGCCATGGTCGCTGCGGCCTCGATGGCGGGCGTGCCGCTGCTCAACGGCTTCCTCTCGAAGGAAATGTTCTTCGCCGAGACCATCGAGTACCATGTCGACACGGCGCTCGATCATCTGCTGCCTTATATCGCGACCGTCGCCGGCATGTTCAGCGTCGGCTATTCGCTGCGGCTGATCCATCAGGTCTTCTTCGGTCCGCCCGCGACCGACCTGCCGCACAAGCCGCACGACCCGGTGATCTGGATGCTGCTGCCGGTCGGCCTGCTGGTGCTGATCTGCCTTCTGGTCGGCATCGTGCCGGCGCAGACTGTGGGTGGCGTGCTTGCGGTCGCGGTCGAGTCGGTGCTGAGGGGGCAGACGCCGAGCTACAGCCTGGCCGTCTGGCACGGCTTCACCCCGGCCCTGCTGATGAGCTTGGTGGCGACGGCGGGTGGCATCGTCATCTATCTCTCGATGCTGCGCTATCTCTCTGGCAACATCGAGGGCGCACCGCTGCTGCGCGAGCTGAAGGGCAAGCGCCTGTTCGAGCGGGCGATCGTCTTCCTGTCCTGGCGCTGGGCGAAGGGCCTCGAGCAGGTCGTCAGCACGGCCCGGCTGCAGCCCCAGATGCGCCTGCTGATCGGCGTAACCATCATGCTGGCGCTGTGGTCCTTCTACATCCGGCCGGTCTCGCTGGCGCCCGGCAGCGTGCAGGGGGCGGATCTCGAATTCATGCTGGTCTGGCTGGTGGGCGCCGCCTGCGCGCTCGGCGCCGCCTATCAGGCCAAGTATCACCGTCTCGCCGCGGTGATCCTGACCGGCGGGACCGGCCTCGCGGTCTGCCTGACCTTCGCCTGGTTCTCGGCTCCCGACCTCGCCTTGACCCAGTTGCTGGTCGAGGTCGTCACCACCGTGCTGCTGCTGCTCGGCCTGCGCTGGCTGCCGAAGCGCATCGAGGGCATCAGCTCCGAGACGATCTTCTCGGCCCGGCTGCGGCGCTTCCGTGACCTGACCATCGCGGTCGGCGGCGGCGCCGGGCTGGCCATGCTCTCCTATCTGGTGATGACCTGGCCGCTCACCGGCAGCATCTCCAGCAACTTCCTCGAGCGCGCCTATACCGAGGGCGGGGGGCGCAATGTCGTCAACGTCCTGCTCGTCGACTTCCGCGGCTTCGACACGCTCGGCGAGATCGCCGTGCTCGGCGTGGTGGCGATCACGGTCTATGCGCTGCTGCGCCGCTTCCGCCCCGCCCGCGACAGCGTCGGGCTGCCCGAGCAGAAGAAGTTCCAGAACCTCTACGACGCCGACATCCAGGGCAGCGGCAAGGACCCGATCAGCGCGCACTACCTCTTGGTACCGGGCCTGATCATGCGCCTGCTCTTCCCGGTGATCGCGATGATGGCGGTCTTTCTGTTCATGCGCGGGCACGACCTGCCGGGCGGCGGCTTCGTTGCCGGCCTGACCTTCGCGATCGCCTTCATCCTGCAATACATGGCCGGCGGCGCCCGCTGGGTCGAAGCCCGCCTGCGCATCCTGCCGGTCCGGTGGATCGGCGTCGGCCTGCTCGCCGCAGCCCTCACCGGTGCCGGCGCATGGCTGTTCGGCCGCCCCTTCCTGACCACCGCCTTTGCCTATGTCGAGGTGCCCGTCCTCGGCAAGCTGCCTCTGGCCAGCGCGCTGCTCTTCGATTTCGGCGTCGTGGCGCTGGTGCTCGGCGCGACGGTGCTCGTCCTGATCGCGCTGGCGCACCAGTCGCTGCGCGTCTACCGCGCCGCGGCCGCCGCACGGACCACCTCAACGACCAGCGGGAGAAACTGATGGAACTGATCGTCTCCCTCGCCATCGGCATCCTCGCCGGCTCGGGCATCTGGCTCTTGCTGCGGCCGCGCACCTTCCAGGTGATCATCGGCCTCTCGCTGCTGTCCTACGCGGTCAACCTCTTCATCTTCGGGATGGGCAGGCTGCGCGTCGGCGCTCCGCCGGTGCTCGACCCCGCCGCCGGCGGCGACATCTCGCGCTATGCCGACCCGCTGCCCCAGGCGCTGGTGCTGACCGCTATCGTCATCAGCTTCGCGATGACCGCCCTCTTCCTCGTCGTCCTGCTGGCCTCGCGCGGACTGACCCGCAGCGACCATGTCGACGGCCGGGAGGGCGGTTCGTGAACTGGCACGACCATCTCGTCATCGCGCCGATCATCCTGCCGCTGATCGCAGGCGCGACGATGCTGCTCTTCGACGGTCGCGACCGCACGGTCGCAGCCGTGCTCAACCTCGTCTCGACCTTCGCTCTGCTCGCGATCGCGATCGCCCTGGTGATGGGCAGCGCCGGTCCCGATCCTGCCGCCGCGGTCAAGGTCTACCGGCTCGGCGACTGGCCGGCCCAGTTCGGCATCGTGCTGGTCGTCGACCGGCTGTCGAGCATGATGCTGCTGCTCACGGCGATCCTCGCCTGCGCCGCGCTGATATTCTCGCTGGCGCGCTGGCATAGCTCCGGCAGCTATTTTCACCCGCTCTTCCAGTTCCTGCTGATGGGGCTGAACGGCGCCTTCCTGACCGGCGACCTGTTCAACCTCTTCGTCTTCTTCGAAGTGCTGCTCGCCGCCTCCTACGGCCTGGCACTGCATGGGTCCGGGCATGCACGCGTCCGCGCCGGCCTGCACTACATCGCCGTCAACCTCGTCGCGGCGCTGGTCTTCCTCGTCGGCGTCAGCATGGTCTACGGCGCAGCCGGCACGCTCAACATGGCCGATCTCGCCGCACGCATCGGCAGCCTGCCGGCCCGCGAGCGCGCCTTGCTGGAAACCGGCACGAGCATTCTCGGCGTCGCCTTCCTCGTGAAGGCCGCGGCCTGGCCTCTCGGCTTCTGGCTGCCCGGCACCTATGCGGCCGCGAGCGCACCGGTGGCGGCGCTGTTCTCGGTGATGACCAAGGTCGGCATCTACGCGATCCTCCGGATCGGCTTCCTGCTGGCCGGCCCCGAGGCTGCCGCCGGATCGGCCCAGTTCGGCGATGTCTGGCTGCTCGCCGCAGGGGCCGCCACCATCCTCTTCGCCATGGTCGGGATGCTGGCCTCGCAGGACCTCGCCAAGCTCGCGAGCTTCTCCGTCGTGGTCTCCTCGGGAACCATGCTCGCCGTGCTCGGCACCAATGATGTCGCGATCATCGGGCCCGCCCTCTATTACCTGGTGTCATCGACGCTCGCGATCGGCGCCTTCTTCCTGCTGATCGAGCTGATCGAACGCGGCCGCGCGCCGACCGACGACATCCTCGCCGTCACACTCGAGGCCTATGGCATGGAGGATGAGGAGGAGCCGGGCGAAGACGGCGAAGCCGGGGTCGCGGTACCTGCGATCCTCGCCGTGCTCGGAGCCGCCTTCATCATCTCAGCGCTGCTGCTCTCCGGCCTGCCGCCGCTGTCCGGCTTCGTCGCCAAATTCGCGATACTGGCCGGCGCGCTCGGCCGCCACGACCCGTCGACGCTGACCGGTGTCGCCCCGGCCGCCTGGGTCCTGCTTGTCCTGCTCCTCCTCTCTGGCTTCGTCACGCTGATCGCGATGGTCCGCGCCGGTATCCGCTCCTTCTGGGCGGTGATCGAGCGCGAGGTGCCGCGCGTCAGGGTAATCGAGCTCGCCCCGGTCGCCGCCCTGCTCCTGCTGTGCCTCACCCTCACTTTGCAGGCCGGGCCTGCGATGCGCTTCATGCAGACCACCGCGTCCGGGCTGCACGGCTCAGCAGCCTATATCCAGGGGGTTCTGGGCCCCACCGCCGCTTCGATGGGAGGCAAGCCATGAGCCGCTGGCTGCCTTCGCCGCCGACGACGCTGGGGTTGCTGGCGCTCTGGCTTTTGCTCAACCAGAGCGTTTCGCCGGGGCATATCCTGCTCGGAAGCATCCTCGGCCTGCTCGGACCTTTCCTGCTGAAGCGGCTCGACGTGCCACCGCTGAAGCTGCGTCGGCCCGGCTCGATCCTGCGGCTGCTCGGCATCTTCATCGCCGACATGATCCGTTCCAACATCGCGGTCGCCCGCGTCATCCTGGCGAACGATCCTCGCCGCAAGAACGGCTTCGTCCGCATTCCCCTGCGGCTGCGCTCGCGCTACGCACTCGCGACCCTGGCCTGCCTCATCACCGCGACGCCCGGCACGAGCTGGGTCAGCTATGACCCCGCGACGGGCGTGCTGGTGATCCATGTGCTCGACCTCAGCGAGGGGGACGACTGGTCCGCGCTGATCGAACGGCGCTATGTCGGGTTGCTGGTGGAGATCTTCGAATGAGCGCCACGATCCTCGCCTTCGCCCTCGTCGCCGGCCAGATCATGCTGGCCCTCGCCATGGTCGCCGCGTCCTACCGCATCCTGCGCGGGCCGCGCGCCCAGGATCGCGTGCTCGGCATGGACGCGCTCTATCTCAACGCGATGCTGCTGCTCCTCGTTTTTGGCATCGGCTCCGGAACGACACTGTATTTCGAAGCGGCACTGGCAATCGGGCTGCTCGGCTTTGTCTCGACGGTGGCGATGGCGAAGTTCCTGATGCGGGGGGAGGTGATCGAATGATAACGCTCCACGCCCTGCCCGCCTGGGCCGCCCTGGTGGTCGCGTTGCTCATCCTCACCGGTTCGGGGCTAGCCCTGATCGGCGCGCTCGGCCTGCTGCGGTTCAAGAGCTTCTATGAGCGCGTGCACGCGCCGACGCTCGGCTCGACGCTGGGGATGGGCTGCATCCTGCTTGCCTCGATGCTGTATTTCTCGATCGGCCAGACCCGGCCCGTGGTGCACGAGATCCTGATCGGCCTGTTCATCACGATCACGACGCCGGTCACGCTGCTGCTGCTGGTCCAGGCGACGCTTTACCGCGACCGGCAGGAAGGCCGCGACCCGCTGGACGGAAGCAATCGCCCGGACGCATAGAGCACCCTTCTCAAGCCCTGCCTCTACATCGTGGATTCGGGTGAGCGGGCACTTTCCGCGAGCAGCAGCGCGAGAAGCTCGCGCTGATTATGCGTCCCGGTCTTGCTGAAGGCGCTTTTGATGTGGGCGCGGGCGGTCTCGTAGGTGACACCCAGCTCCTTCGCGATGTCGACCAGAGAGCCGC
This sequence comes from Allobosea rubneri, assembly GCF_032464875.1. Classification (NCBI taxonomy): domain Bacteria; kingdom Pseudomonadati; phylum Pseudomonadota; class Alphaproteobacteria; order Hyphomicrobiales; family Alloboseaceae; genus Allobosea; species Allobosea rubneri. The sequence continues at coordinate 218,368 of NZ_JAWDID010000001.1, forward strand.
CGAGCCGCAGCGCATTCGTGACGCGTACTTCCTGCTCGGTCAGCCGATAGCGTGCCCGAAAACGAACCACGGCATCGAACCGATCGGGAGGAAGCACCCTGAGGATCACCAACGCTGTGACCGCCGGGCTGAAATAGGGAAGCGGACCGCGCAAAGCCAGGGAGTGCAGATTCGAAGCGAGCGGAAGGACCGAGACCGTGAGCCGGATGCCGGCCAGTTCGACGGGGAACTCGGCATGGCTCCCAGCCCCTCCAGGATGCCTCGCACAGGTGGCCTCGACCGACCTTGCGAACCTCGCGTCGATCTCGGGCAAGCCGAACGATACGATATCGCGGGCACGCACATTGATCAGCATACCGCTGCCGATCAGCGCCTCGGCCGCCGAATTTGCCGCGACGAGTTTGCATTCGGCGTTCACGATCAAGGCGGGATCGAGCAGGTTTTGCATGAGACCATCACTGGGAATTGAGCATTGACCGCGCAGAACGGCGCGATTGCAGTCGAGTGCCCGGCGCATACGCGATGCCAGGGCCTGCATCACCGGCGCCATTATTTCGTTTATCCGCTCATGCGAGCGGCTATCGTAGTGAGCACAGAAGAACGCGACCCGATCGCGCTCATGGGCGATCTTGAGTCCCAAGGCCATGTCGGCCCGCCCCATGGGCTTCAGCCAGTCGTTGTAGAATTCTGTGGCTTCGAGGACGCGGCGGGGCAGGAGCGCATCGGCAATCTCGACCTTCGAGGTCGCCATCTCCTTCCAGATTCCCAACCATGGATTGCGAGAGGCGTAATACAGAAAGTACGGCTCGAGATTGACATCCTCCCAGCCCGCTCCGGCCAGAGGCATGGCGTAAGGGGCCAATCGGTCATGGCCTTGAAAAAGAACGCGCGCATCCGGGCGCAGGGACTGGAAAGCAGCGCAGACGTCGTGCCACCGATCAGGGGCCAGCGCAGCCGCATCGATGACTTCCCCAATCTGCGCGACCGTGCGAGCGAACTCGGCACTATTAGGCCCGCGCAGCGCCATCCCGGATCCCCCGACCCTTTTTTAGTTAAGGCCGATCATTCTCCAGCAGGAACCGAAGAGCAATGGCTGCCGTCACGTACGATCAGTCGAAACTTAACTATCGGCGAAGTAACTGTCTTACCCCAATTGGGTGAGGGCTGAGATCCGGAATTGCGGCAGATTTGAAACTAGCCGATCAAGGCGAGCCTGCTCGAATCGGGGGATGGGCAGTGAAGGGCCTATGCGTAATGTGCCTTGCCGAAACGAGGGGACGCTGTCGTCTTTGTGACAAGGCTGATACCGAGCTGTGCACCTGCCAGGGCGTCAACGCCGACGCCATAAGAATGGTCACGCTTAGCCAGCTATGGGGCGCCGCGGCGCTGGGACCGAGCCAGCACCCCGCCATCCGTGCCGTGACAAGCTCCAAGGAACTCCATGCCATCGGACGCCTTCGCTACCGGCTTTTCGTCGGGCGCGACGGCGAGAGTTCCACCTATGCCAACCATGGCGAAGGCTGGCTGCTGGAGCCGATCGATACGGCAAGCCTCAATCTTTGGGCCGGGCCGGACCGGCGCTGTCTCGCCGCGGTCCGGATCACCCAGGGAGCCGACGCCATCACCGATCCCCAGCTCCTGGCGATGCTTCGACATAGCGCACTGCCGCAGGCAGCATATCCCGGCTGTCTGGTGCTCTCGCGCCTGGCGGTCCGGCACGAGGCTCGCGTGCGGGCGCTTGCTCCGGCCCTCGCCCGGCAGGCCTATCGGGTCGGGCTCGCGGCCGGCGCCAGCATGGCATTGCTCGTTTCCCGCCCCGCAGAGGTCGCGTCCTTCGTGCGCCTTGGCTTCAAACCGTCCGGCACCGCGTGGAGCGAGCCGGGCGTGGGCGAGCGTCGTTGTCTGACGCTCGCGCTGCGCGACCGCGCTGCGCTCCGTACAGCCAACTCACCACTGCTGGCGGAGCTCGAGGCGTTCGAGGCTAATGGGTCGGCCGGAACCGGAGAGGTCTCGATCCTCAATCTCAGCGACGATATCTGAGGCCTGGTACCAATTTCGGCCTTCCGGCGCGTCGCGATTTCCGGTTGCACTCTTTCCGGCGACCCTGAGCAGGTGATCAGGCGCCGCCGCCGGCGCCGTTCTTGATTAGCTCTCGCGCGATGATGGTGCGCTGGATCTGGTTGGTGCCCTCGTAGATCTGGGTGATCTTGGCGTCGCGGTAGAGGCGCTCGACCTCGAAACCCTGGATATAGCCGGAGCCGCCGAAGATCTGGACTGCGTTCGCGGTCTGCGCCACCGCCATGTCGCTGGCGAAGCATTTGGCGATCGAGGCGGCCGAGGTCGCCGGCGCGCCATGGTCGATCAGCAGCGCCGCGCGTTCGACCAGCGCCCGGGCCGCAGCGATGTCCTTGGCCATGTCCGCCAGCATCCATTGCAGGCCCTGGTTCTCCAGGATCGGCTTGCCGAACTGGCGCCGCTCGCGAGCATAGTCCAGCGCCGCCTCGAGCCCGGCCTGGGCGATGCCGACGGCGAGCGCACCGATACCGACGCGGCCCTTTTCGAGCACGCTCATCATGATGTGGAAGCCGCGCCCCTGCGGCCCGAGCATCGCCTCGCGCGGTACCTTCACCCCGTCGAAGTTCAGCGCGCCGACCTGGCTCGCGCGCTGGCCCATCTTGTGTTCCTTAGGCCCGCGCGAAACGCCGGGCGCGTTGAGGTCGACGATGAAGATGCTCATGCCGCGATGGCCTGCGGCGGGATCGGTCGAGGCCAGCACGAAGCCGAGATCGGCGACCGGGGCGTTGTGGATCCAGAGCTTGCCGCCATCGATGACATAGCCATCGGCGGTCTCGCGCGCGGTGGTGCGGACATTGGAAAGGTCGGAACCCGCCTCGGCCTCGGTCAGGCAATAGGCGACGCGGGTCTTGCCCAGCAGGACGTCCGGCAGATGGCGAGCGCGCTGCTCCGGCGTGCCGTAGCGGGTCAGCAGCGTGCCGATCAGTTCGACGAGACCGCACTGATCGGCAACCGAGGCATAGCCGCGCGACAACTCCTCCATCACCAGCGCATAGGCATAGGTGTCGAGCCCGGCCCCGCCATGCTCGGGATCGGCGGTGATGCCGAACAGGCCGAGCTCGCCCATCTGGCGATAGATTTCGGCCGGGAAGGCCGAGTCCCGGTCGAGTTCGGCAGCAGCCGGGCGCACTACCTCATTGGCGAAGCGGCGGGCGGTGTCGCGGATCTGCTGGTAGAGCGCTGTGTCCTGGAGCGGCGCGTGCATGGGTTTTCTCCCGTCCTCAGGCAATGCCGTTCAGGGCGCAGAGATGACCCATCCGCGTTGTCGCGCGCTCGGGATCGGCGAAGAGCCCGGCACGGTCGGCCAGGCGGAAGAGATCGGCATAGTGCAGGATGCCGCGGGCCGATTCAGCGCCGCCGACCATACGGAAATGGTCCTGGAAGCCGCCCAGCCAAGCGAGGAAGACGACGCCGCTCTTGTAATACTGGGTCGGGGCCTCGAAGAGCCGGCGCGCCAGGGTGACCGTCGGGTCGAGAATGGCGTGGAAGCCCTGCCGGTCGCCCGCATCGAGGCAGGCGAAGGCGGCCGCCGCCGCCGGGGCGATCGGATCGAAGATGCCGAGCAGCCCGTGCGAGAAGCCCTGCTCGTCGCCGCCGATCAGCTCGGCATAGTTGAAGTCGTCGCCGGTATACATCACGACGCCTTCCGGCAGCTGCCGGCGCATGGTGATCTCCTTGCCGGCATCGAGCAGCGAGATCTTGATGCCGTCGATCTTGGCGGCATGCTCGCGGATCAGCGTCAGCACGGTCTGCATGGCCGGCTCGAACTCGCGACTGCCCCAATATCCGGCGAGCGCCGGGTCGAACATCTCGCCGAGCCAGTGCAGGATGACCTTGCCGCGGCACTGGCCGAGCAGCCGGCCATAGACCGAAAGGTAGTCGTCCGGCCCCTTCGCGACCCGGCAGAGCGCGCGGCTCGCCATCAGGATGATCTTGCCGCCATGCTTCTCGACATGGGCGATCTGTTCCTCATAGGCCCGGATGACGTCGTCGAGCGTCCGCACCGCGGCGAGATCGAGCTGGTCGGTTCCGGCTCCGCAGGCGAGATCGGCACCCGGCACCGTCCGTGCCTCGGCGAGCACGCGGGCGATCAGCTCGGCGGCATTGCTCCAATCGAGCCCCTGCCCGCGTTGCGAGGTGTCCATCGCCTCGGCGATCTTGAAGCCAAGCCCCCAGAGGTGGCGCCGGAAGGCCAGGGTCGCATCCCAGTCGAGCGCGGGGACACGCCAGGGCTCGTTCAGCTTGCGGGGATCGGCAACGACATGCGCCGCGGCGAAGACCGTGCGTGTCCGCGCGGGAGCATGGGCCTGAGGAAAGCGCGAGGCCGGCGCCAGCGTGTAGCGCTCCGTCCCGCCATCGGCCCGGGGCAAGGTGATCTCGGCCATCGCATCCTCCCGAACTGGAACGTTCCAGTTATTTTATCTGCTGTGACCGCTATAATTCATTCTTTTGGCGATTCAAAGAGAGATATTGCCACACACCTCGCGCGCTGATATGGAACGTTCCAAATTCAATAAGGCCTTCGGGCAAACGGGACGAAGCGATGCCGCAAGGGGCGCAGCCCAGGGACAAGGTGACGATCATCGAGATCGCGGACGCCGCCGGCGTCTCGAAATCGACGGTCTCGCTCGTCCTGACCGGCCGCGGCAGCGTCAAGCCCGAGACGCGCGAGCGCATCCTCCAGGTGATGGACGAGCTCGGCTACGTCTATAACCGCGGCGCCGCCAATCTGCGCAACACGCAGTCCAAGATCGTCGGCCTCGTTCTCAACGACCTCTCCAACCCGTTCTTCGCCGAGTTCGCCATCGGCGTCGAAACCGTACTGCAGATGGCGGGTTACGTCGCTTTCATGGCGAACACTTCCGAAAGCGTCGTTCGCCAGAGCCAGGTGATGCGGATGATGCGTGAGCACGGCGCCGGCGGCATCATCCTCTGCCCGGCGCTCGACACCACGGCCGAGGAGTTGGCGCTGGCGAGCGGGCCGGAGACGGCGCTGCTGGTCGCGATCCGCCGTCTGCCGGGCGTCGCGGCGAGCTCCGTGGTGCCGGACAATGTCGCGGGCTCGGCCAGGATCACCCGGCATCTCCTCAATCTCGGGCACCGGCGCATCGCCTATCTCGGCGGCATGAGTTCGATGGTGGTCCGGCAGGACCGGCACCAGGGCTTCAGCGAGGCCATGACCAAGGCCGGCGTTGCAATCGATCCCGGCCTGAACCTCGAATGCATGCCGACCCGCGACGGCGGCTTCAGCGCGATGAGCTCGGCGCTCGCGCTGCCGAACCGGCCGACCGCCGTGGTCTGCTACAACGACGTCGTCGCCATCGGCGCCATGCTCGCCGCCGCCAGGCGCGGCCTCGTCGTCGGCCGCGACATCGCGATCGTCGGTTTCGACGACACCAGCGAGGCGCGGCATGTCTCGCCGGCCCTGACCACGATCGCGGTAGACGCCGTCGGGCTCGGCGAGCGCGCAGCGGCGATGCTGCTCGAACGCATCACCAATCGCGCGGCGCCGGAGACCAGCCATGTCGGTCCGGCCGAACTCATGATCCGCGAATCCTGCGGCGCCTATCAGCATGCGCTGACGGCCGCCGGCTGACCCCCTTTTACAACCGGACGAAAGCAAGATGGCGTTCCCCCGCATCCTCACCGCAGACGAAGCCGCAGCCCTGATCCCGGACGAGGCGATCGTCACCGTCTCCTCGTCTTCCGGACTGGGCTGCCCGGATGCGGTTCTGGCCGCGATCGGCCGCCGCTTCGACGCCAGCGGCCACCCGAAGAAGCTGACGACGCTGCACCCGATCGCCGCCGGCGACATGTCCGGCATCAAGGGCATCGACCACCTCGCCAAGCCCGGCCTGCTCGCACGCATCCTCGGCGGCTCCTACCCGTCCGGCCCGTCGAGCGCCGAGCCGCCGGCGATCTGGAAGATGGTCACCGGCAACGAGATCCCGGCCTACAACGTGCCGAGCGGCATCCTGTTCGACATGCATCGCGAGGCGGCGGCCAAGCGCCCGGGCGTGCTGACCAAGATCGGCATGGAAACCTTCGTCGACCCAAGGAACCAGGGCTGCGCCATGAACGCGCGCGCCGCCGCCGAGCCGATCGTCAGCCGCGTCGATTTCGACGGAGAGGACTGGCTCTATTTCCGCAGCATCGTGCCCAAGGTCGCGATCATCCGCGCCACCACGGCCGATGAGCGGGGCAACCTCTCCTATGAGCACGAGGGCGGCTATCTCGGTCCGCTCGACCAGGCGCTCGCCGTCCGCAACAATGGCGGCGTCGTCATCGCGCAGGTGAAGCGCGTCGTCGCCGCCGGCTCGCTGAAGCCGCAGCGGGTCTTCGTACCCGGCATCCTGGTCGACGCCATCGTCATCGCGCCCGAGCAGATGCAGACGACGCAGACCATCTACGATCCCGCGATCTCGGGCGAGATCGCCCGGCCGCTGTCGAGCTTCGCGACCCCGGCCTTCGATGTCGCCAAGGTGATCGCGCGGCGTGTCGCGCAGGAGCTGCGCCATGGCGACGCCGTCAATATCGGCTTCGGCATCTCGGCCAATGTGCCGCGCATCCTGATCGAAGAAGGCCAGCACGGCGCCGTCACCTGGGTGATCGAGCAGGGCGCCGTCGGCGGGGTGCCGCTGCTCGAATTCCAGTTCGGCTGCGCCTCCAATGCCGAGGCGATCGTGCCCTCGCCCTACCAGTTCACCTATTTCCAGGGCGCCGGCTTCGACATGTCGCTGCTCTCCTTCCTGCAGATCGACAGGCAGGGCTCGGTCAACGTCTCGAAGCTCGGGGTCCGCCCTCACGTCACCGCCGGCGCAGGCGGCTTCATCGACATCACCGCCCGTGCCCGGCGCATCGTCTTCTCGGGCTATTTCAGCGCCGGCGCCAAGCTCGGCATCGCCGATGGCAAGCTGGTCATCGAGAAGGAAGGCAAGGTCAGGAAGCTGGTCGAGGCCGTCGAGCACATCTCCTTCTCGGGCCCGCGCGCCATCGCCCAGGGCCAGGACATCACCTACATCACCGAGCGCTGCGTGATGAAGCTGACGGCCGAGGGCATCGTCGTCAGCGAGATCGCGCCCGGCGTCGACCTCGAGCGCGACATCCTCGCCCAGGCCGAGTTCCCGCTGCTGGTGCCGCAGCCGCCGAAGCTGATGGACCCGGCGCTGTTCCAGGATGCCCTGCTCGGCCTCGCCATTCCCCGGAGGGCCGCATGAGCGATCCCGTCACCCTCGAGATCGCGGGCGGGCTCGCGATCATCACCCTCGCCCGCCCGGAGAAGCTCAACGCGCTCGACGACGTCATGGTCGCGCTGCTCGGCCGCCATGCCGAGACGATCGATGCCGACCGTTCGGTGCGCGCCGTGATCCTGACCGGCGAAGGCAAGGCCTTCTGCGCCGGCGGCGACATCGTCGCCTGGGGCGGGCTTTCGCCGCTGGAGATGGGTCAGGGCTGGGTCCGCTCCGGCCATCGCGTCTTCGACAAGCTGGCGCGGATGAAGCCGCCGGTGATCGCGGCGATGAACGGCCATGCGCTCGGCGGCGGGCTCGAGCTCGCCGTCACCGCCGACATCCGGATCTGCGAGGTCCAGGCCAAGATCGGCCTGCCCGAAAGCGGGCTCGGCATGATCCCCGGCTGGTCGGGCACGCAGCGCCTGGTCAAGCGCCTCGGCGGGCGCGTGGCCCGGCGCCTCGCCCTCACCGGCGAGATCATCACCGCCGAGGCGGCACTGTCGCTCGGGATCGTCGATGAGGTCGTCGAGAAGGGTGGCGCGCTGGCAGCGGCCAAGGTCGTGGCCGAGCGCGTGCTGACACGCGGCCCCGTGGCGAACATGGTGGTCAAGCAACTGATCAACGCCGCCGAGGACGAAGACCGCGCCGCGATCATGGAGACGCTGGCGACCTCGCTCGTCTCCTATACCGACGATGTCAAGGAAGGCGTGGGCGCCTTCAAGGACAAACGTCCGCCAAGCTACCGGGGATCTTGAGATGACACGTCCCGTCGCCCTGATCACCGGTGGACGCCGCGGCATCGGCCGCGCCATCGGCCTTGCCCTCGCGCAGGCCGGCCATGACATCGCCTTCACCGACATCGCCGAGGACGAGGCCGTCGCCTCGGCCAAGGCGGCCTTCGCCGAGGCCGGCGCCCGCACCTTGTTCATGCGGCACGATGTCACCGCGATCGAGAGCCATGCCGATCTCGTCGCCAGCGTCCTGCGCGAATTCGGCCGGCTCGACCTCTTCGTCTCGAATGCCGGCATCGGCGCGCCGGTGCGCGGCGACATGCTGGAGATCACGCCGGAATCCTATGATCTCGTCATGGGCGTCAACCTGCGCGGCGCCGCCTTCCTGAGCCAGGAGGTCGCGAAGGCGATGATCGGGCAGGGCCAGGACCGGCATCAGGCGATCGTGTTCATCACCTCGGCCAGCACGGAACTGGTCTCGATCGACCGGGCCCAGTATTGCGTCTCGAAGATCGGCCTTTCGATGTGGGCGAAGGCGCTCGCCGTCAGGCTCGCACCGGAAGGCATCCCGGTCTTCGAGGTCCGGCCGGGCGTGATCCGCACCGACATGACCGCGAAGGTCGCGGCGAAATACGATGCCCGCATCGCCGACGGCTTGATCCCGGCCGGGCGCTGGGGCGAGGGAGAGGACGTCGCGCGCTGCGTGGTCGGTCTGGCAAGCGGCAACTTCGCCTACGCGACGGGAACTGTGATCAATGCCGATGGCGGCTTGATGATTCCGCGCCTGTAGTTAGGTTCGCCGCCTTCAGATTCGATGCAGATGAAGTGGCGGCCGCCGCCAAAGGACAAGGAGCAGGGCGCGCAATGACAGCAAAGACTTGCTCATCCCCGGAGGGGACACGCTGAATGAGCTATGAGTTCGATTTCGCGTCGGTCTTCGAAGCATGGCCGGAACTGCTGCACGGGCTGATCAATTCGCTGGTGCTTTCGGCCGCGGCGATGGCGATCGGCATGATCGTCGCCGTCGGAGGGGCCCTCGGCAAGACCTCGAGCCCGAAATGGCTCGTGTCGATCATCGACGGCTATATCGAGCTGATCCGCAACACGCCGTTCCTGATCCAGATCTTCATGATCTATTTCGGACTGCCGGAGCTCGGCCTCAAATTCTCGTCCAACACGGCGGCGCTGATCGCGCTGGTCGTCAATGTCGGCGCCTATGGTATCGAGATCATCCGGGCCGGCATCGAGAGCATCCAGAAGGGCCAGGTCGAGGCCGGAAAGTCGCTCGGCATGCGGCCGCTGCAGATTTTCCGCTACATCATCCTGAAGCCGGCGATCCAGGCGATCTATCCCTCGCTGACCAGCCAGTTCATCCTGCTGATGCTGAATTCGAGCGTCTGCTCGGTGATCGCGGCGAGCGAATTGACCGCCGTCGCCGGCGACATCCAATCGCGCACCTTCCGCAGTTTCGAGGTCTATTTCATCGTCACCTGCATGTATCTCGCCCTGTCCGTCTTCTTCTGGACGGCCTTCGCCGCGATCGAGCGCACCTTCCTGCGCAAGCCAACCCGGTAGGTCTGAGACGATGCGTGAACTTGGACCCAACGAAATCATCTTCATCCTCGCCGCGGTGCGCTGGACCCTGCTGCTCTCGCTCGTCGCCTTCCTCGGCGGCGCGCTCGGCGGCGCGCTGGTGGCGCTCGCCCGCACCAGCGAGTTCAAATGGCTGCGGCTCGCCTCGAACGGCTACATCAAGCTGTTCCAGGGCACGCCGCTGCTGATGCAGCTCTTCCTTGCCTTCTTCGTGCCGGGGCTGTTCGGCTGGTCGGTCGACCCGTGGACTGCGGCGGCACTCGGCCTGTCGCTGCATGCCAGCGCCTTCCTCGGCGAGATCTGGCGCGGCGCCATCGAGGTCGTGCCGCGCGGCCAATGGGAAGCGGCGACCTCGCTCGGCCTGCGCTACACCCCGAAGATGGCGCTGATCATCGTGCCGCAGGCGATCCGCATCGCGATCCCGCCGACGATCGGCTTCCTGGTGCAGCTGATCAAGGGCACCTCGCTGGCCTCGATCATCGGCTTCGTCGAGCTGACCCGCGCCGCCCAGGTGATCAACAACGCCACCTTCCGGCCGTTTACGATCTTCGCGCTGGTCGCGCTGGTCTACTTCCTGATCTGCTGGCCACTCTCGGCCTACAGCAAGCGAATGGAGCGCAAGCTCCTGGTCGCCGCGCGCTAGCGCGACGGCCCAAGCCCACCCCGAAAAAGGCAATCTGAGGAGAAACGCCTGATGTCCCTGTTCAAGTCCATCGCCCGCCGCAGCCTCGGCGCACTGGTCCTCGCCGGCTTCGCCGCCGCAGCCCTCGGCACCGCCCCGGCCAAGGCCGCCACCCCGGAGGAGATCAAGGCCCGCGGCAAGCTCATGGTCGGCCTGCTGACCGACTACCCGCCCTTCGGCGGCACCGACGCGCAGCAGCAGCCGGCCGGCTACGACGCCGACGTCGCCGCGCTGATGGCGAAGGCGCTCGGGGTCAAGCTCGAGCTCGTCCCGGTCACCGGCCCGAACCGCATCCCCTACCTGCTGACCAACAAGGTCGATGTGCTGATCGCGACCTTCGGCATCACCGCCGAGCGCTCGAAGCAGGTTCTGTTCTCGAACCCCTACAGCTCGCTGACGATCTATGTGCTGGCGCCCAAGAGCCTGAACATCAAGACGACCGACGATCTGAAGCCGGTGACCATCAGCGTCGCCCGCGCCTCGACGCAGGACACCGCGATCACCGCCGCCGCCCCGCAGGGCACGCAGATCAAGCGCTTCGACGACGACGCCACCGCCCTGCAGGCGCTGATCTCCGGCCAGGTCCAGGCGATGGGCGCGAGCAACACCATCCTCGCCCAGCTCAACAAGGACTATCCGCAGCTCAACATCGAGCCGAAGCTGACGATGCGCGAGCAGGCCAATGGCATGGCCTTCCGCAAGGCCGACACGGCGCTGGCCGAGTTCGCCAACAAGTTCATCGCCGAGATCGAGAAGAACGGTGAACTCTCGGCGATCAACAAGCGCTGGTTCGGCGTCGAGCTGACCAAACTGCCGCCGATGCCGCAGTTCTGATCCGGGCCCTTCCGGTCGAAGACAACGACGCTGCGCCCGGCCAAGCACCGGGCGCAGCGCCACAAGACGCAAGCGACGAGAAAGAACGATGGCGAGCGAAGCAACCGCGACGAAGCCCGCGGCAAGGTCGGACGAAGCCCCGATCATCCAGATGCGCAAGGTCGACAAGTTCTATGGCGAGTTCCATGTGCTCCGGAACATCGACCTCTCGGTGGCGCGCGGCGAGCGCATCGTGATCTGCGGCCCCTCGGGCTCGGGCAAATCGACCCTGATCCGCTGCCTCAACCAGCTCGAGGAGCACCAGTCCGGCGAGATCGTCGTCGACGGCACCACGGTGCATGCGGGCCTTCGCGGCATCGAGGATGTCCGCCGCGAGATCGGCATGGTCTTCCAGAGCTTCAACCTGTTCCCGCACCTGACCGCGCTGGAGAACTGCACGCTGGCGCCGATGAAGGTGCGCGGCATTCCGAGAGCGGAGGCCGAGGCTGCTGCGCGCGTCATGCTCGAGCGGGTGCACATTCCCGAGCAGGCGATGAAATTCCCGATCCAGCTCTCGGGCGGCCAGCAGCAGCGCGTCGCGATAGCCCGCTCGCTCTGCATGAACCCCAAGATCATGCTGTTCGACGAGCCGACCTCGGCGCTCGATCCCGAAATGGTCAGCGAGGTGCTGGACGTCATGGTCGAGCTCGCCGAGAGCGGCATGACCATGCTGGTCGTCACCCACGAGATGGGCTTTGCCCGCAAGGTCGCCGACCGGGTGATCTTCATGGATGCCGGCGAGATCGTCGAGGTCGCGCCGCCGGAAGAGTTCTTCAGCGCACCGAAGAACGAGCGCACCCGGAAATTCCTCGGCCAGATCCTGCACACCGCCGGGCATTGAGGCCGCCTCCGACCTCCGGATCGCGGTGACGCGCGACGCGCATCACCCGTCATCTTCGCTATGCTGGGCGGGTCGAGCCCCGGAGCCCCGCCCGCAATGCGCCTGAAGCAGCCGCTTCTCGTCTACGCCAATGTGCTGCTGCTCGTCGCAGCCGCGACCGCCCTCGCCGCTGCGGTCGTATCCTTCGCGACGCTGGAGAGCGTCTCGGCCATCTACATGCTGCCGGTCCTGGTCGCCGCCGTCCGCTACGGGACCGGGCCGGCGATCATGGCCGCGCTCCTCGGCGCGCTGCTGACGACGCTGTTCTACCCGCCGCTCTTCAGCGTAAAGGTCTTCCGTCTCCCACAGCTCATCGATCTCGTGACCTCGCTGGTGGTCGCGCTGGTGATCGGGCGGCTCGCCGGACGCATTCGCCAGGAGATGCTGCGGGCCCGGAACCGGGAACGCGAAATCAGGCAGCTCTACGAGCTCGGCGGCGCAATGGCCGCCGCGGGCGATGCCGACACGATCTACGTCGAGGTCGCCAGTCATATGGCCTTGGCCCTCTCCTGCCCGGTGATCGTCTTCAGGGTTTCGCGGCGCGGTGAGATCGAGACCGTCGGCGCCCCAGGCGGCAGCGCGGCGCCGGAGGCGCTGACGGCGGCAGCCGGAGACTTTGCCCGCACGGAAGCGACGAGCACGGCGAGCAAGGTCGCTCGCGTCGATCTGGGTGGTCATGGAGACTGGCTTCTCTGCCGGCTCGGCGGCAAGGATCGAACGGATGCGGTGCTGGCCGTTGCGCTCGGCGCACTCGGCGAAGTTCCGGCCGACGCGCTCGTCGCCCGCGCCAGCTCGATCCTGGCCGAAGGATCGCGCTCGCTGGAGCGGCTCGGCCTGTCGAAGACGATCGAGGAGCGCAATCTGCGGCAGCGCACGGACGAACTGCGCGACATCCTGATGGAATCGGTCTCGCACGACCTGCGAACCCCGGTTGCCAGCATCATGGGGGCGGCGAGCGTGCTGGCGGCGGCGCCCGCCATCGCCGGAACGCCCGAGCTTACCGGTCTCGCAGGCGCAATCGGCAGCGAAGCCCGGCGCCTCGACCTGCGCATCCAGAACCTGCTCGACGTCACCCGCATCCGCTCGGGCGCCCTGCAGCCGCGGCTCGACACGGTCGACGCCGCCGATCTCATCAACGCCGCCATGGCAGGCGCCGCCGCAAACCTGCGGGGTCGCAGGATCGAACGGCATTTCGCGGATGACCTGCCCTTCCTGCGCATCGACCCCGCCCTGGTCGAGCAGGCGCTGATCAACGTCCTCGACAATGCCGCCAAGTTCGGTCCGGCGGCGGCCGCCATCGCGATCTCGGCGTCGGTCGAGGCAGAAAAGCTCGTCATCGCGGTTCGCGACCAGGGGCCCGGATTGGATGCCGGCGAGCGGGAGCAGATCTTCGAGCGCTTCTATCGCGGGGAGCGCCACGCCGACATCGCCGGCGGCAGCGGACTCGGCCTCGCGATCGCCAAGGTCTTCGTCGAAGCCAATGGCGGGACGATCGAGGCCTTGAGCGACGGCCCGAACCGGGGCACGACAATGCGGATCGCGCTGCCCCTCGCCGCCGATCCGCCGCCGCTCGGAGACGATGATGAGTGAAGCCACGCGTTCGACCCCGCCGCTGCTGGCGCTCGTCGTCGACGACGAGCCGGAAATCCGCCGCTTCCTGCGCACCGGGCTGGAGATGCGGGGCTTCAGGGTCGTTGAAGCCCAGACCGCGCGCGAGGCCATCGAACTCGCCGTCATGCGGGCGCCCGATTTGGTGGTGCTCGATCTCGGCCTGCCCGATGCCGACGGGGCGAGCGTGCTCACCGAGCTGCGTTCATGGTCGAAGGTGCCGGTGATCGTGCTTTCGGTGCGCAGTTCCGAGGCCGAGAAGGTCGCATTGCTCGAAGCCGGCGCGGACGACTATATCGTCAAGCCGTTCGGCATGGCCGAACTGCTCGCCCGTGCCGGCGTCGTGCTGCGCCGGGTGGCGACGCGAGCAGCGCCGGCGCCCGTTCTCCGCGTCGGCGGGCTGACGCTCGATCTCGCCCAGCGGATCGTCAGCCGCGACGGCGTCGTCCTGACCCTCTCACCCAAGCAGTTCGCGCTGCTGCGGGCGCTTGCCGCCCATCACGGCCTGGTCCTGACCCACCGCCAGCTGATGCGTGAGCTCTGGCCGCACGATCCCGACGAAGACGTGCAGTATCTGCGCATCCTGATGAAGAAGCTCCGCAACCGGATCGAGCCCGACCCTGCCCGCCCGGTCTATGTCGTGACCGAGCTGGCCGTCGGCTACCGGCTGCGCACGCAGGAGCAGTTCGACGCAGCCGGCTATGCGATGGCTATGCCCTAGCCTCCTACGCGCCATGGAACGGCTAAGCGCATAGCTGCTAGCTCCCGACGAAGTCCGCGTGGCGAAAGAGCCGCGCAGGGCCGCGGCAGGGAGCGTTCATGTTCAAGATCTGGCTGGCGCTCGCCTCGATCGGCGGCATGGCTTCACTCGTCGCGATAGCCTGGCTGTTCTGCCGGCAACTGCTGCCGCTTTCCCGCGCCATCGACAAGCTCGGCGAATGGCTCGGCGTGATCGCGAGCTGGCTCGTCCTGCTCGCCTGCCTGGTCAGCGCGATCAATGCGACCGTGCGCTATCTCATCTCCTACAGCTCGAACGCCTGGCTCGAGCTGCAGTGGTACATGTTCGCCGGCATGGTGCTGCTCGGCGCCGCCTACACCCTCAAGGTCAACGAGCATGTCCGCGTCGACCTGATCTATGGCGCGATCTCGGACCGCGCCCGCCACTGGATCGACCTGCTCGGCGGCGCGATCTTCCTGACCCCGATGTGCCTGGTGATGATCTGGTTCACCTGGCCCTGGTTCGTGCAGGCCTGGACGCTGAACGAGAGCTCCAGCAATGCCGGCGGCCTGATCCGCTGGCCCGTCATCCTGCTCCTGCCGGTCGGCTTCGCCCTGATCCTGCTCCAGGGCTTCTCCGAAATGATCAAACGTGCGGCGGCGCTGCGCGGCTTCCATCAACACGAATACGCTTACGAGAAGCCGCTGCAATGATGGACGTGATCCGCGCGAATCTCGGCCCGATGATGTTCGCGGGCCTGGTGCTGTTCCTGCTCATCGGCTACCCGGCGGCGTTCTCGCTCGCGGCGGTCGGCCTGTTCTTCGGCTTCGTCGCCATCGAGATGGGTGTGATCAGCCACACCTATATGGGCAACCTGACCTTCCAGCTCTACTCGATCATCTCGAACGACCTGCTGCTCTCGATCCCGTTCTTCACCTTCATGGGCGCGGTGCTGGAGCGCTGCGGCCTCGCCGAGGACCTGCTCGACTCGATCGGCCAGCTCTTCGGCAGCGTCCGCGGCGGGCTTTCCTATGCAGTGATCTTCGTCGGCGCGATCCTCGGCGCGATCACCGGCACGGTCGCGGCCTCGGTCATCGCGATGGGCGTGATCTCGCTGCCGGTGATGATGCGCTATGGCTACAATATGCGGCACGCCACGGGCGTGATCGCCGCCTCCGGCACGATCACCCAGCTGATCCCGCCCTCGCTCGTGCTGATCGTCCTCGCCGACGTGATGGGCAAGTCGGTCGGCGACATGTATGCCGGCGCGATCGGCCCCAGCATCGTTCAGGTCGCGCTATTCTGCATCTGGGTGATGATCCTCAGCATCCTCAAGCCCGAGCAGGTGCCCGCGCTGCCGCCGGAGGCCCGTGTCCTGTCGGGCTGGCCGCTGGCGCTGAAGTGCATTCGCGGCATCGTCCCCTCGGGCGCGCTGATCTTCCTCGTGCTCGGCACCATCTTCCTCGGGCTGGCGACGCCGACCGAGGCCGGCGCGATGGGCGCCGTCGGCTCGCTCCTGCTCGCGGCAATGTACCGGACGCTGACCCCCAAGCTCACCTATCAGGCGATGTCGTCGACGATGCGGATCACCGCCATGGTGACCTTCATCCTGATCGGCGCCCGCGTCTTCAGCCTGGTGTTCCAGGGCGTCGGCGGCGGGCTGTGGATCGAGCACATGCTGACCGGGCTGCCCGGCGGTCAGGTCGGGTTCCTGACCTTCACCATGGTGTTCATCTTCTTCATCGCCTTCTTCCTCGATTTCTTCGAGATCGCCTTCATCATCATCCCGCTGCTGGCGCCGGCGGCGACCAAGCTCGACATCAACCTGATCTGGTTCGGCCTCCTGATCTGCGCCAATATCCAGACGGCGTTCATGCATCCACCCTTCGGCTTCGCGCTGTTCTACCTGCGCGGCATCGCGCCGCCGCAGGTGAAGAGCCGCGACATCTATCTCGGCTCGATCCCGTGGATCGTGCTGCAGCTCATCCTCGTCGGCCTGATGATCGTCTTCCCGGAGATGGTGACCTATTGGCTCGAGAAGCCGGTCACGCTCGATCCTGCGGCGCTGCAAAAGCAGTTCGACGCCCTGCCCTCAGTCGGCACGTTCGAACTCGAGGGGCTGACGCCGCCGAAGCCCTGATGGCACGTTGGCAATAAGGCCGCCCCGCCGCGCTGGTGGGGCCGCTCTCAGGCCTCTTCGAGCGGAAGATCTAAGCCATCGCCGGCCAGCACGGCTTCGACCAGGGTTTCATAGGGCGCAGGGTCCAACCCCTTCTCGGCGAGCCAGGCCGGATCGTAATAGGTCTTGAGATAGCGCTCGCCGGAATCGCAGATCAGCGTCACCAGCGAGCCCTTCCGGCCTGTCGCCTTCATCTCCGCCGCAAGCCAGCACAGGGCGAAGAAATTGGTGCCGGTCGAGCCGCCGACGCGCCGCCCGAGCCGCCGCGACAGCACATTCATCGCCGCGATCGAGGCCGCGTCGGGAACCCTGACCATCCGATCGATGACGCCGGGCACGAAGGAGGGCTCGACGCGCGGACGCCCGACGCCTTCGATCAGCGAGGCGCGCTCGCAGCGGCATTCGGGATCGGCCGTGCGGTAACCGTCGAAGAAGGCGGACTGCTCGACATCGGCGACGCAGAGCCGGGTGGCATGCCGCTTGTAGCGGAGATAGCGGCCGAGCGTCGCCGAGGTGCCGCCGGTCCCGGCGCTCATCACCATCCAGGCCGGGACGGGATGCGGCTCGCGTTCCATCTGGCGGAAGATCGCCTCGGCGATGTTGTTGTTGCCGCGCCAGTCGGTCGCCCGCTCGGCGAAGGTGAACTGGTCCATGTAGTGGCCGCCGAGGCTGCGGGCGAGCGCCGCGGCCTCGGCGTAGAGCGTGCTGCCATCGTCGAT
This sequence comes from Allobosea rubneri, assembly GCF_032464875.1. NCBI lineage: Bacteria > Pseudomonadati > Pseudomonadota > Alphaproteobacteria > Hyphomicrobiales > Alloboseaceae > Allobosea > Allobosea rubneri. Next base: position 235,658 of record NZ_JAWDID010000001.1, read on the forward strand.
GAAATGGCAGGTCCCGCCATAGTGCTCGATCGCCACGACCTTCTCGCGCGACGTCGTTCTCGGCATCACCGCATAGAACGGCACGCCGATCATGCGGGCGAAATAGGCCTCCGACACCGCCGTCGAACCGGACGAGGCCTCGACCACCGCCGTGCCCTCGCGGATCTGGCCGTTGCAGAGGGCGTAGAGGAAGAGCGAGCGTGCTAGGCGGTGCTTCAGGCTGCCGGTCGGATGGGTCGACTCGTCCTTCAGATAGATGTCGATCCCGCTAAGCTTCGGGCATTCGAGCTTGAAGAGATGGGTGTCGGCCGAACGATGCTGATCGGCGTCCAGCGCGGCAATGGCCTGCTCCACCCAGCCGCGGGAGCACAGTCTCTGAACGGGAACGCGGATCGTCATCGGGCAGGCCCTGTCGGCGGCGAGGCCGGCATTATGCCGCTTTCGCAGGGGATCGCCACCGCTCCGCGAGAGGGCTGCGGGGAGCATGCATCGAGGCCGCCCCCGTCCTGCGGGCAATGAAGGGGCAGATGGATGGTCCCACCGGGCGACATGTCGTAGTAGCATGGCGAAGTGCGGCGGCGCTCTGCGCCAGGCCGACGGAATCCGGTCCCGGCCAGCGCAGCGACCGCCGGCCATGTCCGCGGAAACCCTTATGTGGAGAGATCGATGAAGATCGCGGTCATGGGTGCCGGCGCCGTCGGCTGCTATTACGGCGCGATGCTGGCCCTGGCCGGTCATCCCGTGACGATGATCGGCCGGCAGGCCCATGCCACTGCCATGGCGTCGAACGGCGTCATCCTGCTCAAGGCCGGAGAGACGCACCGGGCGCCGGTTCAGGCGACCACCGAGCCTTCCGGCGTAGCCGACGCCGATCTCGTGCTGATTTCGGTGAAGTCCGACGACACCGTCGCGGCCGCAGAGGCGATCGCGCCTTACCTGAAATCCGACTCGCGGATCCTGAGCCTGCAGAACGGCGTCGACAATGCCGAGCGCCTCGAAGCGGTCTTCGGCCGTGCCGTCATACCTGCCGCGGTCTATGTCGCCGTCGAGACGGTCGCCGCCGGCAAGGTCAGGCACAATGGCCGCGGCGAACTGGTGATCGGCACCGGGCCGGCAAGCGCCGAACTCGCCCGGACCTTCGCGCAGGCGGGCATTCCGACCGACGTCTCGGAGAATGTCGCGGCCGTGCTCTGGACCAAGCTGACGGTCAACTGCGCCTATAACGCGCTCTGCGCGATCGGGCAGCTGCCCTATGGGCCGATGGTCTCGGTGAACGGCGTGGCCGAGGTCATGACCGATGTGGTCAAGGAATGCCGCGCCGTGGCGCAGGCGGCCGGGATCAGCCTCCCCGACAATCTGATCGGCACCGTGATGGGCCTCGCTGCCGCGATGCCCAGCCAGTTCTCCTCGACCGCCCAGGATCTGCAGCGCCGCAAGAAGACCGAGATCGAGCACCTCAACGGCTATGTCGTCCGGACGGCCGAGAAATTCGGGCTGAGCGTCCCGGCCAACCGCACGCTGCTCGCCTGCGTTCGCCTGCTCGAGGAAGCGAATCGCCGAACCGCCTGAACGCCGCCCTCAGCACCAATTCTGGCACCCGGAAAGGGCGCCATCACGTTCATAAGCAGGAAAGAAGCACAACCATGCCCAGCAAGATCGGTGTCATCGGCGTTGGCCTGATGGGCCACGGCATCGCCAGGAACATCCTCAAGAAGGGCTATTCGCTGACGGTGATGGAGCATCCCGGCAACCAGCCGCTCGACGAGCTCCTGGCCGGCGGCGCCGCGACCCGGAAGACCGCGGCCGATGTCGCCCGCGAAGCCGAGATCGTCATCCTCTGTGTCACCGGCTCGGCCGAGGTCGAGGCCGTTCTGAGCGGTCCGTCCGGCCTGCTCGAAGGGCTGCGCCCGGGTGCCATCGTCGTCGATTGCTCGACCTCGGTGCCTGAATCCACCAAGAAGATGGCCGCGCTCGTCGAGAAGGCAGGCGGACGCTTCATCGACGCACCGATGACCCGGACCGCCAGGCACGCCCATGAAGGCAAGCTCAACCTCCTGGTCGGTGGCCCCGCCGAGACGCTGGAGGAGGTGCGCCCGGTGCTCGCCTGCTTCGCCGAGAACATCACCCATGCCGGCCCGCTCGGCGCCGGCCATCGCATGAAGCTCCTGCACAATTACGTCTCGCTCGGCTTCGTTACCTTGCTTGCCGAGGCCTCGGCCTGTGCAAGGCGATCGGAAGTCTCGCTCGACGTCTTCGTCGATGTGCTGGCGAGCGGCGGCGGCGCCGGCGCGGCGTTGGAGCGGCTCAAGCCCTTCCTGCTCGCGAACGATTCCTCCGGCCTGCAGTTCTCGATCTCCAATGCGCTGAAGGATCTCGGCTACTACACCCAGATGGCGCAGGATGCCGGCGCCGCTCACGGCGTCGCCGAAGCGGTGCGGGAAACGCTGGCGCAGGGCGTCGAGCAAGGCGGCAAGCAGGCCATGCTGCCGGAGCTTGCCGGCATGCTCTGAAGCCGCCTGTGCCGTCGCGATGCCGGGCCGCTCGAAGGCTCCTGCTGCGCGTGGCCAGCCGGGACGCTGTCAGTCCCGGCGATCGCCCGCGCTCGGCGGCGAGACCAGGAACGGCTTGAGGTGCATCTCGAGAAAGCCGAGGAAGACCGAGACCCGTTTCGGCCGGTAATTGCGGTTCACCGAGACGATGCTGAGCGCCATGGAATGGTTGGTCCATTCCGGGATCAGCCGCTGGAGCTTGCCTTCGGCGACCGGCGCCCAGGCCAGCCAGCGCGGCAGCATCGCCACGCCCAGGCCGGCCATGCAGCGCTGCATCAGGACGTCGGCGTCGTTGGCGATGAAATCGCCCTCGACATTCACCAGCCTGGCGACATCGCCGCGTGAGAATGACCAGCTCTGCGTGCCGGCATTGGTGGAGAAGCAGAAACAGTTCTTGCCGAGCAGGTGCTCGGGCTCGGTGATCGGATCGACACCAGCCAGATAGGCGGGGCTGGCGACGACGAGCTGCTCGACGATGCCGATCTTGCGCGCCGGGTGATCGTTGACCGGCTGCCGGCCGACCCGGACCGCGACGTCGATGCCGTCGGCCGCGAGATTGACCAGGTTGTTGTTCATCAGGAGCTCGACACGGACCTTGGTGTAGAGCTTCAGGAACTCGCTGACGATCGGCACCAGGAGAACGCGTCCCAGCGTTGTCGGGCAGGCGACGCGGATCAGGCCGCTGGGCTCGCGACCGCGGCCGCGCAACTCCCCCTCGCATTCATCGAGCGCGTGCAGGATCGAGGCGAGCCGCAGCCGATAGCGCTCGCCCTCCTCGGTGACCGTGACCGAACGCGTCGTGCGCCGCAGCAGCTGGACGCCGAGTTGCGATTCCAACCCTGCCACCAACCGGCTGACCTGCGACTGCTGCTGCCTCATCTCCTCCGCGGCGCGGCTGAAGCTGCCGGTCTCGGCAACGCGCAGGAAGGCCCGGTAGGCTTGAAGCATGTCCATTAATGTCGATTCTGCATAAATCCAATGCGACAAACAATCTTTATTCCTTAGCCACGGCAGGAAATTCTCCCTGCGTCACCGGGGTGGAACCGGGCGACCGGCCCCCCAGCGAAGGGCCGGCGGGGGCTCGTTCCATGATGACGGAAAGTGCAGCCGCACCGCGCCTGCACCGCAAAGGCGAAAAGCCGATGGAGGGGAATGTGAAGCTCGACCGCAGGACGGTTCTGAAGTCGATGGGCGCGGCGGTTGCGCTGCCCGCGATCGGGCGCGGCGCGCAGGCGCAGGCCACCGAGACCATCGTGATCGGCGGCTCCGTGCCGCTCTCCGGCCGCGCCGCCGAAACCGGGCTCAACGTCAACAACGGCTATCTCGCTGCGCAGAAATTCTTCAACGAGCAGCTGAACGGCGTCGAGATCGACGGCAAGCGCTACAAGATCGACGTCCGCCTGTTCGACGACGCCTCCGACCCGGCCCGCGCCTCGACCCTGATCCAGCGCCATCTCGACGACGGCGTGCAGTTCTTCCTCGGCTCCTTCGGCAGCAATATCGTGCTGCCGACCGCGGCGATCGTCGAGCGCGCCGGCAAGCCGATGATGCAGACCGGCGGCGCCTCCGACCAGATCTACACCCAGGGCTACAAGAACATCTTCTGCATGTTCCCGCGAGCCTCGCGCCAGCTCTACAACACGGTCGAGTATTTCAAGGTGCTCCAGCCGGCACCGAAATCGATCATGTTCGCCATGGCCAACGACGCCTTCTCCAAGACGCTGGCAGAGGGCGCCATCGCCTTCGGCAAGGAGAAGGGCCTGCCGATCAACGACATCGTGACGCTGCCGGAGAACATCACCGACGCGTCCAGCCTGGTGAACCAGATCCGCAGCAAGAAGCCGGACGTGCTGCTCGCCACGACGCACGACCAGAACTCGCTGCTGATCGCGCGCCAGCTGATCTCCTCGAATGTCGACGTGCCGCTGCTCTATCTCTCGCTCGGCCCGCAGCTGAAGAGCTTCCGCGACGCGCTCGGCGGGTACTCGGAAGGGCTCTACTTCCAGCAGTTCTGGGACGAGCGCTCGCCTTACAAGGATGCGTTCTTCGGCTCGGCCCAGAAGTTCGCGGACTATTACCGCCAGCACTTCAAGCGCGACATCGCCTATCACACCGCCTCGGGCGCGGCCTGCATCGTCGCCTATGTCCATGCGATGAAGGCCGCCAACTCGCTCGACCCGGCCAAGGTCCGCGACAAGCTCGCCACGCTCGACGTGGAGTCGCTCTATGGCCGCATCAAGTTCACCCCCGAGGGCGATGGCGACCCGGTCCATCTCGGCTCGACGGTCGGCCAGGTCCTGAAGGGCACGGCGGAAGTCGTGTTCCCGGAAGCCTCGCGCACTGCCGCTCCCGTCTTCCCCGCCCCGAAATGGGCCGAAAAGCGTCGCGGCTAGGCCTGATCGCATGACCATGCAAACCCTTGTCGACGGCCTCGTTCTCGGGGGGCTGTTCTCCCTTTCGGCCGTCGGCTTCTCGCTGCTCTTCGGCGTGCTCGGCGTCGTGAACCTCAGCCACGGCGCCTTCGTCCTGATCGGCGGCTATGCCGCCTATACCCTGCACGAGAAGCTCGGGCTCGATCCGCTGCTGGCGCTGCCGGTGATCATGCTCGGCATGTTCTGCCTCGGCTACGCCTTCCAGCGCTCGGTGATCCAGTGGGCGACCAAGCGGGCGAGCCTGCTCGCCTCGATGCTGCTGACCTATGGCTTCGCGCTGATGATCCGCAACGCGCTGGTGCTGATCTACTCGCCCGACTTCAAGAGCGTGACGCCGGCCTATGCCTTCGACTCGCTGAGCTTCGGCGAGGTCACGGTCGGGCTGACCCGCGTCGCGGCCCTCCTCGTCAGCATCGTGCTGCTCGCCGCCCTCGCCGCGACCCTGCGCTACAGCAATATCGGCCGCACCATCCGCGCCACGGCGCAACAGGAGCAAGCGGCGGCGCTGTGCGGGGTCAATATCCGCCATGTCTTCGCGCTGACCAGCGGGCTCTCGGCCGCCTTCGCCGGCGCGGCCGGCGTCGCGATCGGCCTCGTCATGCCGTTCTCGCCGCCTGACGAGACGCTCTGGACGGTCAATGCCTTCGTGGTCGTGACCCTGGGCGGCATCGGCAGTCCGGCGGGCGCCCTGGTCGGCGGGCTGATCCTCGGCGTCGTCAACACCATGACCGCCCAGCTCATCGGCGCCGCCTTCCCCAACGCCATGATGTTCCTGCTGCTCGTGCTGATGCTCGTGGTGCGTCCGGCCGGCCTGCTCGGCAACAGCTTCAAGGGCTCGCGATGAAACTCTTCGTCTCCGGCCGTTCGGCCTGGGTGTCGATCGCGATCACCCTCGCCGGCGCCCTCCTGTTCGCCCTGCTGCCCGCCTTCCTCTCGCCCTATGGCGTCCGCGTCGGCCAGCTCTTCGTCCTCGCGGCCGGGCTCGCGGTCGCCTGGACGGTGCTCGGCGGCTTCTCGGGTTACTGGAGCTTCGGCAACGCCGCCTTCGTCGGCACCGGTGCCTTCGTCGCCGCGCTGATCGAGCTTGCCCTGCCGGGCTGGTCGCCGGCCGGCGCCTTCACGGTCGCCCTGCTCGCGGCGATGCTGCTGAACGGGCTGCTGGCGCTGGTGATCGCCTGGCCGATCCTGCGCCTGCGCGGCATCTATTTCGCGATCGCCATGCTTGGCGTCAGCCAGGTCTGCTACGAGCTCGTCAGCAATATCGACGCCCTGCGCGGCGCGCTTGGCGTCAACCTCATCGACATCGTGCCCAAGGACGTCCGGCCCGAGCGCTTCTACTATTGGGCGCTGCTGCTGGCCGCGACCGCCATCATCCTGATCGCGATCTGCGTGCGCCATTCCAAGCTGGGCTACGGCCTGCTCGCCATCCGCGAGGACGAGGACACCGCCCGCATGCTGGGCGTGCCGACCGCGCCGTACAAGATCTCGGCCTTCGTGATCTCGGCGATGCTGACCGCGATGATGGGCGTGATCTATGCCCACAACCTCGGCTACATCACCGCCAACTCGGTGTTCCGCAACGAGTTCAATCTCAACGTCATCGTCTATTCGCTGCTCGGCGGCATGGGCACGATCATCGGCCCGATCGTCGGCGCCGGCGTGATGACTTATGTCACCCAGGTCCTGCTCGGCGACCTGCTCGACATCCACATGTTCATCACCGGCCTCTTGCTCGCGATCCTGGTGCTCGCCGCGCCGAACGGGCTCTACGGCATCTACGACGCCTACAGGCTGCGCCTGAAGCGGCAAAAGCGGGAGGCGGGACGATGAGCGCGGATGTGATCCTCGCCGTCCGCGGCGTCAGCAAGTCTTTCCGTGGCCTGAAGGCGGTGCGGGATGTCAGCTTCGAGGTGCCGCGCGGCTCGATCTGCAGCCTCATCGGCCCCAACGGCGCCGGCAAGTCGACCTTCTTCAACCTGGTCACCGGCTATTTCCGCCCCGACAGCGGCACGATCCTCTTCGAGGGGCGTGACATCGCCGGCGCCTCGCCGGTCGACGTCGCCCATCTCGGGGTGGCCCGCGCCTTCCAGATCGCCAAGCCGTTTCCCGGCATGTCGGTCACCGAGAATGTCCGCATCGGCGCGTTGTTCGGCCGGGCCGGGCCGCGCGATGTCGAGGCGGTGACGCAATCGGCGATGCAGCTCGCCGGACTCGCCGAACTGCATGACCGCGAGGCGCGCGAACTCACTGTCGGGCAATTGCGCCGGCTCGAGGTCGCACGCGCGCTGGCCGCCCGCCCGTCGCTGCTGCTCGCCGACGAGCCCTGCGCCGGGCTCAACCCGACCGAAACCGCCGAGATGGTCGCGATCCTGCGCCGGGCCCGCGATGCCGGTGCGACCGTCGTGCTGGTCGAGCACGACATGCCGGCCGTGATGGAGATCTCCGACACCGTGCTCGTGCTCGAAGCCGGCGCATTGATCGCGCAAGGCGCGCCTCAGGCGATCGCGCGCGATCCGCGCGTCATCGCCGCTTATCTGGGAACCGAGGAATGACGTTCATCAAGAGGAAGGAACTGACGCCGCAGGAGCGCGCCGCCAAAGGCGCCGCCGCGCTCGCCAAGGCGCTCGACGCGCGCGGCTACCTGCTGGCCTATCACCGCATGCTCTGCACCTACGATCCCGATCTGATGGGAGCGTATGACAATTATTATCGCGAGCTGACCCTGCTCGAGCGCTCCTTCACCTATTTCGAGCGCGAGGTGGTCTGGCTGGTGCTGCTGACATCGGCGCGCGAGGCCTATGGCGACATCCACATGCCGCGCGCCGAGGAATCCGGCCTGAGCCGTGCCCAGATCCATGACTGCATGGCGCTGGCCGGCGTCGCCGAGGCCTACCCGGCGATGGATTTCTCCAAGAGCTGGTCGAAATGGATCTCGCCCGAGGAGGCCGATGCCCGTTACGCCAGCATGGTCGAGGTGGCGCGGGGCGAGATCCCCGAGCAGATCGCCGAGATCGCGCTCGTCGTCGCCCATGCCGCGCGCAAATGCCGGGCCGGCATGCGCTTCCACCTGAAGCGCGCCACCGCGCTCGAAGCTCCGGCCGAGAAGATCGCCGAGGGCGTCTCCTATGTGATGCTGCCCTGTGGCGGCCCGACGCTGGTCGAGGCCTGCGACATCTGGGACGAACTCGCCCGCGAAGGCGGCTGCCCGCCGCCCTGGGTCCTGGGCTGACCCCATGCTCGAGGTCGCCAAGCTCCATTATGCCTATGCCGGCGCCGTCGCGGTCAGCGATGTCAGCCTGACCGTCGCGGAGGGCGAGATCGTCGCCCTGCTCGGGGCCAATGGCGCTGGCAAGTCGACCACTGTGCGGATGATCGCCGGCGCCCTGCAGCCGCAGGGTGGATCGATCCGCTTCGAAGGGCAGGACGTGACCCGTGCCGAGTGCCACGAGATGGTGCCGCGCGGCGTGGCGCTCTGCCCTGAGGGCCGGCTGATCATGCCGCAGATGAGCGTGCTCGAGAATCTGCTGATGGGCGGCTACACGCAGCGCGACCCAGTCCGCCGGCGCGAGGCAATCGAGGAGATGTTCGCCCTGTTCCCGCGTCTCGCCGAGCGGCGCAACCAGCTCGGTGGGCTGATGAGCGGCGGCGAGCAGCAGATGCTGGCGATCGCCCGCGCGCTGATGAGCAAGCCGCGCCTGCTGATCCTCGACGAGCCATCGCTCGGCCTCGCACCGAAGCTGGTGGCAGAGATGTTCCAGCTGCTGAAGCGGGTCAACGAGACCGGCACCGCGATCCTGCTGGTCGAGCAGAATGCCCGCCAGGCGCTACGCGTCTCGCACCGGGCCTATGTCCTGGAAAAGGGCCAGACGGTGCGCGAGGACCGCTCGAGCAATCTGATCGACGACGACGCCATCCGGGCGGCGTTTCTCGGCATCTGAAGACTGGAACTGCGGGCAAGGTTCGATGAGCGATTTCGATCTGGTGATCACCGGCCGCGTCGTCGGCACGGACCATGTCCGCGACAAGGGCTATGTCGCTGTTCGCGCCGGCCGCATCGAGCGGGTCGGCGAGGGAACGCCGCCCTCCGCCACGACGCGCCATGACTTCGGGAATGCCTTCGTCCTGCCGGGCGCCATCGATGCGCAGGTCCATTCCCGGTCGCAGAAGGGCCAGGAGGATTTCGTCTGGTCGACGCGCTCGGCGGCGGCCGGCGGCGTCACCACCATCGTCGACATGCCCTATGACGACGGCAACCTGATCTGCACGGCCGAGAAGCTCAAGACCAAGGCGGCCGAGGCCGGCGAGCAGGCGCGCGTCGACTTCGCGCTGTACGGCACCGTCGACCCGCAGGAAGGGCCAGCCCGGATCGGCGAGATGGTCGCGGCCGGCGCCGCCGGCTTCAAATTCTCGACCTTCGGCACGCATCCGCAGCGGTTTCCGCGGATTCCGCCGCAGACCCTGCAGGCCTGCTTCGCGGAGATCGCCCGTCACGGGCTGATCGCCGGCGTCCACAACGAGAACGACGAGATGATCCGCGACGCCGAGGCGCGCGTCGCGCAGGCCGGCATCACCGATTATCGGGCCCATGGGCTCGCCCGGCCGCCGCTCGCCGAAGCTCTGGCCACGGCAGAGGTCTACGAGATCGCCGCGGCGACCGGCTGCTCCGGCCACATCGTGCACTGCTCGATCGGGCGCGGCTACGAGCTCTGCGAGAACTATCGCCGCAATGGCTTCGACACGACGATCGAGGCCTGCGTGCATTATCTCGTGCTCGACGAGGAGAACGACGTCTCCCGGCTGGTCGGGAAGGCCAAGATCAACCCGCCGATCCGCTCGCGCAGCGAGGTGGAACGGCTCTGGCAGCATCTCGCCGCCGGCCATGTCACCATCGTCTCGACCGACCATGTCTCCTGGTCCGAAGATCGCAAGAGCGATCCGGTGATGGCGCGGAATGCCTCGGGCGTGCCCGGGCTGGAAGCGCTCTATCAACTGCTGATCAAGGGGCTGGTGGAGCGGGAGCTGCCGATCAGCTGGGCGGCCAGGCTGCTCGCCGCCAACCCGGCCCGGCTGTTCCGCATCGGCCAGGCCAAGGGCGCGCTCGCGCTCGGGCGCGATGCCGACATCACGGTGATGGCGCATGATCCGCGCCGCTACGATCCGGCACTCAGCGGGCACAACTTCGTCGGCTGGAGCCCCTATGAGGGGATCGAGCTGCCCTACCGGCCCGTCGCGACCTTCCTGCGCGGCGAGCTGATCTTCGACGGCAAGGACGTGCTGGCCGCCCCGGGGAGCGGGCGCTTCGTCTCACCGGCCCGGCACTGACCGGTTCGGCGAGGCCAGGGCGGCGACAGCGCATACCTCCCAAGCATTCGCCCGGTACCTGAAAGAAATCGACGCGGCTTCTGCTGAACGATCGAAACGTCCAACGCGCCGAGCGGCTGACTTTTCCGATTTGACAACGCTCGCGTGCAGGACGACAACAATGCACGACCATGAGCGCAAGGCCTGAATGCCTTGCAGCAAGCGAGTGCTTTGCGCCAATTCGGTCGCCGGCAGAGCCGAGGTTCGGCCATGGCTAGGAGAAGGCAACGTTCGAAACGCAAGGGCGCGCTCGACCGAGCATGCGCCCCGTGGCCTTCCTGCGCCGAGCCTTGCTTCGCCGTCCCCTACACCTTCTTCGACGCCCCCGCCTGCACTGCGGGGCCCGCCACGATTTTCGCGCCTGACTGTAGCTTGCTTTTCTAACGTCGCGACGCGGCCTGGCGCCGCGACGACCAGTGGTCCTGTTCATCGACGCCCCGGCAAGGATGACAGAGATGGCTATCGCGATCGCACTGATTCTGGTTGTGATTGGCTCGGTGGCCTTCCACTTCGTGAGCCCGTGGTGGTGGACGCCGATCGCCTCCAATTGGGGCTATATCGACCAGACCCTGATCATCACCTTCTGGATCACCGGCGCGGTCTTCGCGGCCGTCGTGCTGTTCATGGCCTATTGCGTGATCCGCTTCCGCCATCGCGAAGGCAATCGCGCCGCCTATGAGCCCGAGAACAAGCGGCTCGAATGGTGGCTCGCGATCGGCACCGGCGTCGGCGTCGCAGCCATGCTCGCGCCCGGCCTCGTGGTCTGGCATCGCTTCGTCACGGTGCCGGCCGATGCTGCGACGGTCGAGGTCGTCGGCCAGCAATGGCAGTGGAGCTACCGGCTGCCGGGCGCGGACGGAAAGCTCGGCGCCACCGACATCGCCCATGTCACCACGGAGAACCCGCTGGGGATCGCTCCGAACGATCCGCATGGGCAGGATGACGTCATCATCCAGGGCGACCAGCTGCATCTGCCGATCGGCAAGCCGGTCAAGCTGCTGCTGCGCTCGCTCGACGTGCTGCACAATTTCTACGTTCCGGAGTTCCGCGCCAAGATGGACATGATCCCGGGCGTCGTCACCTATTACTGGCTGACCCCGACCCGGCCTGGGACCTTCGAGGCGCTGTGCGCCGAGCTCTGCAGCACCGGCCACGCCTTCATGCGCGGTGGCGTCATCGTCGAGCCCGACGAGAACTACCAGGCCTGGCTGCAACAGCAGAAGACCTTTGCCCAGTTGCAGGCGCCGTCGAGGACGCAGGCGAAGAACTAGGAGCGGCTCCGGGCGGGCCCGAACCGGGTTCGCCGAGCCGGCGGGAGCGGAAAGGTGTCGCGATGGCGGACGTGACGCATGGCGTGGCAGGGCCGGTGCCGACGGCGGGGCACGACGATGTCGAGCTCTACCACCCGAAAAGCTGGATCACGAAGTATGTCTTCTCCCAGGACGCGAAGGTCATCGCGATCCAGTATTCGGCGACGGCGCTGGCGATCGGGCTGGTCGCGCTCGTCCTGTCCTGGCTGATGCGGATGCAGCTCGCCTTTCCCGGCCTGCTCTCCTTCATCGACGCCAACTACTACTACCAGCTCATCACCATGCACGGCATGATCATGGTGATCTATCTGCTGACCGCGCTCTTCCTCGGCGGCTTCGGCAACTACCTGATCCCGCTGATGCTCGGCGCGCGCGACATGGTGTTCCCTTATGTCAACATGCTGAGCTTCTGGATCTATTTTCTCGCCGTGCTGGTCCTCGTCTGCGGCTTCTTCGCACCGGGCGGGCCGACCGGCGCCGGCTGGACCCTCTATCCGCCCCAGGCGATCCTCGCCAACACCGCCGGCCAGGAATGGGGCATCGTCATCATGCTGGTCTCGCTGATGCTGTTCATCATCGGCTTCACCATGGGCGGGCTGAACTATGTCGTGACCGTGCTGCAGGGGCGAACCCGTGGCATGACGCTGATGCGCATGCCGCTGACGATCTGGGGCATCTTCACCGCGACGGTGATGGCGCTCCTCGCCTTCCCCGCGCTCTTCGTCGGCGCCGTGATGATGCTGCTCGACCGGCTGATCGGCACCAGCTTCTTCATGCCTTCGATCATCGCGATGGGCGAGCGGCTGGCCTACAAGGGCGGCAGCCCGATCCTGTTCCAGCACCTGTTCTGGTTCTTCGGCCATCCCGAGGTCTACATCGTGGCGCTACCGGCCTTCGGCATCGTCTCCGACCTGATCAGCACCCATGCCCGCAAGAACATCTTCGGCTACCGGATGATGGTCTGGGCGCTGGTCGCGATCGGGGCGCTGAGCTTCGTGGTCTGGGCCCACCACATGTATGTCAGCGGCATGCATCCGGCGTTCGGCTTCTTCTTCGCCACGACGACGCTGATCATCGCCATCCCGACCGCGATCAAGGTCTACAACTGGATCCTGACGCTCTGGCAAGGCGACATCCACCTGACCGTGCCGATGCTGTTCGCGCTCGGCTTCATCGTCACCTTCGTCAATGGCGGCCTGACCGGCCTGTTCCTCGGCAATGTCGTGGTCGACGTGCCGCTCTCCGACACCATGTTCGTGGTCGCGCATTTCCACATGGTGATGGGGGTCGCGCCGATCCTCGTCGTCTTCGGCGCGATCTACCACTGGTACCCGAAGATCACCGGGCGCATGCTCGACGACACGCTCGGCAAGCTGCATTTCTGGGTCACCTTCCTCGGCGCCTACGCGATCTTCTTCCCGATGCACTATATCGGGCTGATGGGGGTGCCGCGGCGCTACCCCGAGATGGGCGCGATGGCCTTCGTTCCACCTTCGACGGTGACGCTGAACATCTTCATCACCGTGGTCGCGCTGATCGTCGGCGCGGTGCAACTCATCTTCCTGTTCAACCTGATCTGGAGCCTGAAACGAGGCCGACCCTCCGGTGGCAATCCCTGGCGCGCGACCACGCTCGAATGGCAGACGCCACAGACGCCGCCCGCGCATGGCAACTGGGGCAAGGAGCTGCCGGTGGTCTATCGCTGGGCCTATGATTACAGCGTGCCGGGCGCCGCGCAGGACTTCCTGCCGCAGAACCAGCCGCCCGAGCCGAGAGCCGCCTAGGGAGCCGGCCATGGTCGTGATCCTCCTCTTCATGGTCGTCCTGGCAGGCTTCGCCGGCTGGTGGCTGCTGCGCCAGGGGCTCACCGCCAAGCCCTGGCTGGAGGTCGGCGTCGTCGGCGAGGTGGAATGGACGGGCCCCGCGCCCCGGCCGATCGCCAAGATCGGTCTCGCGGCGTTTCTCGTGGTGGCGGGCTCGCTGTTCGCACTGCTGGTCAGCGCCTATTTCATGCGCCGGGGCATGTCCGATTGGCGCCCGCTGCCGATGCCGCCTGTATTGTGGTTCAGCACCGGCCTGCTGGCGCTGAGCAGCATCGCGCTGCAGACGAGCGTCGTCGCAGCGCGCCGCGGTGAACTCGACGGCGTCCGATCCGGCCTGCTCGCCACCGGCGTCTCGGCGCTGGCCTTTCTCGCCGGTCAATTGCTGGCCTGGCGGGAGCTCGGCGCCGCCGGCTATTTCACTGCGGCCAATCCGGCCGGTGCCTTCTTCTATCTGGTCACCGCGATCCACGGGCTGCACCTGCTCGGCGGGCTGGTGGCGCTCTGCCGGACGACGGTGCGGGCCTTCGCCGTGCCGATGGGCAGCGCACCGGCGAACTGGGGCCGCTTGCAGCTCAGCGTCGAGCTCTGCGCCACCTACTGGCATTTCCTGCTTCTGGTCTGGCTCGTGCTGTTCGCCCTGTTGATGCGCTGGACGGACGATCTGATCGAGATCTGCCGGGCGCTGCTGACTTAGACGCGAGTACGACCACGGAGTGAATTACGGGCGGGACGATCCGCCATTTCGACGAGATCCGGGTGCAGGTTGGTGATCATCCGGCTCCCGGCTGCGAGCGAGGCGAGCGATGAACGAGGTCTTGCCGTCCACTGCGCATACCGAAGTCAGGCCTGCTGCGGGCTGGCCGGGCATCGTCTCGGACTGGTCGTCCGATCGTCAGGCCTTCAAGGAGGTCTCCTGGGGGAAGGCCATGATGTGGGTCTTCCTGCTCAGCGACACCTTCGTCTTCGGCAGCTTCCTGATCGCCTACATGACGGTCCGGATGTCGACCACCGTGCCCTGGCCCAATCCGAGCGAGGTCTTCGCGCTCGAGATCGCCGGCCACCATCTGCCGCTGATCCTGATCGCGATCATGACCTTCGTGCTGATCAGCAGCAGCGGGACGATGGCGATGGCCGTCAACTTCGGCTACCGGCGCGACCGCCGCAAGACGGCCGCCCTGCTCCTTCTGACCGCACTGCTCGGCGCTGCCTTCGTCGGCATGCAGGCCTTCGAATGGTCGAAGCTGATCTCGGAAGGGGTGCGGCCCTGGGAGAACCCCTGGGGCGCCGCGCAGTTCGGCTCGAGCTTCTTCATGATCACCGGCTTCCACGGCACGCATGTCACGATCGGCGTGATCTTCCTGATCATCATCGCCCGCAAGGTCTGGCGCGGCGATTTCGACGACGGGCGGCGCGGCTTCTTCACCAGCCGGCGCGGCCGCTACGAGATCGTCGAGATCACCGGGCTCTACTGGCACTTCGTCGATCTCGTCTGGGTCTTCATCTTCGCGCTGTTCTATCTCTGGTGAGGGAGGAAGCCATGTCGCAACCGACGAGCCCCGCCCCGGTGCAGGCGCCTCCCCCAAGCGAGGCGCAGCACCATCCGATCAGGCTCTATCTCGTGGTCTGGGTCTGGCTGTTCATCCTCAGCGCCTGCTCCTATCTGGTCGACTATTTCCAGCTCGTCGGCCTGCTGCGCTGGTCGCTGATCCTGCTCTTCATGGCGCTCAAGGCCGGGCTGATCATCGCCGTCTTCATGCACATGGCCTGGGAGCGGCTGGCGCTGAGCTATGCGATCCTGCTGCCGCCGCTGGTGCTGCTGGTCTTCGTCGGCATCATGATCCTCGAGGCGGACTACACGCTTCTCTCCCGGATGACCTTCTTCTCGGCGGGATCGTGAGGCGGTGAGTTTCGGGGCCGGCACGAGATGCCGGCTCGCCAAGCGAGCGCCGGTCGCATGCGCTCGGGAGCGACGTGATCGGTAGGGACCGGCCAGGAGGAGACTCGCTCGAGGCTCCCGCGCGCGCCGGTACTGCGACCGCCAGAGGAGGGCCCAGGCATGGCTGCGAAGGAACTGAAGTTCTCGTCCGAGGCACGGGAGAAGATGCTGCGCGGCGTCGAAATCCTCGCCGATGCGGTCAAGGTGACGCTCGGCCCGAAGGGCCGCAACGTCGTGATCGAGAAGGGGTTTGGCGCGCCCCGCATCACCAAGGACGGCGTTGCCGTGGCGCGCGAGATCGAGCTCGCCGACAGGTTCGAGAACATGGGTGCGCAAATGGTGCGCGAGGTCGCAGCCAAGCAGCACGATGCCGCCGGTGACGGCACGACGACGGCGACCGTCCTCGCCCATGCGATTGTCCGGGAAGGCGCCAAGGCGGTCGCCGCCGGGATGAACCCGATGGATCTGAAGCGCGGCATCGACATGGCCGTCGGAGCCGCCGTCGCGGACTTCAAGGCGAACGCCAGGAAGGTGACGGCCAATAGCGAGATCGCCCAGATCGGCACCATCTCGGCCAATGGCGACGAGGAGATCGGCAGGATGATCGCCTCGGCCATGAAGAAGGTCGGCAATGAAGGCGTGATCACGGTCGAAGAGGCGAAGACCGCGCTGACCGAGCTCGACATCGTCGAGGGCATGCAGTTCGACCGCGGCTACATCTCGCCCTATTTCATCACCGATGCCGAGAAGCTGCGGGCCGAGCTGGAAGACGCCTATGTGCTGATCCACGAGAAGAAGCTCTCGGCATTGCAGGCCATGCTGCCCTTGCTCGAGGCGGTGATGCAGACCGGAAAGCCGCTGCTGATCATCGCCGAGGATGTCGAAGGCGAAGCCTTGGCGACGCTCGTCGTCAACCGGCTGCGGGCGGGGCTGAAGATCGCCGCGGTCAAGGCGCCGGGCTTCGGCGACCGCCGCAAGGCGATGCTCGAAGACATCGCGATCCTGACCGGTGGCACCGCCGTCTCCGAGGATCTCGGCATCAAGCTCGAAACGGTGACGCTCGACATGCTCGGCCGCGCCAAGAAGGTCATGATCGAGAAGGAAAACACCACGATCGTCGGCGGCGCCGGCAGGAAGAAGGACATCGAGGCCCGCATCGCGCAGATCAAGGCGCAGATCGAGGAGACCTCGTCGGACTACGACCGCGAGAAGCTGCAGGAGCGGCTGGCCAAGCTCGCCGGCGGCGTCGCGGTGATCCGCGTCGGCGGCGCGACCGAGACCGAGGTCAAGGAGAAGAAGGACCGTGTCGACGATGCCATGCACGCCACCCGGGCGGCGGTCGAGGAAGGCATCCTGCCGGGGGGCGGTGTGCCGCTGCTGCGCGCGCTGAAGGCGCTCGCGGCGCTCAAGCCGGCGAATGGCGACCAGCGCACCGGCGTCGACATCGTGCGCCGCGCCCTGCAGGCCCCGGCTCGCCAGATCATCGAGAACGCCGGCGCCGACGGCTCGGTCATCGTCGGCAAGCTGATCGAGAAGAACGACTATGGCTGGGGCTATAACGCCGCGACAGGCGAGTTTCAGGACCTGGTCGCGAACGGCGTGATCGACCCGGCCAAGGTCGTGCGCACGGCGCTCGAGGATGCCGCCTCGATCGCCTCGCTGCTGATCACCACCGAGGCCCTGATCGCCGACCTCCCGAAGAAGGAGACGGCGCCGGCAATGCCGGGTGGCATGGACTTCTAGAGCATTTTCGAGCGAAGCGGGCACCGGTTCGCGTGAAGAAAATGCGATAAAACAAAGAATTAGAGCATTTCCGCGATTCAGAGAATTGCGGAAATGCTCTAGTTCCGGGTCACCTGAGTTCGATCGTCGTCTCGACCACGTGCTGGAGCGCGGGAGCGTCCTCCGAGGTCAGCGTCATGCGCAGGCGCACGCGTCCACCTTGAGCCGTGCCGTCGCGCACGATGCGTTCGATCTCCCGCTGCGAGGTCACGCCGACCTCCTTCAGGAACTTGCGGACTGCCATGTTGAAACGGTCTTCATCCATGATCTGCCTCCAGGCCCGAGCACGCAGGACGCGCTCTCGATAGATCGCTTGTCTCTCGACCATCCTATCGGGTGCGGATCGGCGATCCATCTCTTTGTCGACCCAACGGATTGCCGTGACATCCGGCCGCGCCGGCGATCAGGAGACGCGCGCGAGCAGGCCGCGAACCCCCGGCAGGAAGCGCATGGTCAGCCAGCAGGACGCGACACCGCAGACGCCCCCGGCCAGCTTGACCAAGAGATCACCCAAGCGGGCATGCCGGTCCGGCGAGAGCAGCTGGAAGAACTCGAGCCCGATCGCGACGGCCACGACGAACAGCAGCACGGCCGCGATCCGCCTCGGATAGACGGCCGCGAACAGGAAGCCCAGGAGCCCGAAGGCCCCGAAGCGTTCGAGATGAACCGCATGGCCGATTCGCGGGCGCATTTCGAGCGAAGACAGGGTGGCGAAGACGATGAAGGCGAGCAGCAGCCAGGGCAGGACGCGCAAAAGCGCTCTTGAATTCATGATCTGCTCGTCTCCGGTTACGGCGAGCCGGCCTTGTCGCGCGCCCGCGGGCCTGAGGCAAGCAAACTAGTTCACCAGGGTGGAACGGTAGACCTGAAGCGTCTTCTGGGCGACGCTCGGCCAGCTATAGGCCTGCTCGACCTGCAGCCTCTGGGCTCGCGCCTGCTCCTCGCTGAGCGGATTCGCCATCTTTGTCGCCATCGCTTTCGCGAGGGCGTCGATGTCGCCGAGCGGAAAGTAGTCGTCGGCCGGCAGGGCTAGCGCCTTGTTCGCGGCAATATCGCTGGCGAGCACCGGCAGGCCCGACGCCATCGCTTCGAGCAGCGCGATCGGCATGCCTTCATGGCTCGACGGAAGGACGAACAGAGCCGCATTGGCGAAGAGCTCCGCGAGCCTGCCGCCGGTCTGGAAGCCGGTCAGCACGACCCCGGGCATGTTCTTCGCCAGAGCCCTGACCTCGCGCGAATAGGGTGTCTCGAACTCCGCATCGCCGGCCAGCACCAGCTGAAATCCGGAAGCGCCGCATTTGGCGAAAGCCTTGATCAGGTCCGGCTGTCGCTTCTCCGGGACGAAACGCGCCGCCATCAGCACATAGCGTTTCGGCTGCAGGCCGAACTCTTCGAGAATCCCGGTCTCTGCGCCGGGCGGCGCGACACTCACGCCATTCGGCACATAGGTGACGGGCGCCGCATAGCGCTCTGCCATGGCCCGAGCGACCTCGCTGGAGACCGCGATCCGGCCGTGCGACAGGCGCATGCCGAAATACTCGCCGAGCTTAAGCGCGCGCCGGGCAAGGCCCCCCCATTTCTGGCGCTCATAGTCATAGCCGTGATGGGTGACGACGACCCTGAGGCCGAGAAGCCGGGCGAGTGGCACGAGCAGGGCCGGACCGACCGCATGGATGTGCAGGATGTCGGGCCGGCGCAGCGCCGCGAGCCAAACCCCGAGGAAGGTGTGGACGAGGGCTTCGAGCGCCATCTTGCGCGGCGCCCATAGCGGAGAAACGCGAATGCCGTTCCACGAGCCGGAACCGACATGCGGCAGATAGCGGCTGCGGCCGATGACCTCGACATCCCAGCCGCAGGCAGCCAGCTCGCCGGCGAGCATCTCGACATGCTTCTCGACGCCCCCCTGGACGTTGGGGATGCCGCGCAGGCCCAGGAAAATGATCCGGCGACGAGGCTCGGGTGTTGCCGCAGCGGAAGCCGATTTACCGGGCGGCATCGCGATGGGAAGACTGGTCATGGTCGCCTCCACCCGTCACGCCCAGTCGAGCCCGGCGTAACGCTGCAACCCGAACGGCGTTGCAAATGTCCCTCTTCAATCCCGAAAGTTCTCCCTGAGGGCCGGAGAAATCTAGGGCTCGAGACCCTCATGTCTCAAGCTGCCAGCAGACATAAGGAAAACAGCCATCCAGCCGCAAGTGAAGCGGCAAGATCGGCGCCATTTTCCATTTGTTAACCTTTACGTCGTGCCCTTCCCTTCCGTTTCAGCTGCCGAGCCTGCCGTAAAGGTCGAGCGTCCGGTCGCGATAGGCGGCGGCGGAAAACTCACTCGCGATCCAGTCACGCCCGGCCCGGCCCATCCGCGCGCGATCCGCATCCGACAGCGCCGCCAGATCCGCCAGCCTCTGCGCGAGATCGTCGACGTCGCCAGAGGCGCTGAGCAGCCCGGTCTCCCCGTCCCGGATCATTTCCGGGATGCCACCGATCGCAGCGCCGATCACCGGGCGCCCGAGCGCATAGGCTTCGAGGATGCTGATCGGCGCGTTCTCATACCATTCGGACGGGAGAACGAGCGCGCGCGACTGGCCGATCAGACGGTGCAGCTCCTGTCCCGAGAGGTGCCCGACGAAACTCGCATCGGCGCCGGTCCTGGCGACGAGGTCGCGAAGCGCCGCTTCCTCCGGCCCGGTCCCGGCCAGGATAAGCCGCTGCCCTGCGCGCGCGGCCGCCTGGATCAGCGTCGCGAGCCCTTTTTCCGGCGCGAGTCGCCCGGCGAAGACGACATAGTCGCCCTCATCCCAGGTGTCGCGAAATCCGTCCACCTCGACGAAATTCGGAATGTAGACGAGCTTCTCGCGCGGCCAGCCCCATTCCACCAGCTTCTCCAGATAGAAGCGGCTGGGAACCACGATACGGTCGAGCTTGTCGCGGTAGAGGCCGAGCGCCCGGTGCACCATCGTCTCGACCAGGACGAGCCCGCTGAGCGGCACCGAATCCTTGACGCAGCGATGGCGCAGGACGTTGTGGATCCGCCCGCCCTTGCAGTCCTCGCAGACCTTGCCATCGCGCAGCATCTTATAGGCCGGACAGGCGAGCTTCAGATCATGCGCCGTCATCACAACGGGAATCCCGGCATCCTTCAGGGTCGAAAAGATCGCCGGCGAGAGATGGTGGTAGACATTGTGGGCATGGGCGACGGTGGGACGCGCCTGCTCGATCAGCCGCGCGAGATTGCGCTGCGCCTCGCGCGAGTAGATGATGCTGGCGGCCTGCGCGACCTTGCGCAGCGGGCTCGTGCGCCGGCCATATTCGATCTCCGAGACGAAATACCCCGACCAGGGCGAGGGCGCATTGTTCTCGTGCTGCATGGCGAAAGGGACGACGTCCCAGCCGAGCTGCGAGAACATCGCGATATGGTCGAAGAAGACGGTCTCCGCGCCGCCGCGGCGGTAGAAGTAGTTGTTGATCGCCAGCAGGCGATTTTCGGCCGGTTGCGCGTTCGACACGGCTTCCCCCTTCACCAGCCTAACCGGTCGAGCACCTGGTCGACCGGCAGGACGGTGCACCCGCGCGCGACCGCATGCGCGACCAGATGCTCGAAGGTCTCGGGCGTGCAGCCATAGGGCGTCGGGCGTGCCGCGATGTCGTGCGTGAAGAAGACGAGCCAGCCGGGCGCCCTCACCACCTCGTCGATCCAGCCTGTCAGGGCTCGCGCCTCCTGCTCCGGTTGGCGGATTTCGACCGCCTTCAGCATGAGCGGGTCGACACGTCCGCGATTGATCGTCTCGCCGGCAGCACGACAACTGCGGAAACGACGCCGGAACTCCGCGCGCGCCGGCGGCCATGCCGAGTTATAGGGAAAGGCGAAATTGGTCGGAGGCCGGGCAATCCCGGCCGCGGCGAGAAAGGCCGCGTTGCGGTCGAGATCGCCGGGCAGTTCCGCGCGGGCAATGTCGCGGACCCTGCGATGCGAGAAGGTATGGCAGCCGACCTCGTGGCCACGCTCGGCGAGATCCCGGCAGCCCTCCGGCCCGATCAGCACGCGCTCGGGCTCAACCTGTCCCGAAAGGCCACCGGCGATGTAGAAGGTGCCACGCACGCCATGTCGTTCGAGGATCGCGGCACCTTCGTACAAGGCGCTGTCGGGCACGTCGTCGAAGGTGAAGGAGACCAGCGGGACCTCGGTCTCGAGCATGCGTCGGGGACCGGCGAACTTCCAGATCAGCCGGTTCGCCAACCGGTCGACCTGACCTCCCTTCTCTCCAATCCGTTCGATCAGGCTAGGCATGCGCGACATTTCCCTGCGGCTTCGGTTCGGTGGCGGGGGTCAGCGCCGCCGAGGTCTGCAGCAAGAGCCCGTAGATCACGATCAGGAAGGTGAACCAGAGCGGATTGGCGCCTTCGAAGAACAGACTTTCCAGGCAGGCATGGAAGATCACGTAAAGCCAGATCCTGATGAAGAGCCGGGTAAGATGGCTGTGCTCGCTCGCAGGCTCGATCCGGGAGATGTGATAGAGCGGCATGACGAAGAGCCAGGCCAGGGTCAACAGGAGCCCCGGCACTCCCATCATCAGGATCACTTCGAGATACGAGTTGTGCGCGTGGGCCGCCGCCACGGCCCAGGTCTCGACCGAGCCGCCGCCGTTCACGAGCTGCGAGGTCTGCCAGAAGCCCTTGATGCCATAACCGGTCAGCGGCTGCTCGGCGATCGCGGTGAAGGCCAGGCGCCAGACATCGGCCCGGTTGGTGAAGGTCGCGTCGATGCCGAGCTCGGTGACGAAATCGCCCAGCGGCCGGATCACGGCCGAGCCTATGGCGAAGAGATTGAACAGCGCGACGCCGCCGATGACGATGGGCAGGCGCAGGATGCGCACCTTCTCGAAAATCCAGGCGACGACCAGCACGGCCGGCAGCATCGCGGTCGAGGTCTTCCCGCCCGTGTTGACCAGAAAGACGAAGGCCAGGCAGACGATGACGATGCCGAGCAGGCGCGACCAGACGTTCATGACGAACAGGCCGAAGAGCGCCATGACCACCATGGCGACGGCAGCGTCGTTCTTGTGCCGGAAATGGCCGCGCCACAGGCCGGCATTGGTCTGCTCCAGCGCCTCGGAAGCCTGATGGATCGACAGTGCCGGCTTGAACAGGATGCCATAATACGAGACCGACAGGACGATCAGGCAGCCGATCCCGAGCAGCTTCGCAAAATGCCGCTCGGAGCGCGGCAGCAACAGGAAGATGCTGGCGTTCACCACCGCGATGACGGCCAGGACCATCCCCTTGATGCCCTGGAACGGATAGGCGGAGACGATGATCGAAACGAAGCCCAGCCAGGCAAAGATCAGCGACAGCAAGACGCGCGGCTGAAGGATGATGCGGCGCATCGGGTGAAGCAGGCCGTACCCGAGCATGCAGGCGAAGAGCGCGAGCGAGACGAGCTGGTTCAACGCGCTCGAGGCGCGCGCCGACTGGTCGAGAACCACGGCGCCAGAGAGATCAACGAAGGGGTTGAGGGTTATCCAGGAGAAGAGGAAAACCGACAGGAAGAGGAAGGTGCCGACGCGCCCCCTGAGCCCGTCCGTTCCGCCCTCCTCATCGTCGATTGCGTCGCGCATCCGGGCGACGCCCTCAGGCGGTCGCGAGCCGCGGATCGCGCAGATAGCGCCACGCGCCGCGCCCCAGGGCGATCGAGACGCCGAGGAGAAGACCGAGGAAGACCGCCGCACCGAGCAGGATCAGCGTCCGCGGCGGCCAGCTACGCGCCTTCGGCGGGACTGGCCGCGAGATGACGCGGACATTGCTGGTGTCGATCTGCTGGCGTTCGCTGATCTGCTGCGTCCGTGCCAGATGGGTTTCGTAGAGCGCGGCCTTGGCCCGTGCGTCGCGCTGCAGGTCGCGCAGCTGGACCTGCTCCTCATTGTCGCTGAAGACGTTCGACTTTTCGTCACTCGCCTTGCTGCGCAACGTCGCGAGGTTCGAGCGCTCCCGCTCGAATTCCGCCCTCGCCCCATCGAGAATGCGACGTGCCTCGCGCACCAGCGCGGCCTCGATCGCCTGCTGCTCGGAGAGCGCCGTGACCATCTGCGGGTGCCGCGTGCCGAAGGTCGCCCTGATCGATCCGATCTGCTGCTGGAGCTGGTTGAGCTGCGCCCGCAGGCTGACCATGGTCGCGGAATCGAAGATCGCTGCGCTGGTGGTCCGCCGTTCGGCGATCGCAGCGCTCATCTGCCGGTAGCGCGTCTCAGCCTGGATGAAGCGCTGCTGGGCATCGAGCACCTGGGTGTTGAGCTCGCTCGAAAGCCGGGCGCTGACCGGCTCGCCATTGTTCAGCTGCAGCCCTTTCGAGCGGCGGAAATCCTCGACCCGCTGCTCCGCCTCGGTGACGTTGCGGCGCAGCTCGTCCAGGCGGTTGTTGAGGTTCTTCACCACCCGGCCGGCACTTTCGGCGGAGGACTGGAAAAGCTCCGCCTCGAAGGCGTCGACGATGGCGTTCGAGATCACCACCGCCTTTTCGGGATCCTCGGCCCAGAAGCGCATCACGACAACGAAGGAGCGCTCCTCGCGGCGCGCGTCGACCCTCTCCGACAGGGCGCGCATCACGGCCAGTCGGTTGTCGCGGGCGACCTCCGCCGGCGAGATCAGGTTCCAGAGCGGCGTCAGCAAACCCGGTTTGACGAATTCCGGATCACTGGTCAGGTCGAGCTTGTCGATCACCCGCGAGAGGACGTTGCGCGAGGTCAGGATCCGGAGCTTGCTCTCGACTTCCAGAAGCTGCGCGTCGCGCTGTGGGTTGGAGGTGAAGACGTCGTCCCGCACGACATTGAGGTTGGACGGGTCGATCAGGATGTCGGTGAAGACGGTGTAGCGCGGCGGCGTCGTGGCGGCATAGAGGAGCGCGCCGACGAGGCAGACGACGATGGCTCCGATGATCCAGCCGATCCCGTCGCGAAGCCAGGCGAGGACGTCATCGACCCCGATACGCGCGAGCTGGCCGATGCGCGCGAGCGGGCTTCTGCTCGCAACCGCCGCCGTGCCGTCGGAACCGACCACGAAATCGGCGGCCGTCCTGGCGCCGCGGCTCTGGCCGACGGGTCGAGGCGTCTGACGCTGCTCCGACTCCTTCGGCCCGTACATTACGCTTCGCCCTCGGTACGCAACTCAAGACGGAAGAGACGCACCTGCCTCCCGCAACTCTGCCCCAGAGCTAGGCATACCCCCCTGAACATTGCGTTAATCCAGTAGGAGACACGGCGAGGACGGCAGCGTCGCCCGGGCGGTATCACCGGGTTCTCGGATGGTATCGGCCGGCGCCGGAATGCGGGTTTCCGAATTGTCAGGCGCGTCTGTTGCAGCCTTCCCTTGCGCTTTCCGGCCTTCCAAAATTTACCATCCGCGTGAATATCCGGCGACGTTAACGCCTGCCCCCGTTCGGCTGGCTATAATTCCAAGAAGAGTTCGCCGGACTTTCGGAAACATCTCGGTATGTGTGGTTTCGTTGGCTATTTCGGCCCCGGCCGGGATGGAAGAGATCTTCTTGGGAGGATGACGGCCGCGATCGCCCATCGCGGCCCCGACGCGCAGGGCTTCTTTGCGACTGACGATGCCGGCCTCGGCCACGCCCGGCTTTCCATCGTCGGCCTCGGCGACGGCCAGCAGCCGATGTCGGATGCATCAGGCGAACTGACGATCGCCTTCAACGGCGAGATCTTCAACTATGTCGAGCTGCGCGAGGAGCTGCAGGCCAAAGGCCGCCGCTTCCGGACCGCGAGCGACACCGAGGTGATCCTGCATCTCTACGACGAGATGGGCGAGGACTGCCTCTCGCTCCTCAACGGCGATTTCGCCTTCGCGATCTGGGATGCTCGCCGGCGGCGCATGTTCCTCGCCCGCGACCGCATGGGCGTCAGGCCGCTGTTCTACACGCGCCAGGGCGAGCGCTTCTATTTCGCCTCCGAGGTCAAGGCGCTGCTCCAGGTGCCCGGGGTGAGCGCGGAGATCGACCCTGTCGCCCTCGACCAGATCTTCACGCTCTGGGCGCCGATCGCGCCGCGCACCGCCTTCCGCGACATCAGCGAGCTCGAGCCGGCACAGCTGATGGTCGTGCAGGATGGCAGCGTCTCGACCCGGCCCTATTGGAGCCTGGACTATCCCGACGGCGACGCCCCCTCCCGGCACAAGGACGAGCGCGAAGCCGCCGAGGAGCTGCGCACCCTGCTGACCGAAGCGACACGCATCCGCATGCGGGCCGACGTGCCGGTCGGCTCCTATCTTTCGGGCGGGCTCGATTCCTCGATCACCTCGGCGCTCGCCGCCGGCATGGCTCCGGGCGGGCTACGGACCTTCTCCGTCACCTTCGACAGCGCCGAGCATGACGAGAGCGAATTCCAGCAGGAGATGGCGCGCGCGCTCGGCACGCAGCACAGCGCCGTCGCCTGCCGCGAGGGCGATATCGCCGCGGTCTTCCCCGATGTCATCCGCTTTACCGAGCGGCCGATCATCCGGACGGCCCCTGCCCCGCTGTTCAAGCTCTCCGGGCTGGTGCGCGAGGCCGGGCTGAAAGTCGTGCTGACCGGCGAAGGCGCCGACGAGGTCTTTGCCGGCTACGATATCTTCAAGGAGAACCGGGTGCGCCGCTTCTGCGCGCGCCAGCCGGGCTCGCGCATCAGGCCGCACCTCTTCCGCAAGCTCTATCCCTATCTACCCGGCCTGCGGCAGCAATCGGCGGAGTATCTCGCCTCCTTCTTCGGCGCGAACGGCCACGCCCTCAGCGACCCGCTCTATTCGCACCGGCCAAGGCTCGACGGCACGGCGGCGACGAAGCTGTTCTTCTCCGGCGACCTGCGCGCGAGCCTCGCGAACTACGACGCGGCCGACGAGATGGTCTCGCGCCTGCCGGAGGCGTTCGCGCGCTGGCACCCGCTGCATCAGGCGCAGTACCTGGAAGCCCGTTTCCTGCTGCCCGGCTACATTCTCTCCAGCCAAGGCGACCGCATGGCGATGGCCCATGGCATCGAAGGCCGCTTCCCCTTCCTCGACCACAAGCTGGTCGAGTTCGCCGCCGGCCTGCCGCCCGAGATGAAGCTGAAAGGCCTCGTCGAGAAGCACATCCTGCGGGAGGCGACCAAGGACCTGCTGCCGCCATCGATCGGCAAGCGCAGCAAGCAGCCCTATCGCGCGCCCGACAGCGCCTCCTTCGTCGGAGCCGGCGCCTCCGACTATGTCGAGACCGCACTCAGCGAGGCCGAGATCGGCGCGAGCGGCCTTTTCAACCCGAAGGCGGTGGCGAAGCTGCACGAGAAATGCCGCACGCGACCCGCTTCCGGCTTCCGTGACAACGCGGCTTTCGTCGGCATCC
Source organism: Allobosea rubneri (assembly GCF_032464875.1). Taxonomy (NCBI): domain Bacteria; kingdom Pseudomonadati; phylum Pseudomonadota; class Alphaproteobacteria; order Hyphomicrobiales; family Alloboseaceae; genus Allobosea; species Allobosea rubneri. The sequence continues at coordinate 262,203 of NZ_JAWDID010000001.1, forward strand.
TGTCGACGCAGCTCTGGCTCAAGACCTTCACCGGCGCGGGCAGCCAGAGCTCGAAAGCCGCCTGACATCTCTTCAGAAAAGGAACTGACATGACCGATACGATCAGGGATGCGGTGAAGGCCTTCGTCATCGAGAATTTTCTGTTCGGCGATACCAGCAACCCGCTCGCCGACACGGACTCGCTGATCGAGAACGGCATCATCGATTCCACCGGCGTGCTCGAGCTCGTCGCCTTCATCGAGGATCGCTACGGCATCACGGTCGCCGATGCCGACATCATGCCGGCCAATCTCGACTCCCTCGCGCGCATCACGGCCTTCATCGCCTCGAAGACCGCGGCGCCCGCATCGGCGTAACAGGCAGGCGGGATATCGGGCAGATGCGGGTCGAGCACTTCGTCATCAACAGCGCCAGAGCGCATGGCGCCAAGATCGCGCTGGTCTCCGGCGGGAAGCGGCTGGCCTATGCCGAGCTGGACGCGCTTTCCAGCCGGCTCGCAGCTTCGCTCGCCGCAAACGGGGTGAAGCGCGGCGACCGCGTGCTCGTCTTCATGGACAATTGCTGGGAAGCAGCCGTCTCGATCTTCGCGATCCTCAAGGCCGGCGCGACCTTCAGCCCGATCAACGCCTCGACCAAAGCCGACAAGCTCGCCTACATCATCGACGATTGCGAGGCCGCCGCGATCCTGACACAGGCCAGGCTGATGCCGGTCGTGACACAGGCGCGCGCGACCAGCGCCGGGCGGCCGCTCTTCGTCGCCTCGACACAGGCCGTGGCCGATCAGACGCCGGAGGGAGCGGTCGCCTTCGAGGATTGCCTCAAGGCCGAGCCGACCCCGGTCGCGCATGGCGGGATCGACATCGATCTCGCGATGTTGATCTACACTTCGGGGTCCACCGGCCGGCCCAAGGGCGTGATGATGACCCACCGCAACATCGATGCGGCGGCGGAATCGATCACCACCTATCTTCAGAACACGCCGGACGACGTCATCCTCAACGTGCTGCCGCTGGCCTTCGATTACGGGCTCTACCAGCTGCTGATGGCGATGCGGCTCGGCGCGACCCTCGTCCTCGAGAAGTCGTTCGCCTTCCCGCAGGCGATCTTCGAGCGCATCCGCACCGAAAAGGTCACCGGCTTCCCGCTGGTGCCGACCATGGCAGCGCTGATCCTGCAGATGCGTGACCTCGAGCCCGGCTTCCTGCCGAGCCTGCGCTATATCTCGAACACCGCCGCGGCCCTGCCGCCGGTGCATATCGCCCGGCTGCGCGAGCTTCTCCCCGGCGTGCGGATCTATTCGATGTACGGGCTCACGGAGTGCAAGCGCTGCACCTATCTGCCGCCGGAAGAGCTCGACCGCCGGCCCGGCTCGGTCGGCATCGCGATCCCCAACACCGAAGCGCTCGTCGTCGACGACGACGGCAATCGCGTGCCGCCGGGCGTTGCCGGCGAGCTCGTCATCCGCGGCCCGCATGTCATGCAGGGCTACTGGCGCAATGACGCGGCGACCACGCAGATGCTGCGCGCGGGCCCGAACCCGTGGGAGAAGCGGCTGCATACGGGCGATCTCTTCCAGACCGACGCGGACGGTTTCCTCTATTTCGTCGGCCGCAAGGACGACATCATCAAGACGCGTGGCGAGAAGGTCGCTCCCAAGGAGGTCGAGGCCGTCCTGCATGCCCATCCCGGCATCGCCGAGGCCGTGGTGATGGGCGTCGCCGATCCGGTGCTCGGCCACGCCATCGCGGCGCTCGTGGTCCGTTCGGACGAGAGCCTGAGCGAACGCGACATCATCCGGCACTGCGCCGCTCATCTCGAGGACTTCATGGTGCCGAAGATCGTGGAATTCCGAAGCGAACTGCCGAAGACCGACACCGGGAAAGTCAGCCGCAGGCTGGCCGCCGAAACGCTGGGAGCCGCCGAATGAACATCGCTCCTGCCCCGGAAAGCCTCGCCTTCTCGGCTGAGACGCTGAAGATCGACGGTGCGGCCGAGATCGAGCGCATCGTCGCCGGCCTGCGCGCGCAATTGCGCGGCATGCGCAAGCGCGGGCTGGTGCTCGGCCTGTCCGGCGGCATCGATTCCAGCGTCTCGGTGGCGCTGGCGGTGCGCGCGGTCGGCGCGAAGAACGTCTTCTGCCTGTTCATGCCGGAGAACGATTCCGATCCCGAGAGTCTCAGGCTCGGTCGGCTGGTCGCCGAGACCTTCGGCGTCGCGGCCGTGATCGAGGACATCGGGCCGACGCTGCAAGCGATGGGTTGCTATGAGCGGCGCGACGGCTTCATCAGGGAGCTGGTGCCGGAATACGGACCGGGTTGGGCCTCGAAGATCGTGATCGCCAACTCGCTCGCGGGCGAAGGCTACAACATCTCCTCGCTGGTGGTGCAGGACCCCGACGGCAAGCGCACCAAGCTGCGCATGCCGCCCGCGGTCTATCTCGGCATCGTCGCCGCGACCAACATGAAGCAGCGCACCCGCAAGCAGATCGAGTACTACCACGCCGACCGGCTGAACTTCGCCGTACTCGGCACGCCTAACCGGCTGGAATACGATCAGGGCTTCTTCGTCAAGAACGGCGACGGCGCGGCGGACGTCAAGCCGATCGCGCATCTCTACAAGAGCCAGGTCTATGCGCTCGCCGCCGATCTCGGCATCCCCGAGGAGATCCGGCGCCGGCCACCGACGACCGACACATACTCGCTCGAACAGACGCAGGAGGAGTTCTACTTCTCCCTGCCCTATGACCGCATGGATCTGTGCCTTTACGGCCTGAACAACGGTCTCTCGGCCGAACAGGTCGGCGCTGCCGCTAAGCTGACCACGGTCGAGGTCGAGCGCGCCTGGGCAGACATCGCAGCCAAGCGCCGGGCGACGCGCTACCTGCATCTCGAGCCGCAACTGGTCGAAGCGGTGACGGAGATCGCCGGCTGAGACCGGACGCGCCGGCGCGGGCGATCGCCGCGTCGGTCCGGCGCGCTATTCGAAGCGCCCGCCGACCAGCCGGCTCCAGCTCTCGCCGGCCAGCCCGTTGAAGAAGCTCTGGCCCGCGAGGAAGGCGTCGACCAGCGCCTGCTCGCGCGCATGCACGACGGTCGAGGCGAGATGGGTGAAGGCGATGCGGCGCCCCAGCATCGCTTCGAGCAGAGCCGGTTGGGTCCGGCCGCGTAATCCGGCGGCGCCGCGCTGCGCCGCATGCCCGATCAGACAGTCGATGACGGGGCCGGCCTGACCCGGCGCGGACAGGATCTGCAGGACGCGCGCGATCCCGCCGGGACGCATATGGTAGAGGAAGGCGCCGATCGGCATCCCACCTGGCGTCGAGACCGAGGCGAGCACCGCCTCGCCATGTTCCGGCTTGCCGGTGGCTTCGGCGACGATGTGTGCGAGTTGCTCGGCGCTCCAGTCCGGCCGAAGCGCGAATTGCCGGGTCAGCGGCTCGACGAGCGCCGCAAAGCCGGCCTGATCGATCTCGGCGACCTTGAGGCCGCCCTTGACCGCCCAGCTCTCCGGCACGCCGGACCAGCGCAGGTCGTTCTCCTGCATCCTCCCGCGCAGACGACGATCGATGACCCCGGCGAGCGGGGAAAGCAGCCGCACCGCGCCGACACGGCTGGATGCGAGCTCCATCATGAAGGCCGAAGGCCGGATGATGCGAACCCAGTCGAGACTGTATTCCGGCAGCGCCACGCCGCGCAGCCTCGCCCACATCTGCGCCGAAACCTCGCTCGCCGTCTCGCTGAAGGAGAGATCCTGCGGCCCGGCCAGGAAGGTCTTGAGGAGCCTGGCGCCGGCCATCGGATCGCTACCCCGGCGCTCGACCATGAGCGAGCCGCAGATCGCCGCGCGCAGCTTGCGGCCATCATGGCTCATCGGCAGGGCATTGACGCCGATGAAGCCGGAAACGTCGCCGTCGCCGGAGACATGGACGAGCGGCCTGATCTCGGAATCGCAGCCCGGCGCTTCGAGATAATGGCGTGCCAGATAGGTGGCGAGCGCCGCGGGCGGCGGCGCATCGCTGTTGCGGAACACGCGCTGGAAGAGCCCTGCGACCGCCGGAATATCGGCGCCCTCCAGCGGGCGGACCAGGCTCATGCCGACCGCCCCGCCGCCTCGCCGGCGACCGGCGCAGCAACGCGCTTGCGGACGAGCGCGACCCGCGGCGTTCCAGCCTCGTTCTGGGCGAAGCGCACGGGCTCGTAGGCCTTGGCGCGGGCGATCAGTGCCGCCGCCTGACGATCCTGGCCTTCACCGAACTCGAACAGCAGCCAGCCACCCGGCTTCAGGAACTCAACGGCATCGCGGATGACGCGCTGATGGATCGAGATGCCATATGGCCCGCCATCGAAGGCCTCGCGTGGCTCTGCCGCGAGCAGATGGGCGCTCTCGCCCTCGAGCCGGGCGGTCGAGATATAGGGCGGATTGCAGACGATCATGTCGACCGTGCCGGCGAGCCCATCCTTCGCCAGGGCGTCGAACAGATCGCCCTGCCGGATGGTCACCCGGTCCTGGACGCCAAGGCGCTCGGCGTTGCGGCGGGCGAGCGCGACCGTGCTGTCGGTCAGGTCCGCTCCCCAGATGCGGGCGGAAGGAATTTCGCTGGCGATCGACAAAGCGAGATTGCCGGAGCCGCAGCACATGTCGACCACCATCTGTCCCGGCGGCTGCTCGCGCAGGATCGCGACGGCGCTTGTCCCGAGCAGCTCGGTCTCCTGCCGCGGCACGAGGACGTCCGGAGCGAGTTCCAGCTCGATATTCATAAAGCGCTGCATGCGAGGCCCGTTCTGGCCCATAGGATCGACTGCTTGGCCCGACATCGGGTCTCCTTCCGTCGCTGGACGGCTGTGACGCGCGGCACGCTACTCCAGCGCGGGTAAACACCTGCTGAAACGCAGCTGCGGTGTTAACTGCGCCCTTATTTTTGCCTGCTACAGACGCCGCTGCGATGGTAGGTCCATCGTGGCGGCCTCGTTCGGCCGATGTCTAAGGCGGGAGAGGATGGCTCCGGGCAACGCAAGAGGATCGGGCAGTCGCGGACCCCTGCTCCCGATGCTGATGTCCTATGCCGCCTCCGGCGGCAGCCTTGTCATCAGCTCGGCCGCGCAGCTCCTGACCTTCGCGATCCTCGCCCGCTTTCTCGGCGTCCACGAGTTCAGCCTGTTCGTCGCGATCACGGCGATCTCGAACATCGCGGTCCATATGTGCGGACTCGGTGCGATGGAGTGCCTCGTCCGCCGGGTCGCCCGCGATCGGGCGATGTACCCGGTCATGCTCGGCCACAACCTGATCCTGACCGCGGCCAGCGGCGTGGCCCTCGTGCTGATCGGCGCGGTCCTGCTGCCCTTCTTCTTCACGCTGTCCCCTGATCCGGCGACGAACGTCGCCGTGATCACGCTGATGCTCGCGACCAACATCGTGCTGGTCCGCGTCATCGTGCTGGCCGAGCAGATCTTCATCGCCCATTCCGACTTCGCTTCGGCGAACATAGTCGTGGTCGGCTTCGCTTTGGCGCGGACCGCCGCCGCAGGCCTCGCCTGCCTCGTCTTCGGCGTCGCCAGCATCGCATCCTGGGCGATCTGGCAGTTCGCCTGCCATGTCCTCGTGGCCCTCGTCTGCTGGCACGCCCTGCGCGGGCTCGGCCGTCCGGAATACCGGCTGGTGCGCGAGGAGCTACCGCTCGGCCTCTATTTCAGCGTGCCGTTCATCCTGCGTGCGGTGCGCCAGAACGCCGACCTGCTCGTGCTCAGCCTCGTCGCAACCGCCGAGATCGTCGCGAGCTACAGCGTCGCCCGGCGCATGCTGGAGAGCAGCTATCTCTCGGTCGAGGCTCTCAACCGTCTCGTCTATCCCGGCTCGGCCCGGGCGACGGTTGAAGGGTTGCAGCATGCCATGCCGCGGGTCCGCAAGGTTCTGGTCGCGGCCACGCTGATCAGCATCGCCGCGGCGGTCGCCGTCTTCGTGCTGGCGCCGATCCTGCCCTTCCTCTTCGGCCAGGGTTATGTCTCGCTCGTCTCCTTCGTCAGGATCCTCTGCTGGGCGGTCATCCCTCTGGCGATCTGGGCTGTGGCGATGGAAGCGCTCGGCGCATCGGGCCATCAGCCGACCCGCGCCGCCGTGATGGGTCTCGGCAGCTTGCTGGGCGCCGCGCTCGCCGCAGTCGCGACCTGGTATGCGCCGCCGGCCGGCACCTTCGTCTCGTTCTACGTCATCGAGATCGCCATGGTCGCCGCATCCTGGACCGCCTTGACGAGGATCGTGCGCCGGGACCGGGAGCGGGCGACCGAGCAGGAACCCGGAGCCGGGATGGCGCATGGACGCTGATTTGCGAGACGATCTGCGCCCCTCCTCCCCGGCCCGCAACGAAGCGGCATCCCGCGTCGGCGGCGTTCGGCCTATGGCGCGCGGCGATGTTCCGGCGGTAGCGAAGCTGTTCGCGCGGAGCTTTCGCGACGGCAAGGGCGCGGTCGCACCCGATCTCGAAGCCTATCTGGAAACCGTCTTCTTCGGCAGCCCGCATTACAGGCCGGAGCATGGCAGCATCGTCCATGACAGCGGCGCCAGCGGCGTGACCAGCGCCATCCTCGCCATTCCCATGGAATTCACGGTCCATGGCCGCAAGGTGATCGCCAAGCTGCTCTGCGCCTTCATGGCGGAGGGGAAAGAAGGCGCCGCCGGCGCGGCGCGCCTCGCCCGCCAGATGCGGGCCGCCAAACAGGACATGTGCTTCTCGGACAATTCCTCGCCGGTCAGTGCCGACCATTGGGTGGCGGGAGGCGGCGTCGTCCTGCCGATCCAGAGCCTCGAATGGCATCGCTCCTTCCGGCCGCTCTCGGCCGGGGCCCTCAATTGCAGCCGGCATCTCCCGGCCCTGCGCTCCCGTCCCATCCTCCACCTGTTGGGGCGGATCGATGATGTTCTGCGTCGACGGAGGCCGTCGCTGGTCCCGCCCGCGCCATCAGGTTGCCGAACCATCGAAACGAGCGTGGATGCGTTCTTCGCCTGCGCCGGCCCGATGACGGAGCGCTTCTCGATCCGTCCGGCCTGGTCGAGGCCGGAATTCGATTGGCTGCACGGGGTGGCCGCGCTGAACAAAGGCCTCGGGACGCTGCAGGTTCGCAGCGTCGTCGACGAGAGCGGCCGCACGATCGGCGCCTTCCTCTTCTTCGGGAAGAGCAAGCTCGAGGCGACGGTGCTGAACGTACTCTGCGAAGCCGGCCGGGAATTCGAGGTGGTCGGCCAGATGTTCTCGCATCTGGATGCCGAGGGCTATGCGCGGGCCAGCGGCATAGCGCAGCCCTTCATGATGAACGCGATCTCGCGGCAGCGCCGCCTCTCGTTCAAGCATCGCGGTTATTTCTGCATGGTCACGCGCCATGCCGAGATCAAGGAGGCCGCGCTGCACAACGATATCTATATCGGCGGCCTGGCCTCGGAGAGCTGGAGCAGGCTGCTCACCGACTTCTGACGCCTTCGCGCAGATCGTATCGATACCGGAGACCCGATTGGCCGTTTCGATCATCATCAAGACCCTGAACGAAGAGAAGCGCATCGCCGCGACGATCGAGAGCGCCCTGGCGGCGCTCGGCGAGGTGCAGGGCGAGGTGATCATCGCCGATAGCGGTTCGTCCGACCGCACCATCGAGATCGCCTCGCGCTATCCGGTCCTGGTCGTCCAGATCGTTGCGCCGGCGCGGCCGAGCTGCGGGATCGGCCCACAGCTCGGATTTCAGCATTCGCGCGGCGAGCATATCTGCCTGCTCGACGGCGACATGCTGCTCGATCCCGGCTTCCTGCCTGCGGCGGTCCGCTTCCTGGAAGAAAACCCCTCGGTCGCTGGCGTCACCGGCCATGTCGAGGAGAAGCTGGTCACCTCGCTGGAATATGCGCGCAGAGTCCAGCGCAGCAGTTCCCAGTACGGCACCGGCACGGTCGACCGGATGAATGGCGGCGGGCTCTACCGGCGCAGCGCCATCGAGCAGGCCGGCTATCTCTCGGATCGCAACCTGCATGGCCATGAGGAGTTCGACCTCGGCGTGCGCCTGCGCAGCGCCGGCTGGCAGCTGCATCGGCTCGACCGGCGCTTCGTCCAGCATTTCGGCCATACGGTGAACTCCTACCAGCTGCTCCTGCGGCGCTGGAAGAACAAGTACCTGCACGGCGTCGGCGAATTGCTGCGGGCCTCGCTCGGCAAGCCCTATTTTTTCCAGATGCTGCGCGAGCTCCCCGAGCTCAAGCTATGGAGCGCGGTCTATCTCTGGTGGGCGCTCTGCATCGCCATTCTGCTGTTCCTGCCGCACAAGTGGCTGGCCCTCGGACTGGTGCTCGCGGTTCTCGCCGGCATGATCGGGCTGATGAGCCTGCGCAAGGGCGGACTGAGCATGGGGCTCTACACCGTCACCGCCTGGTTCTTTCATGCCGCGGCGTTGCCCGTCGGCTTCCTGCGGCAGCGGCTCCCGCCGGCTGCGCCGATCGAAAGCCGCATCGTCCACAAGCCTTCGCAAACGGCGGCCTGACGCGCGCCGCGCCACAAGCATCTCAGGAAAGCCCCTTCATGACCGATGACAGCGTGAAGAAGACCGTTTCGCTCTGGGACAGGATCGTGCACTCGTCCTCGGAGTACTTCCGCCGGAAGCGCGGCGGCCTGTTCCGGGAGACCCTGCCCGACTTCACCTCGCTCAAGGTCTGCGATGTCGGCGGCTCGCGGCACTTCTGGGAGAAGCTCGACCCGGCCGATGTTCCCAGGGACCTGACATTGGTCAACATCCGCGACGACGGGCAGGCGCGCTCGTTCACCGGCTCATACGGCCACGTCAAGGTCATCGTCTATGACGGAGACCGCCTCCCCTTCGAGGACAAGGCGTTCGACGTAGCGGTCTGCAACTCGGTGATCGAGCATGTGCCGCCGGCCAAGCGAGCCAATCTGATGCGCGAGATCAACCGGGTCTCGAACTACTATTTCGTCCAGACGCCGGCCTATGTCTTCCCGATCGAGCCGCACTTCTTCTGCCCCGGCCTGCACTGGCTGCCGCGCTCGGTCGCCCGCCATGCGGTCCGGCTGTCGCCCTGGCGCTTCCTGTCGAAGCCGTCCGAGGAGCATATCCGCGAGTATTTCGAGGAGATCCAGATCCTGACGCTGAAGGAGTTCCGCTCCTACGCGCCGGAGGCGAATCTGGTCCGGGAGAAGATCGCGGGCCTCACCAAATCCTACATCCTGCACGGTCCTTCGCGGCCCTGAAGCAGAGACCGGATGTCCAGCGAACGCCGGAAGAAGGGCGGGTCGGCATGAAGAGACTGATTTCCGCGATGATGGCGGGCCTGGCGCTGGGCGCCGTGTCGCCCTGCGCCATCGCCGCCGAGACATGGCTACCCGTGCGCGAGATTTCGCTTGAAATCCGCCCGGGCAGCCCGCTCGACTTCTCCGGGATGCTGCCCAACCGGCCGATCGGCGTCAGGGCCGGCAGCGGCGCCGACCAACGGGTGATCGCGCGCCAGGATGGCCGCCTCACCTTCGCCGACAGCCCCGGCGAACCGGCGCGCCTTTTCTGCGCATCCCTCGCCTGGAGCCCGGCTTCGGGCGGCTTTCCCGACCGCGCCGGGGCCGACCGCTACGCCCGCCAGCTCGCGCTCCACGGCTACAACATCGCACGGCTGACCTTCCTCGACGCTTCGCTGATGATCGGCCGCGCCCGGGATTTCGATTTCGACCCGGAGACGCTCGACCGAATCCACTACCTGCTCGCCGCGCTGAAGCGGAACGGCATCTACTGGATGATCGACGGCATGACCTCGTGGCACGGCGCCTATGGCGGCCGCGACGAGCGCTGGGACCCGGGCGGCAATCTCAAGCTCGCGCTGCATCTCGACGAGGCCGCCTTCGCGCACTGGAAGCAGATCGCCGAGAAGATCCTCACCCGCGTCAATCCCTATACCGGCATCGCGCCGATCCATGACGAGGCGCTGGCGCTGGTGATCCTCGTCAACGAGAACAGCCTCGAATTCGAGAGCGTCGTCCACGACCGGCCGGGCAAGGCGCCCTATGACGCGATGTTCGCGGCCCCGTTCAACGCATGGCTGGCGCGGCGCTACCCGTCGAGCCAGGCGCTCGCCAAGGCCTGGGGTGGGCTCGGCTGGGGCGAGAAGCTGGAGAACGGCACGATCCGGCTTCCGACCGACCGCTATGTCCCCAGCCCTCGCCTGCGCGACCTGCAGGCCTTCTTCACCGAAGTCGAGACCGCCTCGGCAGCGAAGATGAGCGAGGCGCTGCGGGGCTTCGGCTACAAGGGACTGATCAGCACCTACAACAACTGGCCGACGGTGCAGGCCGCGCTCAGCCGGCGCGGGCTCGATGTCGTGACGATGAACACCTATCACGACTGGGCCAGCGGCTATGCCCCCGGCAGCAAGCTCCTCCAGCAAAGCTCCCTCGGCGACGCCGCAAACTCGATGCGCATGGCCGCTGCGGCGCGCTGGCTCGGCAAGCCCTTCGTCATCAGCGAATACGACCACCTGTTCTGGAACCGCTACCGCTACGAAGGCGGGCTGGTGTTCCCGGCCTATGCCGCCTTGCAGGGTTGGGACGCGCTCTGCCGGCATGCCCATGGCCCGATCGCCCTCTCCTATGGCGAGCCCTACCCGCACAAGCGCGCCATGCTGCCCTATGCGATCGCGCTCGATCCGGTGGCGCGGGCCGGCGAGACGCTGACCGCGCTACTGTACAGGCGCGGCGATGTCTCGACCTCGCGCCTCACCATCCCCTTCGCCGTTCGCGGCGAGGCCGATCTCGGCCCGAACATGCAGGCCCGCGAGCCGGAGAAGCTGACGGAACTCGCATTGCTCGGCAGGATCGGGCTGCAGGCGGCCGACCGCATCGGCGACCAGATCGCAGTCACGCAGCCGCGCGACGCCAACCGGCTCGATGCGATCGTCGAGAAGCTGAGAGCAAGCAGGATGCTCCCGGCAGAGAACGAGACGAAGCTGGCGGCCGGTCTCTTCCAGAGCGATACCGGCGAAATTCTCCTGAACCGCCGCGACCGACAATTGCGCCTGACGACGCCGGCGAGCGAGGCGGTCGCCTTCGCCGCGGCGACCCTGCCGGCCAGCCTCAAGACCCTCAGCGTCGACGGCGCGCAGGGCGATGGACTGATCGCGATCTCCTCGCTCGACAAGCCCGCATCGCTGGCCAAGGGCAGCCGTTTCCTGCTGATCTTCGCGACCGACGCCCGCAATACCGGGATGATCTTCCGCGACCGGGAGGAGAAGGTGATCGAGGATTTCGGCAGGCTGCCGGTCCTGATCCGCAAGGGGCATGTCGATATCAGGCTCGCCCGGACCGCCCGGCAATGGCAGCTTTCGCCCATCGGCCTCGACGGCAGCGTAAAGCCACCGGCGGTCAGCGGCTCCGGTCCCGTCGCCTTCCGCCTCAGCAACGACCTGCCGAGCGGGCCGACCACCTATTTCCTGCTTGAGCTCAAGGAGTGACGGCTCCTGACGGCGGGCCGACGAGCGGATGAACGTTTATCGCCGGTGCGGCGCATGCGATAACCCGGTCGGAAACGTAGAGAGAACCGGCGACGAGAATGAGCGATGCGGCTGAACAGGCCTGAGCCCCACAGGCTCGACCGGCCTGGCCCGACCTCCGACAGGGCGTCCAATCCGCCGGCCGGAGCCCGGCCCGGAGATGGCGAGCGCGCCGATCATGAACCAGGCTTCGAGCTCGGCTCCCGCGTGAGGCGGCTGCGCAAGGCGGCGGCGCTGACGCTGGACGGCCTCGCCGAACGGTCCGGAGTCAGCCGGGCGATGCTGTCCAAGGTCGAGCGCGGTGAGAAGAACCCGACGCTCGCCATTGTCACTCGGATCGCGCGCGGCCTAGGCACTTCGCTCTCCGGGCTGATGGGCGCAGAAAGCGATGCCGCTCCCGTTTCGGTCCGGCGCGCCGATCAGCGCCTGAGTTTCCGCGACGCGGAGACCGGCTTCGAGCGGCATGTGCTCTCCCCGGCCCATCCCGAAAGCGGGGTCGAGCTCTTGCTCCACGTGATCCCGCCGGGCATGTCCTCGGGCTGGCTGCCGACCTATGAGGGTAGCGTCGAGAAGCACCTGATCATCCAGGAAGGCCGGCTCTCGGTCGAGATCGGCGCGACGATCCACCGGCTCTCTGCCGGCGACAGCTTCTATTTCCAGATCCGCGAGCCCTATCGCTTCGTCAACGAAACGGGCGAGCGCTGCAGCTATTACTGCGTGATCGTCCGCCGCCCCTGAGCAGCATCCTGCTCCCTCCCGAACAGGCGGGAAGCGCTGCGGCTATTGCAGAGTGAACGGGTTTGAGATCGCAGGTTTCGCGTTGATGAAGACGCTCTTGGGTTCGAGATATTCCATGATCGCGGCCTGGCCGTTCTCGCGCCCGATCCCGGATTCCTTGAAGCCGCCGAACGGCGCGAGATAGCTGACGACGCGATAGGCGTTGACCCAGACCGTACCCGCCTTGAGCTTCTTCGGCAGGGTCATGGCGCGGCCGAGATCCGTGGTCCACACGCCGGCCGCGAGCCCGAAGGGCGTGTCGTTGGCGAGAGCGATCGCCTCCTCCTCCGTCTCGAAGCTGAGGACGCTGAGCAGCGGCCCGAACACCTCTTCGCGGGCGATGCGCATCGTGTTGGTGACGCCGGCGAAGATGGTCGGCTCGACGAACCAACCCTGCGTGCAGCCGGGGCGCGTGCTGCGCTCTCCGCCGAGGACGCAGCGCGCGCCGTCGCGGCGCGCGATCTCGATATAGTCGAGCACCTTGGCGAGCTGCTGCTCTGTCGCGACGGGGCCGATATCGGTTTCGGGGTCGCTGGGATCGCCGAGGCGCGCCTCGCGCATCCTTTCGACCAGCCTGTCCAGGAAGCGATCATGGATCGAGGCCTGCAGCAGGAGCCGCGAGCCGGCCATGCAGGTCTGGCCGCCTGCCGCGAAGATGCCGGAGATCACGCCCTTCACCGCCGCGTCGATATCGGCGTCGGCGAAGACGATATTGGGCGACTTGCCGCCGAGCTCGAGCGAGACCCGCTTGAACTGGCGCGCGGCGGCCTCGTAGATCCGGCGGCCGCCGGCGTTGCCCCCGGTGAAGGCGATACGCGCCACGAGCGGATGCTCGACGAGCGGCTCGCCGGCCTCCTGCCCCAGGCCCGTGACGACGTTCACGACCCCGGGCGGGAAGCCGGCTTGCGTGAACAGCTTCGCCAGCTCCAGCATCGAGACCGAGGCGAATTCAGAGGGCTTGACGACGACGGTATTGCCGGCCGCCAGCGCCGGAGCGAGCTTCCAGACCGTAAGCAGCAGCGGCGAGTTCCAGGGCGTGATTGCGCCGACCACGCCGAGCGGCTCATAGGCGACGTAGTGGAACATATTGGCCTTGTCGATCGGCGTGACATGGCCCTCGATCTTGTCGGCCAGCCCGCCATAATACTGGAACCAGCGCGGCAGATATTTCATCTGGCCGAGCATCTCGACGCGCAGCTTGCCATTGTCGCGAACCTCGAGATCGGCGAGGCGCTCGGCATTGGCGGCGACCAGATCGGCGAGGCGGAACATCAGCAAGCCGCGATCGCTGGCGCTCATCCGCGACCAGGGGCCGGTGGTAAAGGCTTCATGCGCAGCCCTGACGGCGAGGTCGACATCGGCGGCGGTGGCGCGCGGGATCAGGGCCCAGGGCTTGCCGGTATAGGGGTTCTTGGTCTCCAGCCAGCCGCCTTCGACGGCCTCATGATCCTTGCCGTCGATATGCATGGGAAAGCGCGGGAGCGCCGGTGCCGTCGTGCTGGTCATCGTGCTGGCTGTCCGTCTGGTCGCGAGGCCGGCAGGCCCCGGAACGCCGGCAAACGCCGACACCGGGGCGAGCGGGGATCAGGGCTTGTGGAGATGCTGGCAGCCGCTCTGCTCGGCCGGGGTGAACAGGCCCTCGCTCGGCAGAGTCGCCAGCACCTTGTAGAGATCGGCCGGGCTCTTCGATTCCGCCGGGGATTTCACCTCGAACAGATGCATGTCCATGACGACGCGGCCATTGTCCTGGATGCGCGCCTTCTGGATCATGTCGCCGGTGATCGGAAGCTCGCGCATCTTCCTGGCGATGCCCTTGGCATCGTCGCTGCCGAGCGCCTTGACCGCCTTGAGGTAGTGCGTCGTCGCGATATAGGCGAGCGCATGGCCCATGGTCGGAACCTTGTTGTCGAAACGCGCCATGTAGCGCTTGGCCCATGCGCGGGTCGCGTCGTTGATGTCCCAGTAGAACGGGGCGGAGAGCTTGAGCCCCTGCGCCGCCGGCAGACCGAGCGCGACGACGTTGTTCTCGTAGACCAGCATCGTCGCAGGCTTCGCCTTGACGCCGAATTCGCGCATCTGCTTCAGCGAGTTCACGAGATCGGGACCGGCGTTGGCGAGGCCGATGACGTTCGCGCCCGAGGACTGGGCGGTCAGCAGCGGCGATGACAGGTCGGCCGTCCCGAGCGGGTGGCGGGCCTCGCCCACCACCTGGCCGCCAGCAGTTTTCACCGCCTTGCCGGCATCGGCCGCGAGGCTGTGGCCGAAGACATAGTCAGCGGTGAGGAAGAACCATTTGTTGCCGCCCTCGTCGACGACGCCCTTGGCGACCGCATTGGCGAGTTCCGCCGTCGAAGGAGCCCATTGCGTGCCATAGGGCGAGCACTGGTTGCCGGTGAAGTTCGGGGCATAGCCGCCGCTGACCAGCGTGGTGATCTCCCGCTCGCGCGCCACCGCCTGCACGGCGAGGCCGACCGAGCTCGAGCCGCCGGGCAGGATGACGCTGACGCCGCGCTCGTCGATGAACTGACGTGCCTGCGCCGAGCCGATATCGGGCTTGCTCTGATGGTCGGCGACCACGACCTCGATCGGCCGGCCCAGCACCGAACCACCGAAATCCTCCACGGCCATGCGGACCGACAGCGCGGTGCCGGGACCGCCATTGTCCGAGAACGTGCCGGACATGTCGTCGATGACGCCGATGCGGAACGGCTTGTCATTGGCGCTCGCCGGCAAGGTGCAGGCGATCATCGCCGCAGCCAGAAGCGAAGATCGCAGCGCAGGCATGGTCATGGTGAAGTCCTCCCCTGGACCGTTTCGGTCGCCGATCGGCCGGCCTTTTGGCCGTAGCCTTGGCTTCAAGCCCGCGTGGGCGGGCCGGAAGCAGGGGAATGCTAGCACTCGATCCCAGGAATTCTACTATAGAAGAAAAATATGGCGGCCATAGCGGTTCAGGGTGCCCTGCCGCGCGGTGGCAGCTTGCCCGTGGCCCGACGCGGCGGACACTATCCCCCGAACACCTCCGGATAGGCGAACAGGCCGGGAGCGCCGCCCGTGTGCCAGAAGACGACGGTCTCGGTGGGAGCGATGGCACCACTCCTGACGAGCGCGAGCAGGCCGGCCATCGCCTTTCCCGTATAGACGGGGTCGAGCAAGATCCCTTCGGTGCGGGCGACCAGCTCGACGGCCTCGACCATGGCGGCGGTCGGCTGACCATAGCCCGGTCCGATCTGGGTATCGTCGACCACCAGCCCGGCCACCGCCCCCCTCTGGCGGCCTTCGAGGGCGAAGATCTCCTGGACCAGCCCGGCGACGATGGCCCCCGCCTCCCCGGAGGAACGCGAGACGCTGACACCGTGCACGCGGCAAGACAGTCCGGCATCCTCGACGCCGGCAAGGATGCCGGCATGCGTGCCGCCGCTCCCGGTCGGCACGACGATATGGTCGAGCTTCAGCCCCTCCTCCTGCGCCTGCACCGCAAGCTCCAGAAGCGCCTCGCGATAGGCGAGGCTGCCGAGCGCGTTCGAGCCTCCGACCGGAATAAGGTAGGGCTTCCGTCCCTGCGCGGCCAATGCCGCCATCGTCTCCGCAGCAATCGCCGTACTGTCCGCGCCCGCGGCGAGGAAACGGATCTGCGCGCCGAAGATGCGGTCGAGCAGTTGGTTCCCATTCGTCCGGTAGGTTTCGCCGCGGTTGGCCACCGAGTCGGTCAGCAAGAGGACGCAGCCGAGACCGTGCCGTGCCGCGGCCGCCGCCGTCTGACGGGCATGGTTCGATTGCAGCGCGCCGATGGTCACCAGCACATCCGCGCCCTGCTGCAGAGCTTCGGCGACCAGGAACTCCAGCTTGCGGGCCTTGTTGCCGCCGCCGGCGAAACCCGTGCAATCGTCGCGCTTCATCCAGATCGCCGGGGCGGGACCATGCCGCCCGAGTTCTTGTGACAGGCGTGCGCACTTCTCGAACGGCGTCGGCAGCGTTGCGAGCTCGATCCTCGTCCGTCCGGACGGCATTGCGGGCTTGGTCATTCCAGCTGGTCCTCGCAGAAACCCGGCGCCCCCCGCGCCTTTCCCGCAGCATATTGGCCGTGACGGAAAAGGCAGCAGCAATCCTGCATCCCTGCCGAGCGTCCAGGGACTGGGACAGCTCGCTCCCGTTTGCGGGCTCACGAAAGGCGGATGAAGGAGCCTGCGGCGAGCATCGCGTCGCACCGCCGCCGACCCGACGCTGACGCGCTGGCTCGGGAGGAGAAATGGCGAAACCGGAAATCCCGCATTGCCGAAGCAACTGGGATCAGCCGTGCTTCACGGTTGATTCCGCAGCTCAGTTGGAGGAGCAGTGCCCTCCGGGGCAAGGATTCGGCACCAGTCACAGCCCGATCCGGCAACCGCCTCGTCGGCATGACTGCCTAGCAGGCTGCACCAGTGTCCGATCTGCTGGGGCCTTCGCGCAAAGCGCGCTTGAAGCGATTTTCCGGCGGCTTCACCGCGCCCCGTCAGATGAAGGAGACGCCGATGGCGCCGAGCGGGCCGTAATCGGCATGGATGACATCGCCTTTCCTGATGTCGACCGGACGCGTGAACGACCCTCCGAGCACGATCTGGCCCTTCTTCAGCCCAGCGCCGACCGCGTGCAGCTTGTTGACCAGCCAGGCGATGCCTGCAGCCGGATGTCCCATGATCGCGGCAGAGACGCCGGATTCTTCGATGATGCCGTTCTGCGAAAGGGTCGCCCCGATCCAGCGGACATCGACATCGAACGGACGGATGGTGCGGCCGCCGAGGACGATCGCCCCGAAGGCGGCATTGTCGGCGATGGTGTCGACGATCGCGCGGGGAACCTCGGTTCGATAGTCGATGATCTCCAGCGCCGGCACGACGAACTCGGTCGCGCGCATGACGTCGTGGACACGGCAGCCGGGGCCGGCGAGATCCTCTCCCATGATGAAGGCGAGCTCGACCTCGAGCCTGGGCTTGATGAAGGTCTCGGCCTTGATCTGTGCGCCGTCATTGTAGAGCGCATCGTCGAGGATACGGCCGTAGTCCGGCTCCGAGATCTTCGAGGCCATCTGCATGGCGCGCGAGGTCAGGCCGATCTTATGGCCGACCACCCGAGCGCCGTTGGCGATCCGCGCTTCGGCCCAGAGATCCTGGACGCGATAGGCGTCGGCGAGCTCCATCCCCGGAAACGTCTTTGAAAGCTGGACGCAGGGTACCCGCTCCCGCTCGGCCTTGAGAATGGCCTCGGCCGCTTTCCTGTGATCGTCTTCACTCAGCACGACAGGTCGTCCCCGTTCGAAATGCGTCGGTCGGCACGCGGCGACGCGCCAGCCATGGCCGCGATGGGCTCGGGCAGGCCATGCCGCCCGCCCGAGGCATGCTCATTCGATCCGGCCGCCGAGGCCGATCTTGGCGTAGATCTCGTTGATGTGCTGCTTCACGCTGTCGGGCGTGGTGTCGCTTTCAGACTGATGCGCCCAACCCACTTTCGCGCGGGCATAGCGGCCGATCTCTTCGTCCTGATCGCCGGTCGCGCCGCTGATCCCGTAGGCACCGACCATTTCGGAGCCCTTGAAGACCGGCGCGCAACCACCCGAGGCCACAATCTGGCCGTTGGTGAAGATCGCTGCATTGACCAGCATCTGCGGATTGCGCTCCTTGAACCATTGCTGGATCACCTGGCCGTCAGGAAAGCGCGGGCTCATCGAGCGGAAGGCGGCGGCCGTGAAGGCCTTGGCGCGCGCGATATCCGGCGTGATGAAGCCGGCATCGTCCATCCGCTCGAGCGCGATCAGATGCCCCTCCGGCCCGACGATCGCAACCGAGATCGGCACGCCCATCTCGGTCGCCTTTTCGGAGACCGCCTGAATGAACTCACGACATTCCGTCACATGCAGCTTTGGCATCTTCGAATTCCCTGGATCACTGAGCGGTGATGCCGGCAGCCCGGATCACCTCTGCCCATTTGTCGGTTTCGCTTCGGATGTATTTCGCGAAGGCATCCGGGCCGTAGCGCAGGATCTCGATGCCCTGCGTCTGGAGTTGCTTGCTCACCTCAACCTGATCGAGCACGGCATCGGTCGCGCTGCGCAGCTTCTCGACGACATCCGGCGGCGTACCGACGGGCACCAGGAAGCCAAACCAGACCGAACTCTCGAAATCCTGGAAGCCGAGTTCCTGGATCGTCGGCAGATCGGGCGTGAGTTCGCCGCGCTTCGCGCCGGTTGTAGCAAGCCCCTTGAGAGCACCGCTGCGGATGTGCGGCAACACCGAGGAAGCAGGCGAGAACATCAGCTGGACCTGCCCGCCGAGCAGGTCGGTCACCGCGGTGGCGCTGCCGCGATAGGGGACATGCACCAACTTGATGCCCGCCTTGGTCGCGAAGAGCTCGCCGGACAGATGCGGGGAGGTGCCGTGCCCCGAGGAGGCGAAGGTCAGGCCTTCGGGCTTGGCCTTGGCAGCTGCGACCAACTCGGCGACCGAGGACACACCGAGCGAGGGGTGCACCACCAGCACGTTGGGAACCGTTCCGATCATCGAGACCGCGGCGAAATCCTTGCCGAGATCCGGCGCCGTCGAATTCGGGAATGCCGCATTGATCGTGTTGGCGACGGTGCCGACGAAGATCGTGTAGCCGTCGGGCGTCGAGGTGCCGACCGCCTTGGCAGCGATGTTGCTGGAAGCGCCCGGGCGGTTCTCGGTGATGACCGGTTGGCCGAGCCGCTTCGAAATCGCCTCCGCGACGACCCGCGTCGCGACATCGGTCGCCGTTCCCGGAGGAAACCCGACCACGATCTTAATCAACCTGCTGGGATAGTCCTGTGCGGAGACCGCGAACGGCGTGATCGCGGTTGCCGCCAACAGAATTCCAGCCAGGCACTGTCGCCGATCCATGGTGTCTCTCCCGTCGCTTGCCATTTTTTTCTTCCCTTAGCAGCGCCAGGATTTATGAATCCAACGAGTAATTTGTATCGACTAACAAGGTATTTTTATAAGTGTCGAAGTGCTGCATGTCCGCCCGCGAGAGCATCTCGATACCGCTGGCGCATGGCGCGCCACGGCCGCGCCGTTCTGCCATGCGCGGAGAATCGGTGATCGCGGCCACGGGTACCGGAGACGTCGGCGGACGATCGCAATGCGGAGGCCGGGCGGGGCCGGCCCGGCAGATATCAGCGAAGGCGGCTGAACGATGAACGTTACCATTCGCCAGTTGCGCGCCTTCGTCCTCGTCGTCGAGCTGAAGAGCTTTACCAAGGCAAGCGAACGCCTGCGCCTGACGCAATCGGCCTTGAGCCTGCTGATCCGTCAGCTCGAGGATAATCTGCAGGTTCAGCTCGTTGAACGGTCGACGCGCCGGGTGGAGCCAACGGCGATCGGGCTCGAGCTGCTGCGAAGCGCCGAACGCCTGCTCGAAGATTTCGATTCCACCGTCTCCAACGTCGCTGAATTGGGCGCGAAGCAGCGAGGCAGAATCGTCATCGCTGCGCCCTACATCCTTGCCACGACCTTCCTCGTCGACGTCATCGCCGAGTTCAAGCAACGCTACCCGACGATCACGGTGCAACTGAGGGACTCGCTGCCCGAAGAGGTCCTGGCACAGGTGCGTAGCGGCAGCGCTGATCTTGCTGTCGGGAGCTTTCGCGATACGGAGCCCGAGCTGCAGTGGACGCCGTTGTTCCAGGAGCCGCTGGTTGCAGTCTATCCCCGCGGGCACGCGATCGCAGAACGCGACACGATTTCCTGGGGCGATCTCGGCAGCCTGCCGGTGATCGTGCTGAACCACCGCAGCATCTTCCGACACCTCGCCGAAGAGGGATTCTCCAGGGCCGGTGTCACGCTGAAGCCGGCTTATGAAGTGGCCTATGCAGGGACTGCGTTGGCGATGGTGAGGGCAGGCCTGGGCGTCGCAGTTCTCCCCCAATGCGTCGCCACGCTGACGGAGACGGCGGTCAGTCTCAAGCGGATCGCGAATCCGGAGATCCTTCGCTCTGTGTCGATCATCACGAGGGCCGGTCGCTCGCTCTCGCCTGCAGCGAGCGCCTTCGTCGAGATCCTGAGTCAATCCTCGAACGATCTCGTCGATCGAAGCGAGCATCGAACTCGATCGCCGACGTAACGGCGATGGATTCGCCAATGCCTTGAGGAGCCGTCAACCCCAACGGACATGGCGTGGAAACTCCATGTCTGCCTCGCACACAAACGAAGCCGCTCCAACGGCCTGGGGCGCACTAAGGGTGCAATCCGGAAAACAACGGCGCGCGCTTCTCGAGAAACGCATTCATCCCTTCCTTGAAGTCGTCGCTCATGTAGCACATCAGGATCAGGCGATCGCCCTCGTCGCGCGGGATCGCGGGCCTGAGACGGCGCAGGGCCTGCTTCGTCGCCTGCAATGTAAGCGGCGCATGCCCGGCGACGAGGCGCGCCAGTTCCTGCGCGCGCGGCATGAGGTCGGCAGGCTCCGCCACCACTTCGCTCACGAGCCCGATCGCGAGCGCCTCCTTGGCCTCGAACAGGCGCGCCGTGAAGATCAGTTCCTTCAGCCGCGCGGTTCCGAGCAGTTCGGCGAAGCGAGCGTAGTTGGACATCGACAGGCAGTTGCCGAGTGTGCGCGCAATCGGGAAACCGAATTTGGAGTTGCTCGCCGCGATGCGCAGATCGCAGCAGCCGGCAATCGCCGCTCCGCCACCCGTGCAGGCGCCAGCGATCGCCGCGATCGTCGGCGCGCGGCAGGTCTCCAGCGCACCGAGCACGCGGTCGATGCGCGCCTCGTATCCCAGCGCGTCTTCCGGGGTGCTGAATGCGCGGAACTGCGCGATGTCGGTGCCCGCGGCGAAGGCCCGCCCTCCCGCGCCAGTGAGGATCATCGCCCGGATCGAGCCGTCGGCATTCACCGTCTCGCAAATCTCGACGAGCCGCTCGTACATCTCGAAGGTGAAGGCGTTGCGTGCCTCGGGGCGGTTGAAGGTGACCGTCGCGATGCCGTCCGCGACGTCGTAGAGGATCGTCGGCTGGGCTTCGGCCTGGGCGCTGTCGGACATCGTCGTTCCCCGGCTCAGCGGCCCTTGAAGTTCGGCTTGCGCTTCTCGGCGAAGGCGCGTCGGCCTTCGGCATAGTCCTCGCTGTCGAAGCAGGCCTTCACCAGTCTGTCGCAGAAGGCGAGATCGCGGTCCGCCTCGTCCTTCAAGGCCTCGTTCACAATCTGCTTGATCGCCGTCACCGTCAGCGGCGCATTGCCGGCGATGGTGCGGGCGTAATCGGTGACATAAGCTTCGAGCTCGGCCTGCGGGACGATACGGTTGGCCAGCCCCATGGTCCGCGCTTCCTCGGCATCGAACTGGCGGGCCGTGAAGAAGATCTCCTTGGCGAAAGAGGGGTGCACCACCTCCAGCAACCGCCGGATACGGGCATAGCCGTAGCCGAGGCCGAGCTTGGCGGCGGGAATAGCGAATTTCGCCGTCTCGCTGCAAAGGCGCAGGTCGCAGCAGACCGCGAGGTTCGCACCACCGCCGATGCAATAGCCCTGGATCATCGCGATGGTCGGCTTCTCGATGGCTCGCAGCGCGCTGTATGTGCCCTCGGTCGCCTCCTCATAGCGCCTCACTGCCGCTTCCTGCGCGCGCTCGTCGTCGAATTTCGAGATGTCCGCGCCGGAGACGAAGGATTTCTCGCCGGCGCCGCGCACCACCACGACTCGGACCTCCGGATCGGCACGGAAATCGGCGATGATCCTGATCGCAGCCTCCCACATCTCCAGCGAGACGGCGTTGTGGCGCTCGGGATTGTTGAAGATCAGCCAGCCGATACCATCGGCCTTGCGGGCGATCATCTTGTCGGTCATTGGGAAAAATCCTGACTGCGGTCGCTTCGGTTAGATCGTGCCATTGGCGTGGAAGGCGGCGATGTCTGCGGGCGAAAAGCCGATCTCGCGCAGGATCTCGTCGGACTGCTCGCCCTGTTCCGGTGGCGGCACGCGGATGGAGCTCGGCGTGTCGCTGAGCTGGACCGGCTGGCCGACAAGCGTGATCTCGCGGGCGAGCGCCGGCGAATGGATGCTCTGCGCAATGCCCAGATGCTGGACCTGCGGGTCTGCGAAGACCTCGTCGATGCTGTTGATAGAGCCGCAGGGCACGCCGAACTCGCTGAAACGCGCGATCCAGTAGCTGCAATTCTGCGTCGTGAGGATCGCGTTGATCTCCTGCCCCAGCGCGTCGCGGTTGCGGGAGCGCAGCGCCGCAGTGGCATAGTCCGGATGCGTGATAAGGTCGGCGCGATCGACCGAGCGGCAGAAGCGCTCCCAGATCGCCTGCCCGGTTGCTGCGATGTTGATATGGCCGTCTGCGGTCTGGAAAACGCCGGTGGGGATGCTGGTCGGGTGATTGTTGCCGGCCTGCTTGGGGACTTCGCCATCCATCAGCCAGCGCGCCGCCTGGAAATCGAGCATCGCGATCTGGGCCTGGAGCAATGAGGTCTGGACCCATTGTCCCTTGCCGGTTTCCTCGCGCGCCAGCAGCGCCACCATGATGCCGAGCGAACAGTAGAGTCCGGCCGTCAGGTCAGCGATCGGAATACCGACGCGCACCGGTCCCTGCCCGGGCAGACCGGTGATCGACATCAATCCGCCGAGGCCCTGCGCGATCTGGTCGAAGCCCGGCCGCGTCGCATAGGGCCCGTCCTGCCCGAAGCCCGAGATGCTGGCATAGACGAGGCGTGGGTTGAGTGCGGCCAACTGCTCATAGGCGATGCCGAGCCGGTGTTTCACGTCGGGGCGATAGTTCTCGACGATCACGTCGGCTTTTTCGACCAGCCTGCGCAGGATCGCCTTGCCCTCTTCCGATTTGAGATTGAGCGTCAGGCTGCGCTTGTTGCGATGCAGGTTCTGGAAATCGGGACCGTTGCGCGGGCCGCCCGGCCCCTCGCCCGGCTCCAGCTCCGGCGGCGTCTCGATCTTGATGACGTTCGCACCCCAGTCGGCGAGTTGGCGGACAGCGGTCGGCCCGGATCTGACGCGTGTGAGATCGAGCACGGTGAAACGGGACAGGGCTCGCGAGGCGGGTTTGAAAGGCATGGCCTTCTCCTTCCCAGCAGCCTGCCGAGCAAAATGCAGACTGTCAACAATGTTCGTAAACTGTTGACACTTGCATTTTGTGTGTCAAGGATCAGGCCATGAACGACGTCATGTCAGCCATCGCCCAGCGCCGCACCCAGACCCTGACCGATATCGTCCAGGGCGAGATCGAACGCATGATCCTGGCCGGCGAGCTGGCGGCCGGCGAGCGCATCAACGAGCAGGCATTGGCCGTCCGCCTCGGCGTCAGCCGCGGGCCGATCCGCGAGGCGACACGCGGCCTGGTCCGCTCGGGGTTGCTCAACTCGGTCGTCAATCTCGGCGTGTTCGTGCGCCAGATTACGGACGAAGAGGCCAACGAGATCTACGATCTGCGCGCCGTCGTCTTCGGCTTCGTCTGCCAGAGATTGGTAGAGCTGATCACGCCGGATCAGCTCGCGGCACTGTCGGGGCTGGTCGCGCAGATGGACGACGCCATCGAGCGCGACGACGGGGCGAATTACTATCGCCTCAACCTCGAATTTCACGATGTGATCCTGGACTTCGCCGCCCATGGCCGCGCCAGGCAGACCTATGAAGCGCTGATCAAGGAGACCCATCTCCTGCGCCAGAGCGCGCTCAGCACGGCCCCGCGCATGCGCGAATCCAATGCCGAGCACAGGGCGATCGTCGAGGCCATGGCCGTCGGCGACGCCGACCGTGCCCGCCGGCTTGCCGAAGCTCACGCCCATGGCGGCAAGCGCCGCTGGCTGCTCGCGCGGCAGGAAGCGGAGGAACGCAAAGAAGCCTGAACAGGGGACGGGAACGAGCCCGAATGGGCCGGCCCAGCAACGGAGGAGGAAACGACTATGCCAGCACATCAGAAGACGTGCCTTGCGCTGGGCTTCGGCCTCGCTGTCCTGGTCGCGGGAGCAGCACGGGCCCAGGAGGCGTTTCCGTCCAAGCCGATCGAGGTCGTCACCCATGCGGGCGTCGGCGGCGGCACGGACATCACCGCCCGCATGATGATGGTTCAGGCGCCCGCCGCACTGAAGACAGAGCTCGTGGTCGCCAACAAGACCGGCGGCAGCGGCTCGGCCTCGCTCGGATATGCCGCCTCCCGTGCCAAGGACGGCCACACCATCATGCTGATCACGCAGACCCATCTGCTGACCTTGTTGCAAGGCAAGGGCGCTGGAGTGAAGGTCGGCGATCTCGTCGGCATCGCTCGCGCCACCGAGGACCCGCAAGTTCTGATGGTCGGGGCCAACAGCCCCTACAAGACGGCGCAGGATTTCATCGCGGCGGCCAAGGCCAAGTCGCTGAAGTTCGGCACCACTCAGATCGGCAGCGTCGATCACATCGCCGTCGTCGGCTTCGCCGAGAAGGCCGGGCTGCTGAAGCCGATCGTCGTACCCTTCCGCGGCGGCGGCGACATTGTCGTCAATCTCGTCGGCGGCAATCTCGATGGCGCGCTGCTGAACTACGCCGAGGCTGAATCGCAGATCAAGGCGAATGAGGTCAGGGCGCTGATCGCCTTCTCCAAGAACAAGATGGATTCGCTGCCGCAGACCCCGACGGCGGCTGAGATCGGCATTCCAGCGGTCTATTCGACGACGCGCGGCTTCGCCGTTCTGAAAGGCACGCCGGAGGACCGGATCAAGGTGCTGGAAGAGGGCGTGGTCAAGGCCATGAAGGGCCAGATCTATCAGGACTATCTGAAGAGCTCCGGCCAATCCCGGGACAGCGTCGTCGGCCGCGCCGAATGGCAGGCCGAGATCGACGAATTCCTGAAAACCGGCGACGCCGCCCTGACCTCGATCGGGATCAAGAAATGATGGCCCGGCAGCTTCCGTCGCCGTCGACCACGCTTGCAGCGTCGACGACGGAACGGGACGCCGCGACATCCGCTGCGGCCGGGTCCGTGCCCGGCCGTGTCCGCTCAGATGTCACGACTGCCCTCGTCATCATCGCGCTGTCCCTCGCGGTCTGGGGCCTGACACTGGCCTTTGACGACGTCCCGGCGGCGATTTCCACGGGCATGAGTCCGGCGGCTTTTCCGCAGCTCGTGCTCAGCGTCATCATCGTGCTGGCGTGCTGGCTGGCCTGGACGGCCCGCAGCCGCTGCCAGCCGGAGATCGAGGCGGTACATCCGATGGTCTACGCCACAGCGGCCGCGGTCGGCGGCGTAATGGCGGCCATGGCGGTGTTCGGCATCCACGGTGCCGTCGTCGCATCAATCATCGGCATCGGGCGTCTCTGGGGCGAGCGGCGCTTGCTGCTGCTGGCAACGATCGCCGCCGGCATGTCGCTCTCTCTGCATTTCGCCTTTGTGCGTGGCTTTGGCATCGGCCTGCCCCGCGGATTTCTTCAGACCTGTTTGAGCTGAGCAGCGCGCTGCATCGCGCCTGCCGGAGCGTTGTGCAACCCGCTACGAGGACCAGATGGACGCTTTTCTTGCCGGCATGGCGATCCTCGCCGACCCCTATATGGTCGGCATCATCCTCGCGGGAACCGTGCTCGGCGTCATCGTCGGCGCGCTGCCGGGCCTCAGCGGCAGCACGACGGCGGCACTTCTCCTGCCGATCACCATCACCATGAGCCCGGTCGCCAGCATCGCCTTCCTCGGCGCGATCTATTGCGCAGCCAATTTCGGCGGCTCGATCACCGCAATCCTGATCAACACGCCCGGTGATCCGTCCGCCTCGGCAACCGCCTATGACGGCTATCCGATGGCGCGGCGCGGCGAGGCCGGGCGAGCCCTGGGCATATCGACGATCGCAAGCGCGATCGGCGGCATCTTCAGCGTCTTCGTGCTGATCGTCGCGGCCCCGCTGCTAGCGAAGGCGGCATACAGCTTCGGCCCGCCCGAATATTTTGCGCTCGCGATCTTCGGCCTGTCGATGCTGGCTGCCGTGGGCAGCTCTACGGGCATCAAGAACCTGATGGTCGGGGCCTTCGGCGTGCTGCTGGCGACGGTCGGGCTGGATCTGATGACCGGCGTCGACCGCTTCACCTTCGGCGTCCCCGAACTGAGCGAGGGGCTCGGCCTGGTGCCGGTGCTGACTGGATTGTTCGCGATCAGCGAATTGCTGGTGCAGGCCGGCAGGCTGCAGATCATTCCCGAGCGGCTTGGCCTTGGGGTGATGAAGCTGCCCACCATGGCCGACTATCGCAAATGCGCCAAGGCGATCGGGCTGTCGAGCGTGCTGGGCACCTTCATCGGCATTCTGCCCGCGTTAGGCGCGACCACCGCCGCCCTGATTTCCTATAACGAGACCAGGCGCTGGTCGAAATACAAGGACGAGTTCGGCAAGGGCTCGATCGAGGGCATCGCCGGCCCCGAGGCCGCCAACAACGCCGCGGTCGGCGGCAGCATGGTGCCCACACTGGCGCTCGGCATACCGGGCAGCGCGACCACGGCGATCATCCTCGCCGGCCTGATCGTCCAGGGCGTTCGGCCGGGCCCGCATCTGTTCAACGAGCAGCCGACCCTGCTCTACGCGGTCTTCGCCTCGATGCTGGCCTCGAACCTGATCTATGTCGTCCTCGGCCTGTTCGCCGCCAAGCTCTTCGCCCGGATCACGCTGATCCCCGATGCGATCCTGTGGCCCGGCGTGCTGGTCTTCGCGATCGTCGGCGCCTACGGCCCCAACCAGTCGCTGGTCGATGTCTGGGTGATGCTCGGCTTCGGCGTGATCGGCTATGTGATGCGCCGCTATGGTTTCTCACCTGCGCCGCTCGTGATGGGCTTGGTGCTCGGCACGATGGTCGAGGAGACGCTGAAGCAGTCCTTGCTGATCTTCGACCACAACTGGCTGCTGTTCTTTAGCCGCCCGATCGTGGTCGCCCTGTTCGTGGTGACGGCGTTGAGCGTATGCGCGCCCTGGCTGGCGCGGGCGATCCGAGGCGCGACGAAATCGGCGCGTCTGCGTGCCGCCGAGAAGTGACCGCGTAGCGGCTGACGCCAACCCAGGCCCGGCGGTCGATCAGCCGAGGCAGAGTCTGTGCTGAGCCGCCGGCTTCCCCCGGGCGAAGTTCGCAAGCCTCGTCACCGCGGACGCGTCTATCGCAATGCGGATCACGATGAAGGCGATCACCGCATATCGGTCCGTTCGACGATCTACCACTGTCGATGAGCAGCCACAGCCCCGCCACGCCCGACACGATTCGAATGCGCGACCTTTGCCGCGCTCGGGCTTCACTCAATCGCGAAATCCCGCATTGCCGAAGCGGCTGGGATCAGCTATCCAGCCTTCACGGTTTGCGCCCGTAGCTCAGCTGGATAGAGCGTTGCCCTCCGAAGGCAAAGGTCACACGTTCGAATCGTGTCGGGCGCGCCATTACTTGGCTCCTTTTGAGGGCGCCGTTTACAGCCCGTTTGCAGGGCCGCTTACAATCCCAGATTTGCACTTGGTTCTGGGCTCGGCGCTTGGCGTGGAGGTCGATGACGTTGTCGATCTTGGCCTGCCCGGTGCCTGCGAGGCCGCGCCGCTCGGCCTGCCGGCGATCGATCATCGCGCCTTGTCCGTGGCGCGCTCGATCTGGGCCATGTTCTCGGCATCGCTTGTTCCAGCCATCGCCAGCTCTACGCATCAAGACGTGCGCCGTTGCGGCTGCGGCGGCTCCGATCTTTGAGCCGAGCGCCTCAGGCGCCTGCCACAAGCGGACGGCTCCCTTCGTCACCGTGCCAGATTCTGGAGCTATCCACCGGGCTAGCCGAGCGCCCCTTCCCGGTAGAAGATCCTCAGAGCGAAATTGACGATCAGCCTGTAGAGGCGAACCGGCTTCGCCTCGACGACCGCCGTTCCGACGATGGTGTGGCGCACTTGCGGATGGGTCAGGGCCTCGATCGCGACGCGATAGACCGGGACTTCCGGAACCGCCTGGCGGTTCTCATCCTGGCGCACGGCGATGTGGCCGCCGTGCAGCGACGCCAGCTCGCGATCCGGCAGCGCGCGTACCGCCGTCTCATCGATCGCCGCGACGCGGACGTCGATGCCGGCCTGCGACAGGTCCGTCGGGATGAAAGTGCCACCGGCTCCGGGCGCCAGCCGGCCGAGATCGGCCTCCTCGACATAGGCGTCGATCCTGACGGCGGTGAGGTCGACGATATAGGCCACGGCCTCGCCGGCCTTGAACCATTCACCGTCCCCGAGCGGCTCGGCGAGCTCGGCGACGACGCCGGCAAAGGGGGCCCGGACCACAAGGCGTTCGCTTTCCTGCTCGAGGGCTGCGACCTCCGAGCGTGCGGCTGCGAGCCTTTCCGCCAGAACCGAGGCTCGCGCCGGATCGCCTGCTCCGGTCGCCACGGCCTGGATCTGGGCGGCCAGGCTCGCGACGTTCCGTCCGGCCTGAGCGAGCTTGAAGGCGAGGTCCGGCGACTCGAAGCTGACGATCGCCTGCCCCGCCGTGACGCTGTCGCCGACGCCGGCGTGAACGGCCTTCGCCTGCGCAGCGACGGGAAGATAGAGCTGGGTGCGCTCCCGCGCCGCCAAGATGGCCGGCAGATGCAGCGAGGTTCGCCACGGCACGAACAGGCCGGCGAGCAGGGCCGCCAGCAGCGCGAGGCTCGTCAGGCTGCGCCGGTTGAGGCCGGTCGTCCGCAGCCGCCGTCCCCATTCCGCCAATTCGCGCATGACCGGCCGCAGGATGAAGAACCAGATCTCGATGGCGAACAGCGCCAGGCCGAGAGCCTTGAAGAACATGTGGTAGACGAGCAGCGCGATCCCGAGGAACAGGAAGAAGCGATAGATCCAGGTCGCGACCGCCCAGGAGATCAGGAAGAGCCGTGTGCGCTCCGGCCAGTGTTCGGGCGGCTCCTCGTCGAAGGCGAACAGCAGCCGCCGGATGCGATGCCGCGTCAGGGCGAAGGCACGCTCCTGCAGATTGGGGATCTCGACGATGTCGGAGAGCAGATAATAGCCGTCGAAGCGCATGAAGGGCGAGACGTTGATCAGGACAGTCAGGATCCAGGTCGAGGTCGCCCACAGATAGACCG
Source organism: Allobosea rubneri (assembly GCF_032464875.1). Taxonomy (NCBI): domain Bacteria; kingdom Pseudomonadati; phylum Pseudomonadota; class Alphaproteobacteria; order Hyphomicrobiales; family Alloboseaceae; genus Allobosea; species Allobosea rubneri. Next base: position 291,532 of record NZ_JAWDID010000001.1, read on the forward strand.
CGCTGCGCAGCACGCCGTCAGGCAGGAAATTCCACAGCAGCAGCGCGTAGAGCGCGAGGTAGAGCTCGGCCGCGATGCCGGCGCCGCCGATGGCGAGCCGATGCCGGCGCTCGCGCAGGCGCCAGGCGGCGCTGGTGTCGGTGTAGAGCACCGGCGCCATGACGAGGAAGGCGACGCCCATCGTCGGGACGCGGCAGCCATAGCGGACCGCGGTCAGCCCGTGCCCGATTTCGTGCAGAGCCTTGGCGGCGAACAGGGCCAGCGCGGCCACCACCATGCCTTCCAGCGAGAAGAACCATGGCAGCGCGGAGACAAAGCCGTCCCATTGCCGCGTGACCAGGAAAAGGCCGGTCAGCCCCGCAAGCAGGCTCACGAGGAAGAAGGTCCGGCCATAGACCCAGGGTACGGCCGCCAGCAGCGCCCTGAGCAGCGGCTCCGGCCGCAGCAGCGGCACCCGTACGAAGAGGTAGCTGTGCAGGAGCCAGCTCAGCCAGTCCTTCCGGCCGGCAAGCTGGCGCCCGACGAGCCGGCCCGTATCGTCCGGGGTGGATCGGCGCAGCAGCTCGGCCTGGTCGAGGAAGGACGAAACCCTCTCGACATCCTCCGGCTCGATCGTCAGGGCAGTATCGGCATTGACGCTGCGCACGATCTCCTGCGGACGGCGCAGGCGCCAGCGGCAAAGGATTTCGAACTCGACCCAGCTGATCCTGAAGAAGCGATTGCGCGCCGGGTCGCACAGCGTCCAGCTCGGCGCCCCGCCGCGCAGAGAAGGGCCCGGCTCGAGCATGATCTCGTCGCGCAGCGGCGACAGCGGCGCGTCAGCGGACAGGGCTCCGGCGGCGGTCGCCATGGCTAGAGCCCGGCCCATTGCCGCAGCGCCGCGAAGGGGCGGCGGAACAGGGCATAGGCCAGCGGCACAGGCTCCCCATAGATCCTCGCCGTGCCCTTGAGGCCGATCCGCGGCTGTTCCTCGCCGGTCAGGCGCGCCTTGAGGCGATAGGCCAGCACGCCGTCCGTCCCCTGGATCGCCTGATAGGAGGACTGGCTGAGGACCGCATCGAGGGGCCGCTCGGGCGCGATGTTGAGGAAGAGGCGTAACGGCGCGTCGTCGTCGAGCTGGATGGCATCGGCGACGGACAACCTCGCCTGGATCTCGACTTTCGCCGGGTCGGCGACGACAAGGACCCTCTCGCCGATGGCGACCGGCCGTCCGAGCCATTCACTGGGATCGTCGAGCACGGCGACGCCGCTGCGCGGCGCCCGCACCTCGATGCGCGCCAGCTGCTCGCGCAGATAGGCGATCTCGGCGCGCTGCTGATCGAACTTGCCCTGCAGCATGGGCAGCGTCGAACGCACCTTCTGGTCGACGACGGCGAGCTGCCTGGCCTGCCGCAGCTCGAGCTCGATCGCCTGCAGGGCGCCATTGGCGACGTCGAGCTGGTTGGTCAGGCGGCGATCGTCGAGATTGAACAGCACGTCGCCCGCCGAAACGGGCTGGTTCGGCTTGACCAGGATCCGGTCGATCACCCCTTCCAGAGGCGCGCGGATGACCGCCGGCTCGCGCGGAACGATCTCGGCTGGTGCCAGCGCCGTCTGCCGCACCGGCAAGAAGGCCGCGAGCAGAACAAGTGCGGCCGCTCCCGCACCGATCAGCCGTTTCCGGCGGGTGGCGAGGCCGAGCGAGCGCCCCGCCAGACCGCGGGGGCGTTGCGCGGCAAGGGCATGCCCATAGGCATCGACCAGGAAGCCGAGCAGTTGCCGGTCGCCCTCGTCAAGCTCCGTCTCCCGGGCAAGGACGAGGACATCCGCGCCGTGCCCGAGCGGCAGCCAGACCAGATAGGGCGGCAGCCATTCCGGCCAGTCCTGCCGGTTGGCTTGCGGCACATCCCCGGCGGTCAGCGTGCGCGGCCCGGACGCGTCGGAGCGTGCGATCGCGCCGAAGAGCTTTTCGAGCCAGGCGACCATCGGTGCATTGCGCTCGACCGTCGCGATCCCGGACATGGACAGGATCCGCCCTTGCGACGCGCCGCTCCAGAGGAAGGCCTGCCGGTAAGGGACCAGCCCAAAGGTCTCGTTCGCGATCAGGAAGGCGAGCTCGTCGCCTTTCGCCGCCCGCGCCCTCCGTTCGAGCTGCAGCAGCAACGAAAGCCGGAGTAGCGGCGTCGAGGACTGGCTGTTCATGGCGCGCGGGGGGGCGCCGTCAATTGGGCAATGCCGCTCATTCCGGCGACCAGCTCGGCATGGGCGCCCATGATCGTGCCGTAGATCTTCAGGGTCTGGCTCACCGGGTCGATGCGCGGCACGATGCGCGTCACCTCGGCCGGATAGTCGCGCTGCAGCTCCTCGATCCGCGTGGTGAACCGGGTTCCGGCCTTCAGCCAGGCAATCCAGCGCGACGGCACGAGCAGCTCGATCTCGAGCTCGCGCTCGTTGAGGATGTCGGCCAGCGGTTCGCCGGCGGCGACGTATTGATGGCGCTTCACCCGCAATTCGGCGATGCGGCCGCTGAACGGGGCGTGCACGATGCAGCGGCTGACGTCCTTGGCTGCCATTTGCTGCTCGGCCTTGGCGGCATCGAACTCGCTCGCCGCCAGATCGACGTCGATGCGCCCCACCGCCTTGCGCTGATCGAGCAGGCGGATCGCCTCCAGCTTGCGTTCGGCGCCGCTCACTTTTGCGTCGGTGAGCTGGAGCCGCGCCCGATAGGAATCGCAGTCGAGCGAAGCGATCTCCTGCCCCTTCTCGAAGGCCTCCCCTTCCCGAAAGGGCAGCTCGCTGATCTTGCCGGCGATCTCGCTCGACAGAATGGTCGCGTGGCGCGGGGTGATCTGCACCCGGACTTCGACGGCAGACTCGGCCGCAGCCGGCCGTACCGGCGCAAGGCCCGACAGCAGCACGGCCGCAACGACATAGCACGGCAAGCGTGCCGCCCGGCCGGCCTGCTCCCGCGCGGGCCGGTCGCGATCCGGTCGCGGCAAGGCCATCTAGAGCGCGTTGGCGACGGTCGTCGTGCCCGGCTTCGCCGGCTGCTCGACCTCATCGAGGCGCGGAACCGCGATGCGGCCGGCCCGCCACTCCTCGTTGCGGCGATTGATCTGCGCTGTCAGCTCGCCGAGATCGCGGCCAAAGGCTTCGGCCGGAACCGGGTCGAGGCCGAGGCTGACATTGATCGCGGCATGGGCATTCTGCAGATCGGCATAGGCGCGGTGCCGGCGCAGCTCGGTCAGCGCCGAGGCGGCCTTCTCGCGGATCGCATCGAGCTCGGAGGTCGTCTGGGCCTCCTGACCATCGCGTGACAGCTGGGCGATGCGCCGGTTGATGGTCGAGATGGAATTGAGCCGCTCATAGCTCTTCCGCGCGATCTGGTATTGCTGGGCCGAGACCTGGACCTGCGCCAGGACGGCCATCGTCGTGGCCAGTCGCCGGGTTTCGGAGATCTCCGACTGGACCTCGTTGAGTTGGCTGATCTTGGGATAGTTGGTCACGATGCGGAGCAGGTTCGCGGCAACGCGCACCCCGCCTTCCTGCCAGTTGTTGAAGAGCAGGTAGCTGTTGCTGTCGTAGTTCAGGGAGCCGAGCAGGGTGACACCCGGCACGAGGCGCAGCAGGGCGCGATGGCCTTCGTTGCGGACGATGCGGGCGTTGTAGCCCTCTTCGCGGAGCTCCGAGCGGTTGACGAGGGCGACGCGCTCCATCTGCTCGACCGAGAGGCCGAAACGGCCGAGGCGACGCCGTCGAAGGACATCACCGTATAGACGATCTGCTCGGGCGCTGCGCCGGGCACGGAATAGTGCAGGCCCGGGCGTTCCACGCCGCCCGAAGGCCGGCCGTCATAGAGGACGACAGTGCCGCCCTCGGTCAGGTTGCCGACGGCATGACCGCTGGCGTCGGTGCCGGCGTGCTCGCTCGTCTGATGCGAGGGGGTGCGATCCGGGTCGGCCGGCAGTGCGCCGCCCTCGCCATCCTGCGTCTCGTGGAGGCGGACCGTGAAGGTGAAGTTCTTCAGCCTGCTCGTCTCGCTGGCCGGGTCGTCATAGATGCCGCTCGGGCGCTCATAGAGCGTGCCGTCCTCGCGCCAATGCAGCGAGACGCCGTTGTCGACGACCTGGAACTGGAAGCTGTCGGTCTCGTTCGGACCGGCGCCGAGATGCTGGACGTACTGGACACGGCCGGCCTTGATGTCGGCGAGCGTAAAGGTGCCGCCGACAGGCAGCGGGACGGGAGCTCCGCCGCCCACCGGCGTCAGATAGAGCCGGCCCTTGTCCATCTCCCGCCCGGTGACGACGAAGGACAGGCTGTCGTCCAGCGAATCCGGATCGCTCACATTGAGCATGCCGGTGTCGAGCGTGATCCGGTGCGAAGCGTCGACCGTCGCCTCGAGCGAGCCGCCCGCCCAGACCGGCTCGTCCCGGCAGGACGTCGAGCGTGATCCGGGAAGAGGCGGACAGTGCCGCGGCGGCGCCGGCCCCGCCGCCACCGTCGATCACGGTGACGTCGAAGCCGTCCTGCGGGTTCGGCCGACCATTGGCCCGATCCACGCCGTTATGGGCATAGGTCAGCCGGCCGCGATCGGCGTAGGCGAAACTGATCCCGGCCGCGATGTCGGCGACGGTGATGGCGCGGTCTATCGTCTGAACGACGCCGCCGATCGTGACCGTGCCGTTGAAATGGAGCATGCCGTCCGCGGGCAGCGAATCCAGCCGGACGATCAGCAAGGGATCGTTCGGGTCCCCACCGCCATCGGCCACGATGTAGTCGCCGACCCTCGAGGGGGCCGGACCGGGCCCCTGGGCGTTGTTGGGCTGCCCTTCGTAGACGCGACCGTCGCCCGAGACATTCGGCGCCTGGTTGACCGGCGCGATATCGAGCCGAATGGTCGCGAGCTCGGAATGGGACAGCGGCGTCGCGCCGTCGTTGACGCGCACGACGAAGGCGTCCTGCGTGTTCTGAAGGGCTCCCGTCGCGGTATGGACATAAGCTAGCCGACCGGCCTCGATATCGGCCTGGGTGAAGACCGAGCCCTGCCCGATGCGGACCCCGGCCAGGGTGAGGTAGCCGTGCTGCGTATCCGTATCGAGCGTATAGACGATCTGGGCCTTGCTCTGGGACCCGAACGCCACCTCCGCGTCCGTCGGCGCGATCATGCTACCGTCGAGGATGGTCACGCTCGGCGCGCCGCCCGGACCGACCTCGGCGACGTTGACCGTGACGTCGTCGAGCACGGTCGGATCGTTGGAGGCGGTGACACGGATCGCCGCGGTCCTGTCGGCCGTGCCACCATCGGTCTGGTTGGTGACCGAGACCGCGATATTGGTCGAGGCGATGGCGTTGCCGCGCTCGACATCGGCCGCCGTGAAGGTCAGCCCCTTCAGCCAGGCGTCGGCCTGCTGCATCGTGCCGTTGAAGGTCCAGACGTTACCGAGCTGGACGCCGCCGCCGACCGTATCGGCGAAAGCGCCGATACTGGTATCCGAGACGGTGACGGAGACGGTCACGGCATCGTTGGCGTCGGCCGGATTATAGCCCAGCCCCCAGCCGGCATCGCCGAGATTGACGCTCGCGCTCGTGCCGAAGGCCGGGTTGAGCGTGCTCGGCTCGGCCACCTGCAGACTCTCGGAGCCGGAGATGGTCGGAGGGGCGAGCTCATGGTTCCAGGCCGCTACGGCCTCGGCCGCGAAGGGGAGAGCCGTCTCGATCGCGCCGGTGTGCGCTTCCAGAACCCAGTCGCCACCGCGCTCCTGTGCGCCAGTCGTGTCTTCGGAGGCGGCGACATCCCCGCCTGTCAGCCTGGCGAGGCTACCGAGCAGCGCCTCGCCCGCGGGCGTGCCGGCGACGTCGCAACCCCAGATCATGAGGTCGGCATCGGCGTTCAGCGCCGCGCTCCAGGAGGCGATTTCGGCGCCGCGAGCTTCGAGCAGCGCCGCGTCGACTACCGTTCGGCCGAGGGTGAAGGCGCCGCCCTCGCCATGGCCGACGAAATGCACCGCATCGAGGCCGCTGCGCCCGGCCAGCGCCGCACTCACCTGCGCAAGACCGTCGCGTTCGGGATCGAGGACGATGAGTTCGACGCCGGGCGCCGGCGTCAGGCTGCCGAGCTCCGGCAGGCGGGCATCGACGAAGACGATCTCGTGCCGCGACGCCTGCGAGCGGCCTTCCGCTTCGATCAGCTGCGCCTCGGCCTTGCCACCGAACGGCCCGACATCGGTGACCGTGTCCGATACTCCATTGCCGGCAGCGGCGCCGCGATCCTGGTCGTTCGCCGGCTTATTAGCCACTTCTGCAGACACGTGCATGTCGGCAGCGACCGCGGCAGCCGTCGTGGCGCCAGCGGCGTCGAACATGAAACGAGGTTCGAGAGAAAGAGTCAGGCTGGGGAGCGAGAAAGGCCGGCGAACCCGCCGCAGAATATCAGTTTTAGACAATTAGGCGTATCCGAATCGCTTGCGCAACGAGCGCATATCAGAACTACCGCAAATTGGAAGAATGTGATGTTCAATCTGCCCCAGGGGCAGATTTTTATTCTTTACGGCTCGCGGCGGACGCTCTGCAGAACTAGGTTTTCAATCGGAATATTGAGTTTTTCTAACTTTTGACGCGTTTTCTTCCTGGAAGCGGGCTTCTTTGCGGAGCATCAGCCCGCCCGGCCACATCGCCGCATATTCGATCATGCCCTCGCCACACAGGCCGCACGCAGGACCGCTGTGACATTAGGCCGCCGCGATCACGGCGCGATCGAGCGCAAGCATTCGCACAAAGCGCCTGTTCAGAATCGGCCGATGCCTTGCGCAAGCTCTCGTCGCATGCCGCAGTTCCCGGCTCTCGCGCTCCAGAGCCTGGCCGCCATACCCGTCGTCAGCCTGGCCGGCGGCAGAAATGCCGCCGGCATTTGCGAATACTCAACGTTTGGTCAGCTTAGCTGGCCGGGATACGGAGAGATCGGGATCGCTGCGGATGTCAGAGGTTGAGTCACCCCCGGCGACGCAGCGGGGCACGGGGAGCCTGTTCCGGCAGCAGTCGCTGCAGCAGCTAGACCGGCCGGAGGATTTCCACGCGCCGCTGCGCGTGGTGGGCCGCGTCGAATGGATCGCCGGGCTGCTCTGCCTGGCGCTCTGCATCGCCGTCATCGTCTGGGCCTGCCTGGCGCGCTATCGCGAGACGGTGGAGGGCCCCGGCATGTTCGTGCGCAGCGGCGGCGTCTTCATCGGGCTCAACGCACCGAAATCGGGCTGGATCGACGGGCTCGTTCCGGCAGGCCAGAAGGTCACGGCCGGGCAGATCGTCGCCTCGCTGACGACGCCGGAGGAGGATGCGCGCATCGCCGATCTCGAGCGCCGCATCGACCAGGCCGAGGACCACCGCACCGCCATAACCCAGCGCTACGAGGTTCGGGTCGCGGCCGAGAACGTCTCGCAGCAGCGCCGGCGCGAGGAGCTGGACGAGGCCGCCGACCTGACCCGTCAGCGGATCGCCGAAGCGGAGGGCACGCTGGCCAATCGCGAAATGCTGTTCTCGCGCGGCGCCGGCACCACCGACCGCGTGCAGGAGGCGCGCGAGCGGCTGTTCAGCGCGCGCTCCAGCCTGTCGCGCACGCAATCCGAACTCGCCGCGCTGAATGGCGCGATCCTGGCGCTCGGCGGCACGCGGGACCAGGAGCTGGAGGCGAGCCAGCGCCAGATCCTCGATCTCAAGGGCCAGCTCGAACAGGCGAGATTGAGCCGCAAGCTCGCCGACGAGATTCGTGCGCCGCGCGACGGCATGGTCGCCCTGGTGCCGGTGACGATGAACGCGCTGGTCACGGCCGGACAGCGCATCGTCACGCTCGAAACCGGCGGCGAGCGCCTGGAGGCCCTGTTTTTCGTCCCGGGCGACATGGGCAAGCGCATCACCCCGGGGATGGAGGTCAGGCTCTCGCCCTCGATCGCACCGCGCGAGGAATACGGCATGCTCGTCGGCAAGGTGGTCTCGGTCTCGCCGCAGCCGGAGGGGCAGGCCGAGATCGCCGAAAGGCTGGGCAATCCGGATCTCGCCCGGCAGATGGCGCGCAACGGCGCCCCCTTCGAAGTGCGGGCGACGCTGGAGACACCCCCCGGCGAGAGCGCCGGCTATGCCTGGACCTCGCAGCGCGGGCACGAGATTCCGCTCAGCAGCGGGCTGCTGCTCACGGCCAACGTCACCGTGCGGCGCGCCCCGCCGATCACCCTGATCATTCCGGCGCTGCGCCGCTGGACCGGCCTGTGAAGGCGCGCGGCCATGACTGAGAGTCCGCCAGCGGCCGCCACCATGCCGCCCCTGCCGAGCGCGGGACGGCCCTGCCGCGTCCCGACCATACTGCAGATGGAGGCGGTCGAGTGCGGGGCGGCGGCGCTCGGCATGGTGCTGGCCTATCACGGCCTCTGGCTACCGCTGGAGCGGCTGCGCGAGGCCTGCCAGGTGACGCGCGACGGCGCCACGGCGGCATCCCTGCTGCGCGCCGCGCGCAGCTTCGGCATGGAAGCCAAGGGCTGGCGCGTCGAGCCGGTGGCGCTGGTGCAGCACCGCTTTCCGGCGATCGCCTTCTGGCAGATGAACCATTTCGTCGTGATCGAGGGCGTGTCGCGCGGGCGCGTCCAGATCAACGACCCCGCCCATGGCCGGCGCAGCGTCGATGCGGCCGAATTCGACGGCGCCTTCACCGGTATCCTTCTGACCTTCTCGCCCACGCCCGCCTTTCAGCCGGGCGGCGAGCGGCCAAGCCTGCTGCGCGCATTGCTGCCGAAGGGCGGCGAGACCCGCGCGGCGCTGGGCTTCCTCGGCATCATCGCGCTCTGCAACGTGCTGCCGCCGATCTTCGTACCCGCGGCCGGCAAGATCTTCGCCGACAACATCATGGTCCAGCACGCGACGAGCTGGCTGCGGCCGCTGCTGCTGGCGCTGATCGGCTCGGCCCTGCTCTCCATGCTGCTGTCCTGGCTGCACGGGCTGGTGCTGGCCCGGCTGCAGCGGCGGCTCGGCACCGAATCCGCCGTCGGCCTGATGGCGCACATGCTGCGCCTGCCGATCGGTTTCTTCGTGCAGCGCCATGTCGGCGACATCACCTCGCGCATGGAGGCCGCGCGGCGCCTGTCGCACAGCGCCGTGGTCTCGATCTCCTCGGCGCTCTTCAGCATCATGGGCGCGCTGATCAGTGCCGCCATCATGATGGTCTACGACGTGCCGATGGCGCTCGCCTGCTTCGCCTTCGCGACGGCGGACATCGCGGCGATCGCCTTCATCACCCGGATCCGCGTCGAGGGCGTCAGGCGCGTGGTGGTCCAGCGCTCGCGCATGGCCAGCGTCGCGCTCGGCGGCATCCAGTCGATCGAGACGATCAAGGCCTCCGGCGCCGAGGACGCCTTCTTCACCCGTCTGATGGGCGCCCAGGCGCAATTGCTCAACATGATGCAGGAGCTGGAGCGCTCGACGCTGTTCCTCACCCTGGCGCCTTCGGTGATCAAGAGCCTGTCCTATGCGGCCCTGCTCGGCTGGGGCGCGCTGAAGGTCATGGACGGCCAGATGACAGTGGGCACGCTCATCGCCTTCCTGGCCGTGCTCCAGGCCTTCCACACGCCGGTCCAGTCGCTGGTCGGCGCGGTCGCGGGGCTGCAGGAGCTGCGCGGCGACCTGGAGCGCGTGCAGGACACGATGCGCCATGCGCCGGCCCCACGCCTGCAGGGCGATGTGGCGGTCTCCGCAAACTGGCCGGCGCAGCAGGGCCGCCTCTCCGGCAGCATCGACATCCGCGGTCTCGGCTTCGCCTATCCGGGCCAGGCCGGGCTGATCGAGAAGCTCGACCTTTCGATCGCGCCCGGCCAATGGGTCGCAGTGGTCGGCGGCTCGGGCAGCGGCAAGTCGACCCTGGCGCGGCTGGTCGCGGGATTGCTGCAACCGGCCGAGGGAAGCATAAGCTTCGACGGCACGGCGGCCGGCGAGGTTCCGCGCCGCGTGCTCGCGGGCTCGCTGAGCTATGTCGAGCAGGATGTGGTGCTGTTCGAGGGCACGATCCGCGACAACATCGCGCTCTGGGACGCCTCGCTCGACGATGCCCGCCTCATCGCGGCGGCGCGCGATGCCGGCGTCCACGAGGAGATCGTACGCCGGCGCGGCCAGTACGGCGCCGATGTCGCCGAGGGCGGGCTCAACTTCTCCGGCGGCCAGCGCCAGCGCCTGGAGCTCGCCCGCGCGCTCGCCATCGACCCGTCGATCCTGATCCTCGACGAGGCGACTTCGGCGCTCGATCCCGTCACCGAGGCCGAGGTCTTCGCCAATCTGCGGCGGCGCGGCGTCAGCGCCCTGGTGATCTCGCACCGGCTGAGCACGGTGCGAGATTGCGACGAGATCATCGTGCTCGACCGCGGCCGGATCGTCGAGCGCGGCACACATCAGGCGCTGATCGCGGCCGCGGGCCGCTATGCGGAGCTCGTCCGTGCGGAGTGAATTACTCGAACGCGCCGAGGCCGAAGGGCCGTCCGCCCCGCCGCGCATCGTCTGCGAAGAGGGCTTCGCCTACCGGCTCAACGGCGCAGGCGCGGAGCTGCTGGTCGAGCAGAAGGGCCAGGCCGGCAGCCTGCGCCATCTCGCCATGCTCGGCGCGGGCGCAGCGGCATTCGGTCTCGCAGCCGACAGGATGCGTCTCGTCCTGATCCCGAAGGACGGCGCGGCGGTCGAGACAATCGCCCTGCCCGATCTGGCGGGCCAGGCCGACCTCTTCGTGCGCACCGCCGAAGCCTGGGTCGCGGTGACAGCCGAGCGCGCGCGGCATCTGGCGGGGCTTCCGGCGCAGGCCGGTCCTGCCGACGGCGTGCCGTCATGCCGGCTGGAACCTGGTCTCCAGAACCTGGCGGCGGGCGAAGCCGCCCTCCCCGGTGGATCCCATGCCCTGCTCTGGTGCCGCGCACAGACCGGCGCCTGCGCGAACATCTGGGGGCGGAGTGCCGGCCCAACGGACCTCCCGGTGCCGGTGCTGCGCAGCGCGCCGCTCCATGTCGAGCGCGCAAGCGAGATCCAGGCGGTCGACAGCGCCGCGCTCGCGCGGGAGGGCACCCTGCTTGCCGCGCTCGCGGGCTTCAACGCGACGCTCGGCCGGCTGCTGCAGGACTGGTGCGACGCCAGAATGGCCGCTCTCAGCGAGCATGTCGCAGACGTCGCCGACGCGGATGCCGCAGCGATCTCTGCGGCGATGGCGAGGCTCGCCGGGCGCGGAGCGCCGCAGACGCGGCAGGTGCGCCCCGGTCTGGAGCCGCCGCTCGCGGCGACGATCCGGACGGTCGCCCGGGCGATGCGCGTCAGGCTCCCGGCGGATTTCGGCCAGCTGCGCGCGGCCGGCGAGAACGAGGATGCGCTCGCGCTCTACACGGCGAAGGCCGGGCTGAGGTCGCGCGAGCTCAAGCTGCAGGAGGGCTGGTGGCGAAAGGCCGGCGAGGCGATGGTCGGGCAGCTGCGCGACGGCACGCCGGTCGCGCTCCTGCCGGCACGAAGCGGCTGGCGGATGGTCCGCCCCGGCAGCGGCGAGCGGGTGAGGGTCGATGACGGGGTCGCGGCCTCGCTGACCCCGCATGCCCATGTGCTCTATCGCGGCTTCTCCGGCAGTGAGGAGCGTCCCGGCCGGGCGCTCGCCGCCTTCGTCTTCTCGATCGTGCGCGGCGAAATGGCGCTGATCGCGCTGGCGAGCCTCGCCGCCGGCCTGCTGGCCATGGCGACGCCCTTCCTGTCCGGCATGCTCATCCAATCCGTCATCCCGGACGGGGTGCGCAGCGAGATCCTTCAGCTCATCCTGGTGATGGTCTCGGTCGCCTTCGGGATGATGGGGTTCGAGCTGGTGCGCGGCCTTGCCGTGCTGCGCGTCGAATCCGTGCTCGGTTCGGCGGTCGAGGGCGCGCTCTGGAGCCGCCTGCTGCGGCTGTCGCCCGGCTTCTTCCGCCGCTACGGCGCGGGCGATCTCGCCTTGCGCGCCGATGCGGTGAACCAGATCCGCCGGACCGTCGGCGTCGCCAGCATCACGGCACTGCTCGGCGTGCTGTTCTCCTGCGTCAACCTCGTCGTGCTCCTGAGCTATGGGCTGAAGCCCGCTCTGCTCGCGCTCGCGGTGTGCGCCGTCCAGCTCGTGATCCTGCTTGGCATGACCCTGTTCGAGCTGCAATTGCAACGCCGCGCGCTCGCCAACAGCGGCGCGATGCAGACGCTCACCGTGCAGATCTTCCAGGGCATTTCGAAGCTGCGCGTCGCCGCCGCCGAGAACCGCTTCCTGGCGCGGTGGACCCATCTCTTCGCGGTGGACCAGGCGGTGAACTTCCGGGCAAACGTCGTCGGCAGCGCGGTCAGCGCCTTCGGCGCCGGCTGGAACATCCTCGTCATGGCGGCGCTGATCGGGCTCGTCGGCTTCGGCGGCGTCAAGATGACGCTCGGCGACTACGTCACCTATTCCGGCGTCTCCGGCCAGTTCGTCTCCGCCATCCTCTCGCTCGCGGGCCTGATCCCGGCGCTGGCAACGGTCCTGCCGCTATGGGAGCGCGCGCGGCCGATCCTGGTGGAGCCGACGGAGGACGACGCCGGCAGTCTTCACCCCGGAACGCTGCAGGGCGAGATCGAGGCGTCCCGCGTCAGCTTCAGCTATCCCGGCGGGCAAAGCGCGCTCAGCGACGTCTCGCTGCGTATCCCCGCCGGCGCCTTCGTCGCTTTGGTAGGCCCCTCCGGCTCCGGAAAATCCTCGCTGCTGCGCCTGCTGCTCGGCTTCGACCAGCCGGACAGCGGCTCGGTGCTGCTCGACGGCCATGACCTGCGCGATCTCGACCGGGGCGCCGTCCGACGCCAGCTCGGCGTCGTGCTGCAGCACAGCCGCATCGAGGCGGGCAGCCTCTACCACAACATCGCAGGGACGGCGCCGCTGAGCCTGGAGGCGGCCTTCGAGGCAGCGAGCCTCGCCGGCCTCGGCCCCGACATCGCGGTGATGCCGATGGGGCTGCACACCTATGTCGACGATGCCGGCGCGACCCTGTCCGGCGGGCAGCGCCAGCGGCTCCTGCTCGCCCGCGCCATAGCGCGGCGGCCGCGGATCATGCTGCTCGACGAGGCGACGAGCGCTCTCGACAACGCCACACAGGCCCATGTCATGGCGACGCTGGCGCAGATGAACGTCACCCGCGTGGTGGTGGCGCACCGGCTGAGCACGGTGCGCGATGCGGACCTGATCTATGTGCTGTCGGAAGGGCGCATCGTCGAGCAGGGCGACTACGCGACGCTGGCGGCCGCCGGTGGCGTCTTCGCCGGGCTGATCCGCCGCCAGATGGCCTGACCGCCTACGACCACCGGGCGGCTGGCAGATCGGGACCGCCGACGCCGTAGCGGCGCTGCCACGCCTTCTCAAAACACAATCGCCCGGCTCCCTGGGGAGCCGGGCGATCAAAGGACCATCGCGACCGCATCAGCGGATGGCGACGGTGACCTCCTTGGTGCCGTCGAACTTGATGAAATGGCGCTTGCCGTCGATCAGCTCGCTGCGAACGTTGCCGCCGCTGCTGCTGCCCGTCGCATGGAAGTCGGCGGAATTGCCGGTGAAGGAGGACTGGCTCTCCTTCCAGACCCACCACTGACCGCGCGAGGGAGCGACCCACTGCCCGGCGCCGCCGGCCGCGGCCTCGAGCTCTTCGTCGGTCAGGGCGATGTTGTTCAGGTCCTGCTTGGTCATCGGCTTCTTCCTCTCTCCATCCGTCCGACCGTCCCGGCCGGCTCGTTTCGTGAGAGGACCTTATGTCGGCCCGCCTTACACCAACCTTACTGATCGTCATCGCCGTTTGCGGCCAGAGGGAAAGTTGGCCTGGAGCCATCGGGAGTCTCGCCAATTCCCCGCGCCGCGGACCGCCGGACAACGCAGGCGCTGCGTTCCTGTCGGCTATTTCTGCTTTCCGAGAGCGGTGGCGAGCCAGGCCTCGATCGTCGCCTTCTCCTCCTTCGCATTGTTCTTGACCCAGCTCAGATACATCGCAGAGCCCTTGGAATGCATCGCCAGATCCAGCACGGCGCTCGGGCTGATCTCGTATCGCTTCTTGAACGCTCGGCTGAAATGGGCCTCGCTGCGAAATCCATGCTGGTGCGCCACGGCCGCGATCTTCAGCTTTCCCTCGGACAGCACGATCGCCCGCAAGCTGGCCTTCAACCGTTCCCCGAGCAGCCAGCGCTGGACACCGCCATGGTTCTCGAACGAACGAAAGAGCTTCGAGCGCGAGACGCTCAGCGCATCCGCCAACTCGTCCGGACCGAAATCCGGATCGGACATTTTCCCCCGGGCGAGGCGATAAGCCCGATCCAGCACGGAGATGTCGTCGTACTGCCTTCTCGGGGCAGCGGCAGGAAGCGTCGCTTCGGCAAACCGCAGGATGCCATCGACGGCCGACTGGGCCTGGTCGACGCTGAAGCCGTCGACATGGTCCACGAGCGACCTGATCTGGCCACCGAGATAGACGCCGGCGCTGCTATCTGCGGCCAGCACCATGCCATGGACATCGCCCTGGAGCTTGGCGGGCGCACTGGCCCTGTCGAAGGTGATGGTTATGCCTTCATAGCCCGTCGTGTGGCACTCGTAGGGCCTGGAATAGTCGACGGCGACGATATCGCCGGGAGCATGGCAACGCTTGCGCCCATCGTAGTCGGTGGTGATCTCACCGCTCACGACAAGGTAGAGCGACATATGGGAATTCGGCCTTTCAGCGATGACGCGCCGCGTCCGCGACATCGTCATCGCCGATCCGCCGTTGATCTGCAGAAAGGCTTCGGGAAGCTGCCAGGTGCAGCCATAGAACTCGAACGACGCCAGATCGAAATCCGCCGGTATCGAGCAGTCGACAAGGCGGGAGAGCGCCGCCTTCCAGGCCGCATAGCTTTCCGCGCCTGGGGGATAGGGCCAGATGAGCCCGCGCGATGCGCGCAATTCCGACGCAACCTCGGCCTCGGGCGGAAAATTCTCGTGCTTGCTCATCACTGGCTTGCCCGGTTTCAGCGCGCCCGATTCAGATCAGGCTTCAGCCGGATCGAGGACCTGACGCTGATGAGTTTGGGGAGTTCGTCAGCATTGTAAAGTCGAGGCGGGCCGGTGCCCAAGACAGCGGTGAAACCAAGAACGATCTTGGCCGCGCGGCGAGCAGGGACGTCAGGTCATCAAGTTGGGATCGCCAGTCATGGTGCCCCGCGGCGGTTTCCTTCTAGATTCAACCAGAGGTCCGCCTTCAGAGCGGCACGGGGCATTGGGGACTTATGGCGAGGGCATCGATCGGCGCAGGCCGAGGCCGGCAGAAGCTGTGTCTGCGGTCATGAGAATCCCCGGACGCTTCAGGCGTCGCTCCCTGATCGCCGGCCCTTCGCCATGAGCGGCTGACACAGCCCACCAGCCGCCGAGCCCAGGCGCCAATGCGACATCGGGCTCGGCTTGCGCCGATCATCGTCGAGAATCCCATCAGCCGTGACGTCGAGTCATGGCTCCAGATCACATTTGCTTTGAGGCCGGCCACTGAGAGCTGGCCCATCCGGGGGCAAGGCCATGCAAATTTCAGTTCACGCGCCGCTGCGGCGCGCCCTTCTGGCCGGGACGATTCTGGGCTGCCTGTCGGCGGGGCACGCCCTCGCCCAGAACGCGACCTGGACCGGTGCGACCTCGTCCGTCTTCGGCGATGCCGGCAACTGGACGCCGAGCGGCGCTCCTTCCGGCACGGCTTTCTTCGACGGCAGTAGCCGGACGACGGTCGAAATCGGCTCCGATCGGACCGTGGGCGGTTTCACCTTCAATCGCCATGCCAGCAGCTACGGCATTTCCAACTCCGCGAACCTGACATTTTCCGGCTCGGGCATCGTCAACAATTCCGGACAGCTACAGCTGCTGAACAATCGGGGCGGCCTCTACTTCCAGAACTCCAGCTCGGCCGGCGCCACCATCGTCAATGGCGGCGGCATCTTCCATTCATCTGTTGTCTTCCAAGATAGCAGTACGGCTGGTGCGGCAAACATCATCAGCAACGCGAACGGAAGTGTCGTATTTCAAAACAACAGTACAGCCGGGTCCGCGATCATCATAAGCAACAAGAATGGGGGCGTTGGCTTCGTCGACAGCAGCACGGCCGGAAATGCGACCATCCGTAGCAATCCTGGGTCAATTATTCAGTTTGCGAACACCGGCACGGCCGGAAACGCGACGATCGACAATTCCGGTGCGCTCTATTTCTTCAACACCAGCTCCGCCGGCAATGCCACCATCCGCAATCATGCGGGCGCACATGTGGAATTCGCCTCCAGCAGCAGTGCTGAAAACGCGACCATCGACAATTCCGGGACCTTGATGTTCTGGCTCAACGCCTCGGCCGGCAATGCGCGGCTGACCACCAGTGCCGGCGGCGAAACGATCTTCGAGGCCAAGGCCCACGACACCGTCGGATCGATCGCCGGCGCCGGCAATTACGAGCTCAGGAATTCGTCGCTCACCACCGGCGGCAATGGCGACACGACCGAGGTGAGCGGCGTGATCAGCGGCGGCGGCGCGCTGATCAAGACAGGCGCGGGCACGCTGACGCTGTCGGGTGCCAACACCTATACCGGCGCGACCACGGTCAACGGCGGCAGGCTGGTGGTCAACGGCTCGCTGGCGAGCGCGGTGACGATCAATGGCGGCGGTTCGCTGGGCGGCTCCGGCACGGTCGGCGGGATCGCGGTGGCGGGCGGCGGCATGGTGGCGCCGGGCAATTCGATCGGGACGCTGAACGTCACCGGCAATGTCGCCTTCGCGGCAGGCTCCACCTATCAGGTCGAGATCAACGCCGCCGGCCAGGGCGACCGGATCGCTGCGACGGGGATGGCTACCTTGTCCGGCGGAACCGTCCAGGTTCTGGCCGAGGCCGGCAATTATGCGGCGGGGACGCGCTATACCATCCTCACCGCGGGCGGCGTGACCGGCCAGTTCGCCGGCGTCTCGTCGAACCTCGCCTTCCTGACGCCGGCGCTGGTCCATGGCGCCAGCGACGTGACGCTGACCATGACCCGCAACGACACCGGCTTCGGCCCGGATGGTGGCGGCGGATCGGGTGGTGGAAGCTCAGGCGGCGGGAGCGGTGGTGGTTCGGGCGGCGGCTCCGGCACC